>DATNIU010000102.1:0-30623 GCA_035604275.1 Streptosporangiaceae bacterium | reverse complement strand
GTGATCAGGGTCTTGTCCTCAGACAGGCGCAGGCCCATCGGGGCAAGGACCCCGGCGATCTCCTCGCGGAGCGCCCGCGCGTCGGCTTCGGTGCCCGCTACCATCAGGCACCAGTCGTCGGCGTACCGGGCAAGCCGGTAGTTCGGCAGCCCGGCCCGCCGCCGCGCGGCCCGCGCGGACGCTCGTGAACATTTCCCGCACGGCCGGGACGGCCTCGGCGCTTGTGCCGCGGATGTCCATCACCCAGGCGTCGTCGTCGCCGTGCACCGTCCAGTCGGCGAACGCGCAGCAGTCCCGCTCCAAAGCGGCGAGTTCGCGCAGCTCGGCTTCGACTCCGGGATCCGGGCGGAACCGCAGCCGCAAGCCGTCGTCGGTGGACAGGACGTCGAGCATGGCGCGGGCGGCGAGCGTGTGCCAGCGTTGCTGACGCTCAGCGAGGTCGTCCCGGCCGAGCGAGCAGGCGATCGGGGCGGCGTCCATGTGTTACCTCCAGACAGGGTGGCTGACTTAGTCAGCTACCATCGTGCGGGTTCAAGTTGACTTGAAGTCAAAGGGGGCAGAACTTCCTTGCCAGACGATCTGCTCACCATCGGCGAGCTCGCTCACAGGACCGGAAGGCGCGCCTCATCGATTCGCTACTACGAGGAGATCGGCCTGCTGCCCGAGCCGGTCAGGATGGGCGGCCAGCGCCGCTACGATTCCGGTGCCGTGCGGACCCTGACGGTCATCGACACGGCACAGCGGGCCGGCCTCGCGCTCGATGAGATCAGGTCGCTGCTCGATGCCGTGCCAGGCGGCGACGCCGCCGCGGTCGAGCAGCTGCGCAGGATCGCCGAGCGCAAGCTGCCACAGCTCATCGCCATGATCGAGCGTGCGGCCCTGGTGCGGCAGTGGCTGGAATCCGCGGCCCGCTGCGAATGCCCGAGTCTGGACGACTGCGTCCTGTTTGGCGACGCAGCGCTCCCCGCCGTCCGCTAGCTAGCCCGGCAGCCTGGCGCTGGCCGCCGATTCGCGCCGTGCGCGCGGACCGGCGATCCGACCCGCACGAGGGAGGGGCCTTCTAGCCTGGCAGCGTCCGCCGGATCACGTGCCGTGCGTCTCCGGTGGTCTGATCCGTGCGCTGGCGCCGCCCGCGGCGAAGATGTCGCCGAGATGGTCCATGGTGAGCGGGACGAGGCAGACGAACCGGCCGGCCAGCGTGACGGGCGCCGGGGTCTTCGCTGCCATCGCTCGGGCCGCGGTCAGGCGCGCCGATAGACGGCGACGGACTGGATGCTCATGGTGCCGCCCGATGACGTCCTGCTGTCCGGGGTGATGCAGCCGCAGACGCCGTTCGGGTAACCGCCGCCGATCGCGAGGTCGAAGATGACGGAAAACCCGTGATCCACGGCCTTGGCCCAGGCGCTCTTGCCGACCTGGCTCTCGCTCACGGAGTGGAACAGCCGGCCGTCCAGGTACCAGCGGATCTGCTCGTCAGCCGGCCTGGTGCGGTCCACGATGATGCTGTAGCTGTGATAGCCGGCCTGGCAGCCGGCGCAGGCCAGCAGGCCGCTGCCCAGGCCGGTGAACTCATGGCAGGGCCCGAATGTGCCGTCCGGGTTGCGGTGAGTGAGATTGCCGCAGTGGAAGGTGCCCGAGTGCTGGCTGAGGGCATTGACGTCTTCGAGGATGTCTATCTCCCCGGTCGCGGGCCATTGCCCAGGGCCGAGCATCCAGAACGCGGGCCAGTAACCGAGGCCGTGCCTCGGGTTCGGCTGCCTGATCAAGGCGGTCACCATCAGCATGCCGCCCGAGGGTGCGGCGAACCGGGAGCTCCTGGTCTGGATCCGGCCGGAAGTCCACGACTGGCCGTGGCCGATGGCCGTGATACTCAGGTCGCCGTGGCCATCGAGGTGAACATTGCGTGCCGACCTGGTCATGGTCTCGATCTCGCCGGTGCCGAATATCCCCTTGCCGGTGTCGTACCGCCAGACCTTCTGATTGACCCCGCGGCCGGCCGGCCCGGCGAAAGTGTCCTGCCAGACCCGCACCCACGGGCTGCTCGCGCCTGCTGGCGCGCCCTGACCGGGCCGGAGCTCGCCCGAGGCGGGCCGAGGTCCGCCGGCCGACGCCACAGCCGGCTGTAACGTCATCGCGCCGGCCGCCAGCGACAGCACTCCGAGCCTGGCCACCAGCGGAAGCCTGCGCTTTCTGATCTCGCTCATGCCGTCCGCCTCCTGTCGCGTCTTCGTCGCCTCAGCCTATCGGTCGCGTCGCCGCTGCCGCTTGAACCCAGCAGGCCGCAGCGGCACGGTTCGGCCTGACCGGGCGCGGGCTGCTGCGACCCGGCTACGCTGCGGACATCGCCGTGTGTGACCAGGGCGCGGTGCGCGAGCACGCCAGCTACGCCAGTCCGGCCGTTCCCGCGTCCGGCATGACGCTGGTCTTTGTCAACGGCGAGCTGTCCTACCAGGCCGGCGATGTCGTCATCGGCGCACAGGCCGGCCGCTCGATCCGCCGAGGAGAAACCCATGAACAGCCAGGTCGCAGGATCGCCGGTCGAGCGGTATCTGTCCGCGCTGGCGAGGGAGCCGATCCCCAGGACGGCCAGGGGCTTCGCGCGGCGCGGCCCGGTGACGGCCGCGGACCTGATCGAGGTCGGCCAGACCGTGGCTGAGGCCGGGCTGAACCTTCCGGTCGCCGTGCTCCGCGTGGGCGCGCTCGACCACAACATCGCTCGGATGCAGCGCTTCGCCGCCGAGCACGGCGCCGAGCTTGCCCCGCACGTCAAGACCACCATGTCCCCGTGGATCATGGCCCGCCAGCTTGCCGCCGGCGCCTGGGCGCTGACCGTGGCCAATTGCACCCAGGCCCAGGTCTGCGTTGAGCTTGGCGCGCCGCGGGTCCTGATCGCGAACGAGGTGGTCGATCCGGCCGACATCGCGTGGCTCGCCGAGCAGCTGCGCGAGCCGGACGGCGCGCGCCTGCTCTGCTACGCCGACAGCACGGCCGCCGCGGACCTGCTCGCCGAGGGCCTGAGCCGCCACCGGGCGCGGCGGGCGCTTGACATCCTGGTCGAGATGGGCGGGACGGACGGCCGAGCCGGATGCCGCGGCGTCGCCGAGGCGGTCGCCGTGGCCGGCCGGGCCGCCAGGTCACCGCTGCTGCGGGTACGCGGCGCCGGAGGCTTCGAGGGCGTGCTCGCCGCCGGCCGGACGGATCCGGACCTGGCCTTGATCGACGCGTTCTGCGACCGAATACGCGAGCTTGGCGACGCGCTGATCGGTGCTGGCCTGGTGGACACCGCGCCCGAGCCGCTCATCCTGAGCGCCGCGGGCAGCATCTACTTCGACCGGGTCGCCGCCAGCCTCAGCGGCCCGCTGGCCGGCGGCCACGATCCGCTCGTCGTGCTGCGCAGCGGCGGCTACATCAGCCACGACCACGGGTACCTGGATGAGCTGTCTCCGCTGGCCGGCACGGAAGACGAGTTCCGGCCGGCGCTCGAGATCCGGGCCAGGGTCGTCTCGGTACCGCAGGAGGACCTGGCCGTTGTCGCGGCCGGCAAGCGCGACCTGGGCAGCGACGTCGGCCTGCCGGTCGTGATCGGCAGCCTGCGCCAGGACGGGATGCCGCGGCGGGCCGATGATCTCTACGTTGACCGGATGTACGACCAGCACTCATGCCTCCGCCGCCGGTCGGGCGGCAGCCTGGCCGCCGAGCTGGCCGTGGCCGACACGGTCCTGTTCGGCATATCCCATCCGTGCACGACATTCGACCGGTGGCAGCATCTGCTGGCGGTCGACGATCAGGACCGGATCGTCGGCGTCGCCCGTACCTTCTTCGGATAGACCTGATCGCGGCTCTCGGCTGCGCGGCCCGTCGGCTACGCGGGCCAGTGCCCGGTCAGGAATCTGACGATCGCCGCCGCGAGCGCCCTGGCGATGCTCCGCTGCACCCGTGCGCGCACTAGCATCCTGGCGTCGATCGCGTTGTTCATGTTGCCGCTCTCGATCAGGACCTTCGGCATCGTGGTGAGATTGAGCCCGGCAAGATCGTTACGGAAGATATATCCGTTACGGCCGTAGTAGTTGCTGACCGGAATCCGGGTATCGGCCAGGAACGCGGCATGCACGAAGTAGCCAAACCGGGTCGATGACCTGATCACTTTGTTGTTCGGGCCGTCGGCCACCGGCTCGAGCACGGTGAACCCGCGGCCGCTGGCCGGGCCGTAGTCCGCGTGAATGTCGATGGACACGTTGGCGTGCGCCCGGTTGAGTATCCGGGCCCGCCGGTTCACGCACGGCCCGATGCCGTGGTTGTTCGTGCGGGTGAACACCACGCGCGCGCCGTCCTTGCGCAGGTCGGCGGCGAGATACGTGGCCACGTTGAAGTTGAATCTGGACTCGGTGTAGTGTCCGGCGGTCTCGGTGCCCGTCGTGTCGCAGTCCTCCCACTCCCGGCCGTTCCAGATCTGATGCGCCAGGAACGCCGGGTCGGTGTAATTGCGGCCGTTGTGGCCGGGGTCGATCCCGATGATCTTGCCGGCCAGTGGCTTCGAGCTCAGCCGGTGCGGCGCGGCATGCCGCGCGCGGCCGGGACCAGCAGGCGCGGCGCTCGCCGCGGCGCAGCCGGCGGTCAGCAGGGCGATCGTGAGCGCGCCGAGTAGCACCTGAGCAGGGACCCGGCCGGTGTGGGGGTAAGCACGACCAATCACGCCAGGCTCCTTCGGGTTAACCGCGACCCGGCAGTCAGCGCGCCGGGCGTGCTCTATCTAGCAGCGACCATAATGCCGGGCGCCGGCTCGGCGCAGCCGCCTGGCTCGGCGCAGCCGCCTGGCTCGGCTGATGCCGAACCTGCCCGCCTTCGGACGAGCATGCGTAACGGATGGCTACATCCCGCGTAGGCACAGGACGCCATTGCCCCGTTGACTCGATGCCAGGACGCGGCGCCTCGTGACGTCGCGTCGCAACGCGGCGCCCCGCGGCGCCCGCTGTGAACTTCTGTCCCTGTGCTCGCGCACGCCGTCGCGTCCCGGCCGGCCGCGGCCCGGACACACCGGCCGGGCTGACCGAATCGTCATCAGCCGCGCCGGTCCTCGGCCGCGTCCTTGATGTGCACTAGGCTCAATGATTCAGTGTGGTACAAGCATCTTTATTGGGACGGAACTGGTGGTCTTTGTCCTCGCCCTGGGAGCCTCGCTGGCCAACGCGCTGACCAGCGTGTTCCAGCGTCTGGGCGTCGAGAACGCGCCGGCCGACACCACGCTGCGGCTCAGCCTGCTCGCCTATGCGGTGCGCCGGGGGATCTGGCTGCTCGGGTTCGCGCTGATGCTCGTCTCCTTCGCGCTCCAGGCAGTAGCGCTGCACTTCGGCCAGCTCTCCCTGGTTCAGCCGATCCTGACCACCGAGCTCGTGTTCCTCGCCATCGTCCTGGCCGCCTGGTTCGGCTTCACGATGGGGCGGCGCGAATGGCTCGGCGCGCTGGCCGTCACCGGCGGCCTGTCCGGCTTCCTGTACTTCGCCCATCCCGAGTACGGCACGCTCGCACCGCCGCTGTGGGCGTGGGCCGTGACCGGCGGCGCGTGCGCGGGCGCGATGATCACCCTGGTGCTGTTCGCGCGGCGCGGTCCGCGCTGGTGGCGGGCTACCATGTTCGGCGCCGCGGCCGCGATCAGCTTCGCCTTCACGGCCGCATGCACCAAGGTGGTCTCCGACTTCGCCGCGTCGGACTGGGTCATGCTGTACCGCCACTGGCAGACCTACGCCCTGGTCCTGTTCGGGATGCTCGGAGTGTTCCTGACCCAGAACGCCATTCACGCGGGCCCGATCGTCGCGTCCCAGTCGACCCTGGTGCTGCTCGACCCGCTGGCCAGCATCCTGATCGGCGTGGGCCTGTTCGGCGACAACCTTCAGACCGGCGGCGCGGCGGGCCCGCTCGAGGCGCTGTCGCTGCTCGTCGCGTTCGCCGGGGCGTTCTCGCTCGCCCACTCCCCCCTGATCAGCGGGATGAGGGCCGGTGACGACCAGCATCACGAACTGCTCTCGCAGCGGTCGCGCTCGGCCCGGCTGCCCGAGGGCGCGCGCGCCCACCCGCTGTCCCCCTCCTGACCGCACGGCACCGGCAGCCCACGGGCCGACCGATGAGCTCGTGGCGCTCATCCGTCGGCCCGTGCCCTGCCCAGCGGGGGGGTCCCGGTTACCAGTACTGCGTCGTCGCGCCGGAACTCTGGACGATGGATCCCACCATCTCTGGCCGCTCGAACACCGACTGCACGGCGACCCGGCCGGGGCCGGTCAGGGTCAGCCACAGCGACTTGGCCTGCCAGCGAGCGGAGCTGAACCAGTACTGGCCCCTCGGGTACTCGATGTGCAGGTGCATCCTGACGGTCGGGTCTTTCCAGATCAGCCCGGACGGCTGCACCAGGATGCGCTCGCCCTGCGCGAGGTCCCTGATGAACGTGTTGCCGGGACCGTGCAGCAGAAGCAGGCCAGGGCCGCCCTGCGCGGTGAAGCGGTCCATCATCTGGCCGAGCGGGTAATGCCACTCCTGCTCGTCCCCGTTCTGCGTGGTGAACCAGATCCCGGAGCGCTCCCACCGGTAGGTCACGTTCCCGGTCGCTACCAGGAACCGGTGCTCCACCACGTCAACGGCCTGGTTGTGCTGCAGCGGTATGGCGAGGGTCTCGCCCGGGTGGTCGGCGCTGAAGGCGATGTGGCCGGGACCCTGCGCCTTCATCATGACCATCGGCATGCCGGCCAGCACCCGGTTCCAGCCGCCGCCCATCTGCAACGCCTCGAGCCTGGTGTTGGGATCGGTGTGCAGCAGCACGTGGTGGGAGAAATAGACCCAGTCCTCCGGATGCAGGTTCATCTCGGCGACGGGGACGTACGCGCCGCTGATCTGGCAGGTGGACCGGTTGAAGTGGATGCGGGCCATGTCGCGGATCGGCGGCTGCTCGGCCCATCCTGACTTGGTCGCGCGCAGCCGGATGTCGACCGGCGCGCCGCACCGCGGGCAGGTCCCGCCGCCTCCGTCGCTCGGGATCCGGCAGTACGGGCAGGTGTAGCTGCCCGCTCCGGGCGGCATCGACATATCGGTCCCCTACTCGCTGCCGTGGTGGACGTACATCGACTGGATGCCGACCCGGCCGGGGCCATTCATCTCGGCCAGGTACATGCCGTGCCGCATCAGTCCGGTCTTCACGTTCTGCTGCACCGTGTTCATGGTCACCGTCGAGTCCTTGTAGAGGAACCCGCCGGGCTCGACCAGGATCTTCTCGCCTGGCTGGAGCGTCTTCTGGAAGACATTGCCGTAGCCGTGCAGGAGAAGCAGGCCGGGCTCGTTGTGCGTGACGAACCGGTCCATGTACATGCCGCTGCCACCGTGCAGCACGTTGGCCAGTCCCTTGATCCGGATGAAGGAGTAGTTCAGCGAGTGCGTGCCGGCCAGGAAGGCGTGCTCGCGCACGTCGAGCTCCATGGACGGATGCAGCGGCAGGACCACGACCTCGCCGGTGGCGTCCCGCGAGAAGGCGATCCGGCCTGGCCCGTGCGCGATGCTGATCACGTGCGGCATGCCGCCGATCGTCCGCTTCATGCCGCCGCCGGTGTTCATGGCCGACATCGGGACGCCCGGTTCCTTCCACAGCAGCACGTGGTGCTCGAAGAAGACCGAGTCGCCCTGCGCGAGCGCGATCTCGGCCACCGGGACGATCTCGCCCTCGATCTGGCAGGTGGAGTTGGAGAAGCGGAACTCCGTCATGTCCCGCAGGCGCGGCGCCTCACTCCAGCCGGAGTCGGATACGAGATTCTTCTTGTCGAGCGGCGCACCGCAGGTCGTACAGCTCGTGCGTGCCGGCTCATTCTGAGCCTTGCACCACTGGCACTCGATCCGATCCATCCGGGCAGGCCTTTCTCATCAGGGGGCCTTCTAGGCAACAGCGGAATATGTGGATGAGATGGTAGCCCAGGTCAGGGCCGCCGCACGTGGTTATGCCGCCGGCGGGCTCGACGGGGTGCCGCACTCGGCGCAGAACTTGGCCCCGGGGCTGAGGCTGGCGCTGCAGTTGGTGCAGTGCTTGGCCATGGGCGTGCCGCACTCGGCGCAGAACTTCGCCCCTGCCTGCACCTGACTCTGGCAGTTGCCGCACGCGATCGTGCCGGCGGGCGCTGGTGCCGGCTGGGCGACAGCCGCCGCTGGTGCCGGCGGGGCCTGGGCCGGCGGGGCCGGCGGGGCGAATCCCTGGCCTCCGCCAGCGAATCCGGGTGCGGGCGGCGGCGGCGGCGCGGCCTGGGCCGGCGGCTGCATCATCTGGTTCGCGATGCCCATCCCGGCGCCGAAGAAGATCGGAGTGGCGGCGGCGCCCCCGCCGCCCTGGGCCAGGCCCTGACCCGCGCCCTGGAGCGCCTCGGCCTGGGCCGCCTGGAGGAAGCCGCCGGCCAGCCGGCTGTACGCGGTGTCGCCCGCGAGCTTCTTCAGCCTGGCGTTGTCCTCGTCTTCGAGGTTGATGTCCACGTTGCCGAGGCGGGTGATCGATATCCCGTAGTCGGCCAGGTCGTTGTTGGCGCCCGACATGGCCGCCACCTCGATGTCCGGGGTGTGCATGGACAGGCCGAGGATCGGCCACGCGCCCGACATGAGCTGAGTGGTGACCGTGTGGCGGGTGGCCTTGAGCAGCTGCTGGGTGACCCAGGACGTGACGGCGTCGTTGCTGGTCACGTCGACCGTCCCGACCAGGTTGAGGATCACCTTGGTGGGGTCGACCACCCGCAGTGAGTACTCGCCGAAGGTGCGGAGGGTGACAATCAGGCCGGTGTTGGGATCCTGCACCTCGTCCAGCCGGCCGCCGAACCTGAGGTTCGGGAACTCCCGCGCGCCGACGAAGTAGATCTCGGCCTTGAACGCGTTGCTGTTGCTCGCCCAGTCCACGAACATCCCCAGGAACGGGATTTCGGACGCGTCCAGGGTGTGCTGTCCGGGGCCGAGGACACCGGCGACCTGGCCCTGGTTGATGAAGACGGCGACGGCATCGGGCTCGACGATCGCCCTGGCGAACTTGCGGATGTTGTGATCGGGCCACTTGAAGACGATCTGGGTCTTCGAGCTGTCTGGCGCTGCGATGAACTCGCGGCGTGCCTCGTTGAGAATGCCCATTCGGATCGCTCCTTCGTACCTGGCCTGTGACGCCCGCTGTGGTCCAGGCTGCATCTAGCCGGATCATACGTCGGCGGGAGCGGTCCTGGCATTCCCCGCCGAGTCCTGGCTTGCCGGATCATACAAGAACAGAAACGTTCGCGGCACCCGTACCGTTCAGGGCCGCCGCAGGCGTGGTTCCCTTGGCCATGGTCCCCGAGCCGTGGGTGTTCGGTGCGTGGTCCCTGGTGCGTGGTCCCTGGTGCGTGGTCTCCGGGCCGTGGTCTCCGGGCCGTGGTCCCTGGTGCGTGGTCCCTGGTGCGTGGTCTCCGGGGTGGCTCAGCCGGCAGGTGGCCCGGTGATGGCGACGGCGGTGTCGATCACCCGGCCGAGTGGATTCCACAATCCATCATGATTTTTCGCTATCAAACCGCGTATTGACCAGGCCTACCTCAGCACCTGGCAGCGGAGGCGGACGGGAATCGAACCCGCCGACGACGCTGTGCGCCGTCCATCGGTTTTGAAGACCGTGGGGGCCACCAGGCACCCTCACGCCTCCGGCCCAGAGCTTACCCGCGCAGGCCCGGATCAGCGGGACCCTTCGCGCTAGGCCGGTCCGGCCTGAGCGAGGCCGCGCCGGGCCGCTAGCCGATCTCCCACTCGTAGGAGAACTTGACCACCTCGAGGATCATCGACGTCTCGAGACCCGTGATGCCGTCCATCCGGCTGAGCTTGCTCGAGATGAACTCGAGGAAGTGCTGCTGGTCGAAGAAGAACGCCTCGACGATGATGTCGTACCGGCCGGTCGAGACGCCGACATACCGCACCTCCTGATGTCGCTTGAGCTCCTCGCTGATCTCTCGCAGCCTGGGCAGCGTGACCGAGATCCCGATGATCGCTGAGAGGTTCATGCCGACCGCCTTGGGCGTCGGCACGGCGACGATATTGATCAGGTCGTGCGAGACGAGCTGGGCGATCCGCTTGCGGATCGTCGTCTCAGAGACCCGCAGCTGCCTGGCGATCTCGGTGTTCGGCGTGCGGCCGTCGACCTGAAGGATCTTGATCACCCGGCGGTCGATCTCGTCCAGTATCTGGTCGGCGCCCGCGGGCCGCGCTGCCTGCCCGCGCCGGCCGGCCGGCGGCGCTTCCCCGGCCGCACGGGCGTCCGCGGGTTTCCGTGCCTCCCCGGCGGCCCGGGCGTCCGCCGGCTGCGGCGCTTCCCCGGCCGCACGGGCGTCCGCGGGTTTCCGTGCTTCCCCGGCGGCCCGGGCGTCCGCGGGTTTCCGTGCCTTTCCGGCGGCCCGGGCGTCCGCGGGCATCTGTGCTGTCTCAGTCGCCCGTGCCGCGGCCGGCGGCTGGCGCGGCTTGCTCGCTCGCGGCGGAACGGTCATGGCGCTCCCTGGCTCCTCGGATATCGGATACATCCTTCGAATATCGAACGCTAGAACTCAACTTAGTCCACTATTCGACCTATGGAGGCTCGGATGCATTGACATCCGATTCGAGCGAATCTAGTTTCCATCGCAACGCCCCTGATCAGCTAGCTGCAGGAGGATGCGATGGCCGAGACCGTGGCGGCAGCCGGCGCGTCAGCGGGCACGGAGGTCTTCTCCCGGAAGGCATCCGGCCTGGTCCGGGTCGGCAGCACGCTGGACGTGTTCATCTTCAACGTCGGCCTGGTCTCCGTCGGCATCGCGATCGCCTACAACCAGTACTACGGCCCGAGCCTGTACCCCGGGGCGCAGCCCTGGGTCTCCACGCTGCTCGCGGCGGCCGGGATGATCTTCGTGGCGTCGGCCTTCTACTGCTGGTCGGTGGTCTTCCCCCGGTCCGGCGGCGTGTACGTCTTCCTTTCCAGGACCATCAACCCCGGTGTGGCGTTCGTGATGTCGCTGATCGAGACGATCATCCTGCTCTACTACGCGGCGCTGGCGGCCGGGCTGATCGTGCAGGTCGGCCTGTCGTCATTCTTCGGCGCGGTAGGCACCGTGGCCAGGAGCGCCACGCTGACCAGCTGGGGCCAGAGCGTCGCCAGGCCGCAGGGCGTCTTCTGGATCGGAGCGCTGATCATCGTCCTCGCCGGAGTGCTACTCGCGTCAGGCACGCGGCGCTACTTCACGTTCCAGCGGGTGCTGTTCGTGATCGCGGTGCTCGGCCTGGCGGTGATAGCGGTCGTGATGCTCACCGGCAGCCGGAGCGGCTTCAGTTCCAGCCTCACCAGCCTGACCGGGCTGCGCTACAACCAGGTGATCGCCGCGGCCCGCAAGCACGGCTACGTCGCGGCCGGCAGCAGCTTCGCCGAGAGCTGGAAGTTCATCATCTGGCCGCTGCTGCCGCTGCTCGGCGCCGTCCAGTCGGTGGGAATCGGCGGCGAGGTGAAGAAGGTCCGCAGATCCCAGCTGCTCGGCATGGTCGGCGCGGTCGTGGCCACCGGGATCGTGATCGCGCTGTTCGCGCTGCTGTCGAACAGGGACTTCGGCTATAACTTCCAGGGCGCGGTCGCGTTCAACGCGCTCAGCGGCGTGTCGGCCACCACGTCCACGGCGCCGTGGTTCGCGGTGCTGGCCGGGATTCTCGGGCACAACGTGTTTCTCTCCGGCATCGTCCTGGCCACCTTCGCGGCCTGGATCTGGTTCTGGATTCCCGCCGAGATGGCCTATACGACGCGCAGCATGATCGCCTGGTCCTTCGACCGGGTGGCGCCGGACAAGCTCGGCTTCGTCAGCGAGACCCTGCACACGCCGGTCGTCGCGATCGGGGTGTCCACCGCCGGCGCGATCGTCTTCATGTGGCTGATCGCCTTCAAGGCCGTCGCTTTCCTCACCTTTATCGAGGTGCTGCTCGTGATCTGGGGCGCCGTGATGGTGGCCGCGGTGATCTTCCCCTCGCGCCGCAGGCAGCTGTACGAGTCCTCGCCGGCCAAGAACTTCCGCCTCGGCGGCGTGCCGGTCATGCCGGCCGCCGGCCTGATCTCGACGGTGTTCTTCGCGGTGATGTTCTGGCTGCTGTGGCGGGACCCGATCGCGGCCGGGCCGCTGTTCAAGCCGTCGAAGATGCCCGTGGAGTTCTGGATCACGATCGGCGCGGTCGTCGTGGGAACCGCCTGGTACCTGTGGGTGAAGGCATACCGCAGGCGCCAGGGAATCAACATCAGCCTCGCCTTCCAGCAGATCCCGATCGAGTGATGGCGGACCCGTGGGCGAAGCTGCAGGCCGAGGCGGTCAGGATTGTCACCGAGGCCGGCCAGGCCGGGGTGACCCTGCGGGTGGTCGGCTCGGCCGGGATCAGGCTGCACTGCGGCCGGCCGGGTGAGTTCATGGACCTGCTGAACCGGCCGGCCAAGGACATCGACTTCGTGGTGCCGCAGGAGCACCGCAAGGGCATGCGCAGGTACCTGGAAGGGCGCGGGTACCTGATCGACCGGGACCTGCTGATCGCGATGGAGGGGACGAGGTACAGCTTCAGGCACGCGGAGCAGGGAACCGAGATCGACGTGTTCGTCGAGCGGCTCGACTTCTGCCACACGATCGAGGTCAGAGAGCGACTGCACCGGCATCCGGTGACGCTGCCCGTGGAGGAACTGCTGCTGGCCAAGCTCCAGATCGTCGAGCTGACGATGACCGACATGATGGACATCGCGGTCGTGCTGGCTACCCATCAGGTCGATGACGCCGACGGGGACGCCGAGGCGATCGACGGCGGCCACATCGCCAGGCTCTTCGCCAGGGACTGGGGCTTCCACCACACCGCGACTCAGAACCTGGAGCGGATCCGCGATGTGGTCGTCGACAAGGGCGTCATCGACATCAGCGCGCAGGCCAACGCCCGCGTGCAGGACGGCGCAGCCAGGCTGCTCGCCGCGATCGCGGCCGAGCCGAAGAGCCGGACCTGGCGGATCAGGGACCGGATCGGCGAGCGCAAGCAGTGGTGGCAGGACGTGGACGACAAGGAGGCCACCTACTGATGGGCTGGCTGAAACCGAGGCGGCCCGCGCCGCGCAGCGAGACCGAGCGCACCATCTTCTTCGCCTCGGACCTGCACGGATCTGAGATCTGCTTCAAGAAGTTCGTGGCGGCGGCGAAGTTCTACTCCGCTGATGTCCTGCTGCTCGGGGGCGACATCAGCGCGAAGATCGTCGTTCCGGTGGTCAGCACAGGTAGCGGGCGGTACCGCGCTCAGTTCCACGGCCACGAGGAGAAGATCGACGACTCCACCGTCGATGACTTCGAGCGGCGGGCGTGGAACAGCGGCCTGTACACCGAGCGGATGGAGCCGGATGAGTATCAGCACTACGTCGACCATCCTGACGACGTCGAGGTGCTGTTCGACCGGGTGATGCGCCGGACGGTGCAGCGGTGGATCGAGTACGCCAAGACCAGGCTGGCGGACAGCCCGGTCGTCATCTACAACGCGCCGGGCAACGACGATCCGCTGGCGGTGGACGAGGTGCTGCTAGCCCACGGCGATGGCCGGGTGCGATTCGTTGAAGGAAAGATTGTCGAAGTTGCCCCTGGCATGGAGATGCTGAGCACCGGCTACACGAACGTGACTCCCTGGGACACGCACCGGGAGTACTCCGAGGACCAGATCCGCGATCATCTGAGGGCGATGACGGACCGGCTCGAGCACCCGGCGACCGCGATCTTCAACATTCACGTGCCGCCGTACAACTCCAGGCTGGACACCGCTCCCCTGCTCGGCCAGGACCTCAAGGTCAAGACGGCGGCCGGCGCGGTGATGACGGCGCCGGTCGGATCGGTGGCCGTCCGCGAGGCGATCGAGCAGGTTCAGCCGCTGGTCGGCCTGCATGGCCACATTCACGAATCGGGCGGCTCGGTCAGGATCGGCCGGACGACGGCGATCAACGTGGGGTCGGAGTACGGCGAGGGTGTGCTGCGCGGCGTGCTGCTCACCGTGGGTGACGGCAAGCTGCTCGGCTATCAGGCGGTCAGCGGCTAAGGGATGGGCGAGACGGGCGGGGCAGAAGGTGGCGGGGCGAGACGGTCGGGCGGGCAGGCGTGGCTGGGCGGGGCAGGCGTGGCTGGGCGGGGCAGGCGCCGGCGGGCGGGGGCAGGCGCCGGCGAGGCGGGAATGTCAGGCGGTCGGCGCAGCGAGGAGCGCGAGTGACGAATATCGATCAGCACGGTGCCGGTCAGCGGCGTATCGATTCCGGCGGCATCGACCGGCTCAGGCAGGAGCTGCAGGCCAAGGGCGTGAAGTACTTCTTCGGGGCGTACACCGACATCAACGGCGTGCCGAAGTCCAAGTGCGTGCCGATCGCGCACCTCGCCGACGCCGCTGCCGGGTCGGAGCTGTACACGGTGGGCGCGCTGGAGGGGATGGGCGACCTCGGGCCGAACGAGGACGAGTGCGTGGGCATCCCCGATCTGGCCGAGGTGACGGTCCTGCCCTGGGACCCGCGCTACGCGGTCGCGCCGGCCAACCTGTACCTGCACTCCGAGCCGTACAGTCACGACTTCCGCCGGATCCTGCAGAACCAGATGACCGAGGCGGCCGCGCTGGGCTACCAGATGAACATGGGGGTCGAGCCGGAGCTCTACGTGCTGCGCGACACGCCGCAGGGCGCGGTCCCCTGGATTCCCGAGGACCTGGCGAACCCGCCGACTCGCGGCTACGACCTGGAGACCACGATCCTGGCCGACCGGTTCCTCGAGCCCATGGTCGGCTACATCAACGAGCTCGGCTGGGACGTGTACTCCTTCGATCACGAGGGCGGGGACGGGCAGTACGAGTTCGATTTCGGGTACACCAACGCGCTCCAGATGGCCGACCGGATGCTGATCTTCCGGCTGATGGCCAAGCACGTCGCGCGCACGCTCGGCTGCTTCGCCTCGTTCATGCCCAAGCCGTTCCAGTCCTCGTTCGGCTCGGGCGCGCACCTGAACGTCAGCCTGGCGGAGATCGCGACCGGCCGGAACGTGTTCGAGGGCACGGCGCCGGCGGCGGGCGGCAGCATGTCCGAGATCCCGCACGACCAGGCCTATGGCGTCGTCGGCTACCAGTTCACGGCCGGGGTGCTCGCGCACGCCGACGCGCTGATGGCCGTGCTCAGCCCGACGGTGAACTCCTACAAGCGGCTGATGCCGCGCGGGCTGATGCAGGAGATCTCCTGGGCCCCGGTATTCCAGGCGTGGGGCTACAACAACCGCACGCTGATGTGCCGGCTGCCGATGAACCGCCGGTGCCTGGAGGTCCGGACGGCGGACAGCGCGGTCAACTTCTACCTGGCCGCCGCGCTGGTCCTGGCCGCCGGGCTGGACGGCGTCCGCCGCGAGCTTGCCGCGCCCGAGCCGGTCAACATCGACACCTACAAGGTCAGCGAGCCCGAGCTGGCGGCGATGGGCGTGCGGCGGCTGCCGTGGACGCTCGGTGAGGCGATCGCCGCGTTCGAGCAGAGCGACTTCGCGCAGAAGGTGCTCGGCTCCGAGCTGCACGCGTCCTACGCCGAGCTCAAGCGGGCGGAGTGGCAGGAGTACAACACGGTCGTCGGCGAGTGGGAGCAGGCCAGGTACCTGCGGCTGTGGTGAGCCGCCGCGCGGGCGACGGCCTGGGACAGGGACGACGGGAGGACGCGGGCGTGAGCGAGGTGGTTGAGCAGCCAGGTCGCGGCGGGCAAGTCGTGGCCGCGAGCCGGGCCGTGGCCGCGAGCCGGGCCGTGGCCGAGAGCTGTGCCGCGGCCGAGAGCCGTGCCGCGGCCAACGATGCCGCGGTCAGGCGGATGACCGGCGCGGAGCCGGTCCTGATCGACGTGCAGACCGCGGGGGACGCGGTCCCTGGCATGACTCCGAACACGGTCCTGACGTCCGGGCCGCCGATGCCGTGGCCGGAGTACTACGGCGGCCAGCGCAATGCCGTGATCTACGGCGCGCTGTACGAAGGGCTCGCCAGCGATGCCGATGACGCCGACGCCAGGCTGCGGGACGGCAGGATCGTCCTGGCCGCCACGCACGACCACGGCTGCGTGGGGTCGGTAGCCGGGATCTACACGGCATCGATGCCGGTGTTCGTGGTCGAGAACGGCGCCGGCGGCGCCCGCGCTTACTGCAACTTCTACGAGGGCGAGTCACGGCACCGGCTGAACTACGGCTCGTATAACGACGACGTGCGCCGCGGTCTTGACTACCTGCGCGACGAGCTCGCGCCCGTGCTCGGGGCCGTGGTCCGGGCCTCGGGCGGCGTTCCGCTGAAGCCGCTGATCGGCCGGGCGCTGCGGATGGGCGACGAGCTGCACAGCAGGAACACGGCCGCGACCACTCTGTTCGTCAGGGAGCTGACGCCGCAGTTCCTTGACTATGCCGTCGGCGTGTCGAGCGAGCGGGCGCTCGGCGCGCTGCGGTTCTTCTTCGGCAGCGACTACTCGTTCCTCCGGCTGTCGATGGCCGCCGCCAAGGCGATGGCGGACGCGGCCAGGGACGTTCCCGCGTCCAGCGTGGTGACTGCGATGACGATCAGCTGCCGCAACTTCGCGATCCGGGTCAGCGGGCTCGGTGATGAGTGGTTCCGCGGCCCGCTGCCCGAGGTGTCCTGCAAGCTCTTCGACGGCTTTACCGCGCAGGACGTGGAGTGGATCGGCGGCGAGAGCCACATCACCGAGACGGTCGGCCTCGGCGGCTTCGCTCAGGCCGCGGCCTTCGGGCTGCAGGCCTACCAGGGCGGCTCGGCGGCGGAGATGGTGCGGATGAACTCGCTGATGTACGACATCACGGTGGCCGAGCACCCGGACTTCCTGATCCCGTACTTCGGCTTCCGCGGCTCCCCGGTCGGCATCGACATCTTCCGGGTAAACCGGACTCAGATCACCCCGGTGATCGACGGCGGGCTGGCCGGCAAGGACGGCGGCCAGGTCGGCGCCGGCATCCTGCGCGCCCCGATCGAGTGCTTCGAGGCCGCGGAACGGGCATACCAGGCAAAATACCCCAGTTGAGCGAGCGCCCGCGAGGCGATACCACGCCGAAAACCGCGATCCTCCTGCGAGTGAAGGCACATAGCATGGATTTCGTGGCCAGATAACAGTATAAAACGGGTGTTAACATCACTCAAATCCGTGCTAAGTGGCAGTTGTGGCAGGAGGGACAGCGGTACGTGGTAGCTGCGGCGGAGGGATGGTTAGGGTTTGAACGTCTCTAGGCTGTTATAGGGGATTCGTTCTTGCCAGGGGACCCAGGCGGCGGCGCGCTCCCGGGTGATCATGCGGCCGATCGGGCTGGACAGGCAGAGGCCGTCGAGCGCCTCGCCGCTCGCGGCCCTGACGGCCAGTCCCGCGATGGTCTGGCCGATTCCGAGCGGGTCGATGTCCCAGGTCCCGTGGTGCAGGCCGGCCCGGACCAGCTCGACCGCGGCCGGCGTCCCGTTGCGGGATACCATCTTGACCTCGCCGAGGCGGCCGGCCGCGCGGAGCGCCTCGACCGCGCCGAGCAGGGTCTCGTCGTTGAACGGGATCAGCGCGTCCAGGCTGGCGAAGTCGGCGAGCAGGTTGGCCGTCTTCTCCCGGCCGCCGGAGGCGACATCGGTGGTGTTCTTGTACCGGGGGTCCTCGGGATCGTTGACCCGGGTCATCCCTGAGATCTCGATGCCGTGCATGATGCCGAGCATCAGCTCGATGTCGTCGACGACGTCCGGCCCGCCGACCACGGCGACCCTGGCGCCGGGCGGCACCAGCGTCGCCAGGTACTCGGCCATGTAGACGCCGTGATTGAAGTTCGGGTAGACGACCGAGGCGTCGACGGCGAACCTCGGGCGCTCGAGGCTGACCACCGGCACGCCGCCTGCGCGGGCGTACCGGACCGCGTCGCCTGGTGTCGCGGGGTCGATCACCCAGATCACGATCGCGTCGAATCCGGCGTCCGGGCCGGCCCGGACGGCGCGGTCAGCCAGATCCCGCCAGCCAGGGTCGGCGAAGTCGGCGTAAGCGACCCGCAGCTCGGCGCCTGACCCGGCCAGCCGGTGATCGATGCCGTGACTGATGGCGTCGACTGCCGCGTTCGCCCCGTAGGGCATCGGGCTGACATACAGAACGCGCAGCATTTCTAGCCCCACCCTCCCCTCCCTGCCGCGTCCCCTAGCCGGCCGCGTGCCACAGCGTGGCGGGCAGCTCGCCGGACAGCACCTCGCATCCGTCCGCGGTGACCAGGACCTGCTGCTCGAAGACGAAGACGCCGGCCAGGCCGCCCGCTGGGTGAGCCGGGGCCAGGATCGGCTCCAGGCACAGCACCATGCCGGGCCGGACGGCGACATCGTCATCGGGATCGTCGTGCACCCTGATCAGCGGGCGTTCCCACAGCTCCAGCCCGATGCCGTGCCCGGCGATCTCGCCGACCTGCTCGGTCAGCCCGGCGGCGGCCACATGATCCGCGGCGGCGGTGATCAGCTCGGACACCCGGACGCCCGGCCGCACGGCGTCGATCATCGCCCTGGTCGCGTCCGCGGCGACCTCGGCGTAGCGCCGGTCCTCCGGACGCAGGCGGCCGACTCCGATCAGCCGCAGGATGTCGGACACGTAGCCGTCGCTGGCGCCGCCGCCGTCCACGAAGACGATGTCGCCCTCGCCGATCACGTTGTCCGAGGCCGGCGAGTCGACCAGCGGGTAGCGCACCCGGCCGGACACGCAGTTCACGAACAGCGGCTTGGTGCCAGCGGTGGCGCCGCTGCGGTACATGGTCGAGCTGATGATCGCGACGAGCTCCTTCTCGGTCATCCCGGCCTTCGCGGCCTCCAGCCCGGCCCGGTACCCGGCGACCGCGGCGCCGACCGAGCGCCTGACCCGCTCGATCTCCGGCGGGCTCTTCACCATCCGCAGTGCCGAGATGATCCGGCTGGCATCTCGCGGCGGCGCGGGCAGCGAACCCATGATCGCGGCGATGAGCTGCTGCGGCAGCGCCATGATGCTGCCCGGGCTCAGCTCGAACCCCACCCGCCCTGGCGCGGCGCCGATCGCGGCCAGGTGCACGGTCACCTTGGCCGGCAGCTCCTCGGCGCCGTGATAGGTGTCGACCTCGGCGACCCACGAGGTGCCGGCCGCGCATCCCGCGTCGAACTGCGACGCGATCAGCACGGCCCGGCGCGGATCTCGCGCCGCTATCAGGACCGTCGGCAGCCACCGTCCGACCGCCCAGATCACGGAGTTGTAGCCGGCCAGGTAGCGGACGGCCTCCTCCTGGGTGAGCACCAGCGCGTCGAGGCCGTGGGCGTCCATCAGGGCCGCCAGGCGCGCGTACCGGCCCCGGTACTCGGGCATCGGGAAGTCGGGCCACACGGGCGTGCGCTCGCCCAGCTCGAATCCCGCGCCGTCGACGCCGTCTATGCAGGCCAGGGCGTCGTCGAAGTTCATCGCGCAGATCTCCTAGCTTGCCCGGCCGTGGCACGTGCCACGGGCAGGTTCAGTCTGCGTCATCGCACCGCGTCCTGCTCGACAACGGCCGCTCCGGCCGGGTCGGGCTGGTTACGCAGCCGGAAGAACCACCAGAACAGGCCGACGATCGCGGTGCCGATGGCAAGGTCCTCGATCACCGGCAGCGGGCCGAGGTGCGGGTTGGTGACCTCGCGCGGCCAGGCGGCGTCGAGCAGGATGAACACGGTCCAGATCAGCGCGACCACCGTGACCGGCATGCCCCACTTGCCGAGCTTGAACTGCGACGGCGCATGCGGCCAGCCGCGCAGCCGGCGCATCAGGAGGGAGCCGAGCACGGCGATGTACGGGATGATGATCAGCGCGGTGATCGCGGCGACGATGACCGGGATCCGCTTGATGAAGATCAGCGGCACGATCGACAGGACCGCGGCCACCAGGATCGTGCCAAGCGGCTCCGTGGTCTTCGCCGACAGCCTGGTGAGGAATGCCGATCCCGGCAGCTGCCCGTTGCGTGCCATGCCGTAGATCATCCGGACGATCGTGGCCAGCGTCGCGATCGCCGTGCTGAATACCGAGATCAGCGCGCCTGCCAGGAACACCTTGGTGAAGGTCGAGCCCAGCGCCGAGGTGAGCACGTCGGGAATCAGGCTCGGGTCGGCCATCGCCTTGCTGACGCCGGGAATCGCGAGCAGCAGCGCGAAGTCGAAGACGAACAGGACGAGTGCCGTCCCGGCCAGGCCCGCGATGATCGCCTGACTCGGCTTGATCCTGGCCTTGTGCGTCTCCTCGGCGAACGCCCCGGCCGTCTCGAAGCCGACCAGCTGGGTCACCACGAGGGCGACCACCACGAGGAACGGGAAGAAGTAGCTGCTGTGGCCCTGGACGCCGCCGGTGCTGCCGAGCACCGAGATCGACTGATGCTGGTGGAACAGCAGGCCGACGGCGGCGACGAGGAGGACGCCCAGCTCGAGCACGACCCCGATGCTGTTGATGATCGACACCGCCCGGACGCTGGTCGCGATCACGACGGCGGCGACCACGGTGGTGATGATCGAGACGATCACCTGGCTGGTCAGCGTGACCGGAAGGCTGGTGAACAGGCCGGCCAGCACGACGTTCATCACCGTGCCGACGGCCGGCATCACCAGGATGATCGCGATGACGTAGAACAGGCCGGTCATCCAGCCGGTGAAGTCACCGGCGAGCTGGCGCGCCCACTGGTAGATGCCCCCGGTCAGCGGGTAGTGGGAGCTCAGCTCGGCCCAGGCCAGCGCCAGCAGCAGCTGGAACGCGAAGATGACGGGAATGGCCCAGATGAACGTGGGGCCGCCGAGCGCCAGCGTGGACCCGGTGATCAGCAGCGCGCCGGTGGTGGGACCCTGGAATGCGACGGCGAACAGCGAGCCGGTGAAGAATCCGAGCGCTCGCTTGAATCGCGGTTCCACGCCGAGCTGTCGCAGGTATTCGCCATCACTGACATCGTCCGGTGCGGCATCGGTCCGCGCGTCAAGTGCGTCGCTCACGGGTCTCCCCCAGGGCCTGGTCTCGACATTTGGTCGGATGCTACGCACGTCAGTTCGCATTACGCAATAGTTAATGCTATATGCCTCGTTATTCGAACATCTCATGCACAGAAACTCGAATATCGAATCTCGTCCCGGGGGCGGAGTGCCGCGCTGGTCACGAACGCGGCTGGTCAGATCTCGGCGGCGGGCCCTGCCCGGCATCTCCGCGGCCGTCTGGCTGGCCGGCCTGCGCGCTCGGACTCCGCCCGATTCCTTGCCCCGCCTGATGCCGGTGGATACCCTGTCGTGCAGAGGCAACGCACAGCTTGCCCGCTTCCGAGCCAGCGACCGGCCCGCGCCGACGATGGCAACGAGGACAAGGGTCCACGACTCGCGTGCATCTTCTGGTCACGCCATTCACCTTGGCGAGCGGACGCGGGCGGACTCGCCGGGAAGAGCTGACGATGACCCAGAACAAGGCCCAGAAAACTGCCGCCCGCCGCCGCATGGCCGAGACCGGCGAGCCGTACAGCGTCGCCAGGCGCGCGGCCGAGCACGAGCCGGTCGCCGACGTCGCGGCCGGCTCACCCAGTGCTGGCCAGGCTGCTGCGCCGCGCGGTGATGCCTGGTATGCCAGCATGGCCGAGGAAGCGGGCATCTCCGTTGCCGAGTTCAGGGCGCAGGAGCAGGCCGCGAACCTCCAGGACGCGGCCGGCCAGGCGCAAGAACGCGCCGAACGGGCGCAAGAGCGAGCGGACCAGGCCGAAGAGGCGGCCATGATGGCGCAGGAGGCCGCCGATCTCGCGATGGAGGCCGCCGACATGACCGAGGAATGGGCCGACGAGCACGAGCAGGAGCGAGCGCGGCGGCGGGCTGACCAGGCACAGGAGGCCGCGGACAAGGCCCAGGCCGCGGCCGAGCTGGCTCAGGAGCAGGCTGACGAGGCGCAGGAGGCCGCCGACGAGGCGGAAGAAGCGGCCGAGGAGGCGCAGGCGCTGGCCGAGGAGCTCGCCGACGGCGCGGACGGCGAGGCCTGGACTCGGGGCGGCACGGGCTGGGACTGGCTCGGGCGGGATCGTCCTGGGCGCGGCTGGGGCCAGGACGACCTTCAGGACCGGGTCGAGCGGGTCATGCGGCGTTTCGGGCGCGTTCGGGAGCGGGCTGACCTGCTGATCAGCCGGGCCGAGCGGATGATGGACCCGGCCGATGACGAGCCCGGGCGACCCGGCCCGGCCTGACCGCCAGCGGCAGGCACCACCGCGGGCGCGGCCCGGCCGACCCGGGCCGGCCCCGCGGCACACTGGCCCGGCCGCCTTCCTAGTCTGCCGAGGCCGCCCGTGGAGTGCCGGTCAGCCCGGCGAGGTTCGCGCTCCCCGCTGCTTCGGCGGGCGGGTCCTCCGGCGGGGCGGCCGGCGCGTCCCCTGGGGCCGGCCGGCCGGGACGGCGCCTGCTCGTGATCAAGCTGATGATGACGCCGATCCCGAGCGCACCGGCCGGCCCGAGGGTGACGAGCGCGGGCAGCTGGTACCGCCAGGAGAACTCGAACAGGTCGGAAATCAGCAGCACGGACAGCGCCGAGACGAAGAACAGCAGGCAGGCGAGGGCGAGCTGACGGATCGCGGGGTCCGCCCGGCGGCGCAGCAGGGCCGCCGACCCAATCAGGCCGGCCAGAGCGAAGAGCGCGAACAGCGGACCGGGCAGATAGCCGCCGTCTAGCTGGTAGGAGCGCAGGAAGGCGGCGACCGGCCGCCAGAGGGCGGGCGCGCCGCCGCCGAACTGGCCGACCTCGGCCCTGACCGCCTGCCGTGAGGAATGCGGCGGGAAGTACGGGAACGTCGTCTGGAACTGCCATCGGGAGATGGGCGTGTCACCTGGGCTGCCCGTGCGGGTCAGCGCGAACAGCTTCAGCACGTCACGGGAGTACGCGCCGAGCACGCGGACCGGCTGCTGGGTCAGCACCGAATGATTGAAATGGGTGATCAGCCGGTCGGTCTCGGCGCGCGACAGGCGGTTGTAGTAGAGCCGCTCTATCGGCGAAGCCGGGTTGTACTCGAGCCAGTCTGGGCCCTGGGCCTGCTCTGCCCTGGTCGGGCACATCCCCCGCTCCGCGGCCGGCAGCCTGATGGTGGCGCAGTCCGCGGCCGCCGCGGTCCTGCCGTAGAAGGACGTGACGCCGGTGTGCGACAGGAAGAAATCTCCGGCGAGCAGGTAGGAGCCGGTGCAGTAGGCCAGGATCGGCAGCGCGAAGGCCGCGCACAGCGCGGCCGTCCTGCCGATCGCGTGCCGCCAGCCGCCGCCGGCCGCGAGCAGGAAGGCGATCGCCGGCAGGATCATGGCCTCGCCCACCTGGGCGAAGGTAGCCGAGGTTCCCAGCACGATCCCGGCGATGACGGTGCGCCGCCAGCCGGCGCTTGGCTGCCAGGCCAGCACGGCGAGGCCGGCCACGATCAGGGCCTCGAACCAGGTGCCCGGCATGATCGCCTGCTCCGTCTGAACCTGGTACGCGTCGAGCAGGACCGGCGCGATCGCGACCGCGGCAAGCCACCGGGGCGTGCCGCGGCGCAGCAGGAGCAGGTAGATCACGACGGCCATCGCCAGGCCGAGCAGGTGCTGGACGGCGGCGACCGCGTCGAAGTTGGCGACGAACAGGATCGCCCGCAGCGGTCCCTTATAGCCGACTGGATCCATGCCCTCGGCGTTGTAGAGGTACCGCGTCGTGTCGATGTAGAACAATGCCGGGCGGTAGGCGAACTGGGCCAGGACGCGGAGCACCAGCCCGGCGGCCAGCAGTGCGGCGGCCAGCCAGTGCCGCCGGACGACGGCCGCGGCCGCGATCGCGGGCCGGCGCGCCGGCTGGCCGTGCTGGGTCTGCCCGGCCCCGTCCGCCACGCCTGGGGGCATCACCTGTCGCATGCATTGCACCTTAAGATGGCGAGCCGGCTTGCCGGGTCAGGCCCGGACCGGGCCGGGGTGGCTTCCCGGTAGCCGGCGGAACGATTGCCGGCTCGTGATCGCTACGGCGGGCCGTGGCCGCCGCCGGAACGCAGCAGGGCGATGAACACCGTGACGATCGCCAGCCAGCGGGTCATCCGGTTGCGCGGCACCTGGGTCAGCGCGACCCATGCGATCGCGGTGTACCAGGGCAGCACCCACGGGGCGACCAGGATCCAGGCGAAGGTCAGCGCGAACGGCGCCACCACCTCGCGCGGCTGGTCTGATGAGATCCGCTGGTAGATGAGCCAGGCGACCACGATCATCGCGATCGGCCAGAGGATGCCGATGATCGCCGCCATGGTGTTCGCATTGACGCCGAGCGCGTCGCCGATCATCTGGACGAACCGCCATGGCGACGGCAGCGCGACCAGCTTCGAGGCGTCGGACAGCGGCTTCAGCACGGTGAGCCCGTAGTAGCTGTACTCCAGGGCGATCACGACCAGCGCCACCAGCGCGATCCTGGCGGTGCGCATCCATTCGTGCCGGCGCAGCAGCGGCCACGCGAGTCCGATGCCGATCAGCACCGCGCTGATCTTCACCCCGCAGGCGAGGCCGATCAGCGTGCCGGTGAGGATGTCTCCCCATCTGCCGTACACACGGCGGGCCACCTGGATCGAGCAGATCGCCGCCGCGGCCACGAAGGTATCGAGATGTCCGCCGCTCACCAGCTGCTGGATCAGCACCGGGTTCGCCGCCCAGAACAGCGTCGCGCGGACCGGGTCCTCAGAGGTCTTGAGCAGCAGCAGTCCCACGCCGATGAACACGACCCCGTTGAGGATCATCAGGATCCAGATGGTGGTGCTGGCGTTCGCGCCGCCGATCGATGCCGCGAACGCCTGGATCACGGTGGCGATCGGGCCGTATACGGACAGCTGATGCTTCCACGCCGAGCCGATCGGGAAGCTGTAGGCGTGATCGCCCCACGCCTGGGGGTTCGTCAGGTAGGGATTGCCGCCCTGCGACGCTATCCGGCCGTATGCCGCGTAGCTGGCGGTATCCGAGGAGCCCACCGGCGTGAGGCAGACCATGACCGCGACGATGGCCGCGCTGACCAGCAGCAGGCGGGCCGGGTCGGGGCGCCAGCCCTGGCTGTGCGCCCACAGCATCCCGGCGAGCCCCAGGCAGGCGAGGATGTTCCCGACATACAGGACCACCGCCGCGACGACGTTGTGGTGGCCAAGCGACGGCAGGAGGTAGGAGAGCGGCAGCCTGATCGGCAGCGTCTCTGGGTTCGGCGCCATCGCCCCGACGAGCATGCTGAGCAGCAGGCCGACGCCGGACACGGTGATGGCGACCCTGGGTTCTGAGAGCCTGCTCCAGGAGAGCTTGCGGATTACCGTGCTCATGAGCCGCTCGATCGGCCCGGAAGGGCCGGGTCCTTCGAGCGGACGATACGTCCTGGTCCGGCCGGCTGGCCGGATAGCTTCGGGCGGGTCGGCCGAGTGGGTGGACACCCGTGTCACCTGGGCCTTACCTCCCTTGGCGGACCTGCGCGGCCACTGTGGGCGCAGGCATCGCCGCGCCGCCCGGTTCCGGGCTCCGGGATGCCTTCATTATTTATCGATTGGCATTGCATTTTCTCGGGTGGCACTGCTCGGCTGGCACTGCTCGGCTGGCACTGCTCGCACGTCTGTGCCAAGCGTATGGCGGCTCCCGAATGCTCAGCGCCACATTCGCCTGAAACAGATCAGGTCACGGTCGCGGCCAGCCGGCTAAACCGCCGGAGGGAGCGCGGCCTCGATCAGGTGCGGCCCGGGCTCGGCCAGCGCGTGCCGGAACTGGGCGGCGAGTTCCGGTGCGGTGGCGGCGCGGCTGGCGGGCACCCCCATCCCGGCTGCCAGCGCTGTGAAGTCGATGCCGGGCCTGGACAGGTCGATCAGGCTGCGGGCGGCCGGGCCGGCGCTGACCGCGCCGAGCCGGTCAAGCTCCATGCCCAGGATCGCGTAACGGCGGTTGCTGAAGATGACCGTGGTGATGTCCAGCTGCTCCCTGGCATGGGTCCACAGGGCGGAGATCGTGTACATGGCACTGCCGTCGGCTTCCAGGGCGATCACGCTGCGGTCCGGACATGCCATCGCCGCGCCGGTGGCCAGCGGGAGTCCCTGCCCGATCGCGCCGCCGGTCAGCGTCAGCCAGTCATGGGGCGGCGCTCCCGCCGTCGCCCCGGCCAGCCACAGGCCGGAGGTGTTGGCCTCGTCGCAGACGATCGCCGCCTCGGGCAGCAGTGCCCCGATCACCGCCGCCGCGTTCTCCGCTGTCAGATCGCCGTCCGGCAGCGCCGGGCGCCCTGGCTGCTGCGGGAGCGGCCTGGCATCGGGCGCGACGAGATCGGCGAGCCCCGCCAGGGCCCCGGCCACGTCGTCGCCTGCCTCCGCGAGCACGTGTACCTGGCAGCCGGCCGGCACCAGCGAGCTCGGCTGGCCCGGGTAGGCGAAGAACGAGACCGGCCGGCGCGCCCCGGCCAGGATCAGGTGACGGGCGCCGGCCAGCTGCGCGGAGGCGAACTCGGCCAGGTAGGCCAGCCGTTCGACGGCCGGGATGCCCGCGCCCCGTTCGCACCTGGCCGGGAAGGTCTCGCTGAGCAGCCGCGCGGCTCCGGCCGCGGCGAGACGGCTCGCCGCCTCCAGGCCCGGCCGTCGCAGCCCGGCGCCGCCGAGCAGGATCACGGACGGCTCGCCGCTGCGCAGCGCCGCCGCGGCCGAGCCGACCATCTCGCCGGGGACCGGCGCCGGCGCCCGGACGGCGCCGGCCGGCGCCGGCTCGGCGCCCTCGGACCAGGACACGTCGGCGGGCAGGATCAGCGTGGCGACTCCCCCGGGCGGCCTCATCGCGGCGGCGGCCGCCTCGGCGGTGTCCGCGCCCGCGTCAGCCGGCCGCGCTGCGCGCCTGACCCAGCCCGACACCGCTCCGGCTAGCGCCTCGATGTCTGATTCCAGCGGCGCGTCGAAGCGCTTGTGGTAGCTGGCGTGATCGCCGACCACGGTCACCAGCGGTGTGCCGGCTCGCCGCGCGTTATGCAGGTTCGCCAGCCCGTTCGCCAGGCCCGGCCCCAGATGCAGCAGCGCCGCCGCTGGCCGGCCTGCCATCCGGCCGTAGCCGTCGGCCGCGCCCGTCGCCACCCCCTCGAACAGGCACAGCACGCCGCGCAGCTCAGGAACGACATCAAGCGCCGCCACGAGATGCATCTCCGAGGTCCCCGGATTCGCGAAGCAGGCGCTCACGCCGCAGCCGGTCAGCGTGCGAAGGACAGCCTCAGCGCCGTTCATGCCTGCTCGGCTGCCGCGGACGGCTCCGGCTGCGAGGTTTCCGGCGACGACATCTGGGACACGGCCATCCCTCAGGAACTCGTAACCAGTCACATGAGCGAGCCAGACTAGAGCCTGATGGGCCGTGATCGAAATGTCAAACGAGCCTGCCGGGCCTAGGTGCAGGCGACGTTGGAGTATCCCGAGGCGGCGCCTGTCACGGTCTGACCGCAGTCGACGGTGTTCCCGACCGCGCCAGGCTGAACGTAGAACCCGTAGCCCGGGCCGTCGACCGTAGCGACATTGCCGGAGAACACGTTGTGCTGACCCCAGCCAGGGAGGATGACGTGGACGGTGAAGCCGTCCTCGGGGCTGCTCACGCCGACATTGCCGCTGATCACGTAGCCGTTGCCCTTGACATCGATCCAGTCCTTGGCCGTCGAACCCGCGCCATTCAGCTGGTTGTCGAGTATCCGGCCTCCGGTCGTTCCCTCCTTGAGGTCGATCGAATCCGACACGGTACCGGCCACGTTCGAGTTCTCGATCACGTTGTGATCGCTCTTGTCAGGCTGGCAGCCCGAGTAGTAGCACCAGTTCTTTCGCGCCGAGCCGATATAGAAGCCCTCCGCGCCTGAGCTTCGGATGGTCACATGGTTGAAGACATTGTCCGAGGAGAAGCTGTTGACGTGCACGGCGGCGCCGGTGGTGCCGTGGATGCTCAGGCCGCTCACGGTGTTGTGGCTGGCGTGCGCCAGCGTCAGTCCCTTGTTGCCGTGCGTGATCTGGAAGCCGGTGAGGTGCCACCAGCTGGCGCCGTCGAGATACAGGATGTGCGATTTGCTGCTCCCGCTGATGATCGCGTTAGCCGGCCCGCACAAGGTGATCGGCGCCGCCTGGGTGCCGGAGACGGTGGTGGTGAACGAGCCCGTGTAGGTCCCGCCGGCCAGGTCGATGACCGCGCCGGGCCTGGCGGCGGCCAGGGCCGCGGTCAGCTGCGCGGCCGTGGTCACCACGTGGCCAGCGGGGCAGCCGCCGACCGCGATCGCTGGCGCTGAGCCCGGTGTCATCAGCGGGATCCCGCTCAATGACAGCGCTGCGAGCATTCCGCCGACAAATCTCACCGTAATCCCCCCAAAAATGTGCAGGCTGGCACTTGCCGCGATCTGAGACAGACTGAGTATCCACTGACAATGCGCCGGCCGGGAGGACATTACGCGGGAAGACAGCTGATCACCGGAATCTGTGCCGATGCCCGCGCGTTGGTGCGCGGGCAGCCTGCACTGGATCGCGCGAGCAAATTACTTCTTACTGGTCTATGCCGCGCAATACGTGACCATCGCGGCGCCGCGGACCGGTCGAGGTCTGGGACGGCTTCAGCCCGGCCTGCGGCGGACGGCCTACCGGCCGCGGAATCGCGGTTCGCGCTTCTCCACGAAGGCCTGGGCGGCCTCGCGGTGATCGTCGGTCAGCGCGGTGTGCGCATGGTGCGTCACCTCGAGGTCCATGCACTCCCCCAGCTCGCCGGTCACGGCCCGGTTCAGGTTCTCCTTCATGTAGCGGTACGCGATCGACGGTCCATCGGCCAGCCGGCGAGCCCGCGCCATGACCTCCCGCTCGAACTCCTCAGCAGGGAAGACGGCGTTGACGATCCCGAGCCGTTCGGCTTCCGGCGCGCTCAGCCGATCGGAGAAGTAGTACAGCTCCCTGGCTCTGGCGCTGCCCACGAGCTGGGTGAGAAACCAGGTCCCGCCGTAGTCTCCGGCGAACCCGACCCGGGCGAACGCGGTGGTCAGCACCGCGCCAGATACCGCGTAGCGCAGGTCGCAGGCCAGGGCGAGCGACAGGCCTGCCCCGGCCGCCGGACCCCCGATGGCCGCGATCGTCGGCTTGGGCATGCTCCAGAGGCGACCGCTCGTGGCCCGCTGACTGAGCCGCTGACGATGGATGGCCGCGTCGAACGACCGGCCGGGATCGCTGTTCTGGCCCGCCGGGCGGGCTGCCATGCCCTTGACGTCGCCTCCGGCGCAGAAGGCGCCGCCGGCCCCGGTGAGCACCACGCAGCCAACCGCCTCGTCGGTCTCGACCCGCGCCAGCACCGCCCCGAGGGCCGTCATCATCGCTGCCGACATGGCGTTCCGCCGCTCGGGGCGGTTCATCGTGATCACCGCGACGCGGCCGTCGATCTCGGCACGCAGATCCTCGGTCCCGGTATCGAGTGCGGTCATCTCATCCTTCCTCTGCCCGGCGAGCGCACCCCCACAGTAGAAGGTCCGGCGCCTTTCCTCACCTCGCGCCGCTCCGCGGTTCCCCGCGAGGGATGCGATGGGTAGCCTTCGGGTCATGACGGTCACCGTTGTCGATGCCGGACCCCGGAAGATCAGCCGGTCCGCCGAGGTGAGAGCTCCGGCCGGGGAGCTCTTCGAGATCGTGGCCGATCCGCGCAGGCACGGCGAGCTTGACGGCTCGGGAACGGTCATGAACACCGTCGCCGGGCCGCAGCGGCTCGCTCAGGGCGCCAGGTTCTCGGTGCGGATGCGGCAGTACGGCGTGCCTTACCAGATCACCAGCGAGGTCACCGATTTCGCCGACGGGCGCCTGGTGGAATGGCGCCATCCGCTCGGCCACCGCTGGCGGTGGGAGCTGACCCCGCTGTCCGAGCGCACCACGCTGGTGACCGAGACGTTCGACTACAGCCAGGTCGGCGCCGTCAAGGAGAGCGGCCTGAGGCTGTTCGGGAGCCTGAAGCACAACGCGGCCGGAATCGAGGCCACGCTCCGCCAGCTGCAGGCCCGGTATCCGGCCGGCTGACCCGTGCATCCCCGGCCGCGGACGGCAGCCATTCCCGGCCGGTCACCCGGCTGCCTTCCACAGGTAGGTGCTGCCATTGGAGTCGCCGGTCGCCAGCCAGCTGCCGTCATTGCTGAATGCCGCCGTGTCGACGCCGGCTGTCCCGGAATGCGGATCGGTCAGCGTACCGGTCACGACGGCGGTCAGGCTGCCGGCCGACACGCGCCATAGGTAGGCGTGGCCGTTACCGGCCGCCATCGCCAGCGTGCCCGCCGGGCTGAAGGTCAGGGACCAGACGATCGCGGACGTGTAGATCGGCTGGTGGCTCTGGGTGGCGACGTTCCACAGGTACGTGCTTCCGTCCTTATCGGCCGAGGCGAGCAGGCTGCCATCAGCGCTGAACGCGAGCGCCGTGACGGGGTTATATACGCTGCCGGGCATGACAAGAGGGCCCACGGGACTTTGCGTCGCGATATTCCACAGGTAGATGTCGCCAGCGTAGTCACCGGTAGCGAGAGTGCCCTGAGCGCTGAAAACGGCCGACCAGACACCCTTGCCGATCGGATCCTGCAGCGTTACCGGGCTGCCGGGCTGGCCTGCCGGGCTGACATT
>DATNIU010000101.1:0-4795 GCA_035604275.1 Streptosporangiaceae bacterium | reverse complement strand
AGGTCGGCCGTGATCGCGTCAAGCGCTCGAACCGACATGAGCATCACTGCCGTATCGATGATGTCCTGGCTGGTGGCGCCGCGATGAACCGCCTCGGCAGCGCCGCCCGCCCCGACCTCGCCGCCGGCCTGGCTCACGCCGTCCGTGCCGTCTGTGCCGACCTCGCCGCCGGCCTGGCTCACGCCGTCCGTGACGACCTCGCCGCTGGCGCTGCCCGCGCTGCCCGCGCCGTCCGCGTTGGCGACCCTGGCGTTCTGGACTTGCAGCAGGCCGGTCAGCGCTCGCACGATGGCGGGAACTGGATTGCCGGTCAGCGTGGCCTGCCTGCCGAGCTGGCCGGGATCGAACAACTCGGCGCGGGCTACGGCGGTGACCGCGGCACCCGCTCCCGCCGCGGCCAGCCCGGCCCGCTCAAGTGCCCTGGCCAGCGCCGCCTCGGTATCGAGCATCGCCTGCAGCCAGGCCTCGTCGCCAGTGCTGACCCGCCCGCGGTCGAAGAGCCCGCTGAACAAGCCACTATGGTCCCTGCCATTCACGCTCTCATGATCCCCGGGCCGGGAACGTCAGTCAGCCGGACCGGTCGATCCATCGTGATAACCGCGGGGAGCACATAACCTGTTCGAGTGGATTCGCAGCGAATGCCGCGCCGCGTCGCCAGCTACCGAGCGTTGACCGCGAGCAGGTATCCCGGCCGGCCCGGCGGCGGAGGCGGAGACCCGGAGTCGCGCCCTGAACTCGCCGACGTCGGCAGGCTCGCCCGGCGCCTGATGCACCGAGCCGTATCCGCCGCCAGGGCTCAGGACGATCAGGTGCGCCGGCTGCTGCACGAACACCTCGGACCGTCCGTGGCTGGCATCCCGGTCGTCAGCGGATCGTGGCCAAGGTATGACCACGTGAACGTGCAGGCGGGTCTCGACGCATGGCTGGGACAGCGGGGCCGCGAGCACGACCTCATGGGCCTCACCGGGTTCAGGCACATGATGTTCGGGCTGGCGGATCTCGCTCAGGGCGTTCGCCGAGGGCCGGCGCTCGGGGTCGGCAGCGTGGCCATGATCGCTCTGCCGTCGGGACCGGCAGGCCAGACCCGGCCGTGCGTCCAGTGCGGCCTGTACCTGGTCAGCGATGCCGCGGCCCGGATGGCCGTCTTGCTGCGCGGGTCAGACGGCCGGCACGGGCCGTCCGAGGATGTCAGCATCGAGATCGTTTGCGCCGACCAGTCCGCGGCCGAGCGGACGCTTGACGACATAAGACGTCTGGCCGTCGAGCGGAACGTCTGGCGCGGTCACGTCGTGTCGTTCGGCGGTGAGGTTTTCGGACATGACCACGGCGAGCTGCTGAGCTTCGTCGATCGGCCGCGGCTGGAGCGGTCGGAGGTAATCCTGCCGCCCGAAGTGCTCGATGGCATCGAACGTCAGGTGCTCGGGGTCGCCAGGTTCTCCGATCGGCTGCTGGCAAGCGGACAGCACCTCAAGCGCGGGATCCTGTTGCACGGCGCGCCGGGAACGGGCAAGACGCACACGGTGCGGTACCTGCTCGGACAGCTGCCCGGGGTGACCGTGATGATCATCTCCGGCTCGTCGCTCCGGCTGATCGCGGAAGCGTGCTCCGTGGCCAGGACGCTTCAGCCGTCGATGGTCGTGATCGAGGACGTCGACCTGATCGCGGAGGAACGCGGCTCCCGGATGGGCCAGCACCCGCTGCTGTTCGAGTTGCTCAACGAGATGGACGGGCTGGGCGCGGACATCGACGTGACGTTCCTGCTTACTACCAACCGCGCGGATCTGCTCGAGGAGGCACTCGCCGCCCGCCCGGGCCGCGTCGATCACGCGGCCGAGCTGCCGCTTCCAGACGGCGAGGCGCGGCGCAGGCTGATCCAGCTCTACCGGGGCAACCTGGTGCTCGACCTCGCCGACCCGGAAGCCGTGATCGCCAGGACCGAGGGCGTGACAGCGTCCTTCCTCAAGGAACTGCTGCGCCGGGCCGCGCTGGTCGCCGCCGAGGAGTCAGCGGCCGGGCAGGAGCCGGCGGCCGGGCAGGAGCCGGCCGCCGAGGAATCCGCGGCCGGGCAACAGCCGGCCGGGGCGGACGGGCCGCTGCGCGTGACCGACTCGCACCTGAGCGCCGCGCTCGACCAGCTGCTCGACAGCCGCAACCGGCTTACCCGGACCCTCCTCGGCAGTCACGTCGAGCACGGGTCGGACGCCCTGATCAGGCCCGGCAGGCGCCATCAGTAGCTGGTGTCAGAGCGTCCCGCGTGCGGTCGGCACGTTCAGGCGCTGAGCATGATCACCCCGCCCAGGGCGGCGGCCACGCCGATGTTCTGCACCGGCCGGAGCCGCTCGGCCAGGATGCCTCGTGCCAGCAGCGCCGTGACTACCGGATAGAGCGAGGCAAGGACCGCCGCTACGGACAGGTCGCCGCGACTGGCGGCCAGCGCGTACGAGCCGTTGGCGACGATATCCGAGATCCCGATCGCGGCGAGCGCCGCCAGCCGGCCAGCCGTCAGCCTGACCTGGCCAAGGATCCGGCCCCGCAGCACGATCGGCGCAAGCCCTGCCAGTCCGCCGATCCGCTGGAGCAGCAGCGTCCCGTACAGATCCGTTCCAGCCGCGAGCGCGAGCAGCGTGTAGGCGACGCCGAAGCCGGCCGCCGCCGCGATCGCGAAGAGCACGGCCCGGCGGCGCGCTGTGCCGTCGGCCCGGAACTCGGGACCGGACGCGAGCACGATCCCGATCAGCGTAACGGCGATCCCGGCGCCCTGGAGTCCGCTCAGCTGCTCCCCGCGCGCGATCCCGACCAGCACGGGAATGCAGGTGCCGCCGGCGGTTATCGGTGCGACCAGGGAGAGCGGCGCGTCGGCCATGGCCCGGTAGAACGTGGCGAGCGACAGCGTCGCTACCACTCCGGCGGCCGCAGCGCTGAGCAGGTAGGCGCCGCCTGGCACGGCCAGGAACGGCAGCAGAGCCAGCAGCCCGACCAGGACCATCGCCTGCGAGATCAGCACGGCGGCCGACGGGTGCACTCGCCTGGAGATCAGGCCCGCGCCGAAGTCTGAGGTACCCCAGAGCGCGGACGCGGCCAGGGCGAGCAGAGCGTTCATGCCAAGCGCGGGCCCCGGCAGACACCGGTTCCTGCCCGGACGCCGGTTCCTGGCGGGACGCCGGTTCTTGGCCGGAGGCCGGTTCCTGGCGGGACGCCGGTTCCTCGCGAGACGGCGGTTCGTGGCTGGGCGGCGGTTCGTGGCTGGGCGGCCGGGCCCAGCCGAAGGCGGCCGCCCGGACTCATCCGGTACTTCCTCACCCGGTACTGCCTCACCCCACACCGCCTCACCCGGTACCGCCTCATCCGGCACCGGCCAGCAGGCCGGCTAGCGCCGCGACAACGAGGCGGCCGAGCGAAGGCAGGTCATATCCGCCCTCCTGGACGGCGACGACCGGTCCGAGCGCTCCGATCAGCTCACCAGCCCGCCGATAGGCGTCGTCGGTGACCCGCAGCGGGGATTCCGGGTCGCCCGCCGCCGCGTCAACGCCGAGCGAGACGACCAGCGCGTCGGCACCCCGGTCCCGCACGTCAGTGCAGAGCCCCTCGACTGCCGTCAGCCAGTCCGGGTCGCCGGTGCCGGGCGCCAGTGGCAGGTTCCGGTTGGCGCCGAGGCCGTCGCCGGTCCCGCGCTCGTCGGCATAGCCGGCATAGTGCGGGAACCAGCCCGCTCCAGGATCAACGTGCAGGCTGCCGTAGTAGACATCGTCGCGGTGGTAGAAGATCGCCTGGGTTCCGTTGCCGTGATGCGCGTCGATGTCTAGCACCGCCACCCGGTCAGCGCCGGCCCGCCGGAGCGCCTGCGCCGCGATGGCCGCGTTGTTGAGGTAGCAAGAGCCGCCGTAGGCGCTGGCGGTGACGTGGTGCCCCGGCGGCCTGCACAGCGCGTAGGCAGCGGGCTCGCCGCTCGCGACCAGGTCAGCGGCGGTCAGCGCGGCGTCGGCCGCAGCCCGGATCGCCGCCCAGCTTCCCGGCCCGACCAGCGTCATCGTGTCGTAGCAGAACCGGCCCGCCCGCCCGTGCGCCGCTGCCGGGGACCGCAACGGCAGCCCGGCCAGCAGGCCAGGCGTCGGGAAGACGTACGGCACGACGCGGGACCTGCGGTACTCGGCCGGGTACCGGCCGGCCTCCCAGTCCGCCCAGATCGTGGCGAGGTGCGTCACAAGCTCGGCGTCGTGGACGGCGAGCAGCGCCTCGTCGCTGTGCGTCGCCGCGTCCGTGATCCGCGCACCGGCCGAGGTCAGCGCGTCGAGCAGGACCGCGGCCCGCTCGGGGACCTCGGTCCCGGCCTCCCACACGCCAAGCCAGACCTCGCCGCCCGGCTCGTGCCGCAGGCAGTCCGCGCTCCACACCACGGGCAACCCTGGCAGCGCTGGCGGAATCTGGTCGCCGCCGGATGTGGTCAAGTAACTGCCCTTCGATTCATAACGGGTCCCATCTGCCGATGCCGTCCGACGCGCCGGTCTGGCCGGGCTGGCCGAAGGATGCGGCGCGGCGGATGGCTGTCGGCAGCCCAGAGCGCAGCAGCCGACCGCGAGCGCGGCGGGTACGCAAGGGCTGGCCGGGCGACCGGCGGCGCGGGGCCGGGTGGCCGGGCTGGGTGGCGGGGCGGCGGGGCTGCTCGGCCGGGTCCGGTGTGTGGCGCGGGCGGCCGGGCTGGGTGCTGAGCGGCTGGGCGGCCGGGTGGCTGGGCTGGGTGTCCGGTGGTGTGGTGCGGGTGGCCGGGCTGGGTGGCGGGGCGGCGGGGCTGCTCGGC
>DATNIU010000100.1:0-2331 GCA_035604275.1 Streptosporangiaceae bacterium | reverse complement strand
CCCCCGCCGTGCCGCCGGACCTGCCCCCCGCCGTGCCGCCTGACCTGCCCCCCGCCGTGCCGCCTGACCTGCCCGCCGCCGAGGCACTGGACGAAGCCACCGCGCGGCTGCTGCACCGGACGATCGCCACGGTCGGGGAGGACTTCGCCGCGCTGCGGTTCAACACGGCGATCGCGCGGCTGATCGAGCTGACCGCGCACGCGGCCCGGCTGGACCGCGTCCCGCGCGCGCTGGCCGAGCCGCTGGTGCTGATGGTGGCGCCGCTGGCCCCGCACATCGCCGAGGAACTGTGGCAGCGGCTGGGGCACCCCGCCTCGCTGGCCTACGAGCCGTTCCCGCAGGCCGATCCCGCGCTGGCCGCCGAGGCCAGCGTGACGCTGCCCGTCCAGGTCGACGGGAAGGTGCGCTTCACCATCGAGGTGCCGGCCTCAGCCGGCCAGCAGGACATCGCCGAACTGCTGGCCGGCCACCCCGACTACCCGCACCACGACATCGCCCGCCTGGTCATCGTCCCCGGCAAGATCGTCAACGTGGTCCTGCGCCGCCCGGAACCCGGGTAACGCTCAGGCGCCGCCGTGCTGCGACAGCGGAATGGTCAAGGTCTGGGGCAGCTGATAGGTCTTGCCGCCAGCGGTGTAGCTCCGGTTGCCCGTGGCGATGATGGTCAGCTCGGTGAAGTAGCGCTCGCCGGAGTGACCCGGCAGCGGCTGGACATCCCAGAGCACGACAAGCGCGGGGAACGAATGGCCGTGGCCGCCTACGCAGTTGGGGATGCAGTCGTCCAAGTTGTACGTGCCGCTGGCCAGCGCCGAGGATGATCCCCAGGCGCTCCAGTTCAGCGCGCTGACGTAAGGGATCCCGCCAGCGCAAGGCAGGATGTACGAGCTGGGGCGGACCTGGGTTGCCTCCCCGCAGGTGACGACGACGGGGACGGCGCTGGTGCCCGCCGCGTGCTGTCCCGCGGGCGCGGCCGAATGTCCCAACGACGCCGCCGACGCGGCGGTGCCACAGCCTGCTGTGGCGATCACGGCGATGCCGCACAGCGCGAGAGCGGCGGTCTTGACCCGGCTGCGGGTCGAATGCGTTGTCATCGAAGGTCACCTCAGGTTGCGTCATAGTGATCGTGTCGTACACAAAGACACGCCGGACGCACTCCCGGTTGTAGAGCGTTACCGTGCACCTTCCGGATATGCACGCGACTGTCCCCGGCCGCTGAGGATTCCTGACGGCCGGGGATCTTGCTGCTTGCTTGCCCAGCGGATATACAGCTCGCCGGTCTCGTACTCGGTGGGCGGCTTAAACGTGGTCCTGCGCCGCCCGGATCCCGGCTAACGGTCAGGCGCCGCCGAAGTTCGACAGCGGGATCGTCTGGGTCTGGGACTCCGTGACCTTCTTGCCGCCGGCCGTGTAGCTCCGGTTGCCGGTGAGGATGATGGTCATCTCGGTGAAATACCGTACTCCGGCGTGACCCGGCAGCGACTTCACGCCCCAGAGCACGACCAGCCCGGAGAACGTGTGGCCATGCCCTGACAGGCAGTTGGGGGTGCAATCGTTGAACGCATAGTTGCCGCTGGCTAGCGCCGAGGACGATCCCCAGGCGCTCCAGCTCAGCCCGCTGACGTAGGCGTTCCCGTCGGCGCACGCCAACGTGTACGAGCCGGGGCGGACCTGGGTCTTCATGGAACAGTTGACGACGACGGGAGTGGAGGCCACTGCCTGGGCGTGCTGCTGTCCCGCGGACGCGGCCGACCGCCCCGACTGGGCCGCCGACGCCGATGTGGCGTAGGCCGCAGTGGCGATCACGGCGATGCCGCACGCCGCGAGGGCGAGAGCCTTGATGCGGTTGCGGGCCGGTTGAGCTGTCATGTGAGGGTCACCTCTCGGGTTAGGAGCACGCGCGTTTGCACCGTACAGCCGGCTGGCCTGGCCGGCAAGGATCAACGGGACGCGGAACCACACGACTATCCCCGGCCGCCGGGACGCTGACGGCCGGGGATTCCTCGCTGCCCGCGTGCTCAGCGGATGTACAGCTCGCCGACCTCGTACGTGGTGAACTCGCCGTTGGCCATCACTTCCTCGGCCACGCCGAGCTCCTGGAACGCGGGGAAGAGCTGCTCGGCCGCGAACCGCTCCTGGTGCGCCCGGGACTGCCAGATGCTCACCACGTTGAGGCTGTTCTCGTCCGTGCCGGCCGCCCAGGCGAGCAGGCCGTCGATGTCCTGAGGTGGGTTGTGCTTGGCGGAGACCGCGCCGTATCGCTCGAAGGTGACGCCCTTCACCTTGGCGGAGTGGACGAATGCCATGATCTGTCCTGCCTTTCCTTATCTGCGT
>DATNIU010000099.1:0-4334 GCA_035604275.1 Streptosporangiaceae bacterium | reverse complement strand
CATAATGCGCCATGCGCCAGCGGCCGGCCCGATGGCGGCTAACCGCTGACATCGCAGCAGTCGTCATGAGGTGAGGTTCGGGTGATACGAGTACAGGGCGGGCGCGGGCGTCGTAGCCGGCCGGGTCGTGGTCTGTCGCTGGACCGGATCGTCACGGCCACGCTGGAGCTGGTGGATGAGCAGGGCATCGGGGCGGCGACGATGCGGGCGGTGTCGTCGCGGTTGGGGGTTCGCTCGATGTCGCTGTATAGGTATGTGCAGGACCGTGATGAGCTGTTTGACGCGGTGGTGGAGCGGATCGTCAACGAGCTCGCCGACGATCCGGAAGTCCAGCTGCGTCCGGTGGACGGGTGGCGACCGTATCTTGCCGGCATGGCGCACGGAGTACGCCGCTACGCCCGGGCGCATCCCCATGCTTTCCCGCTGGTTGCTACCCGGCCGCCCGCGGCTCCGTGGGTGAACCCGCCGCTTCGGTCGCTGCGCTGGGTCGAGGCGATGCTGACCGGATTGGCCCGGGAGGGGTTCAGCGATGAGCAGGTACTGTTCACCTACCGTACGTTCAACAGCTTCCTGCTCGGTTACCTGCTCCTGGAAACCAGTGCCATGACGCTACGGGACCCGAAGCCGGGCGACGGATCCTTCACCGGTACCGACACTATTTCGGATGATGGCGGATCCGCCGGGCAGGCAGCCGCCAGCCCGGTCATCGGCGGCCTGAGCCCCGCCCGTTCTGCCGAGCAGCGAGAGGAACTCCAGGACGCCGACAGCCCACGCGAGCTGCTCGATCCCGCGGACGGGATTGACGCTAGGCGTTTCCCGACGGTGCACCGCCTGGCGGCGGGACTCGCCCAGGACCGGTGGGACGGGGAGTTCGAAACGGGCCTGGAAGACATGCTTGACCGCATCGCGGTGTTCGTGGCCGACGACCCGGATGTCAGGCGAGATTGAGGCCGTAAACCGCGGGCGTTGCCTGCTGGGGACCGTCTGCCTGATCTTTCCTGCCGACGCCGTCTCCCTGATCCCGGTTCTAGCACAGGCGGCAAACCCCGGCGGTGAACGGCCTCGCGGCCGAGGTGCTGCCCCGGGCAGAATGGCCACGCCGCTAAGTGGACACCGTAAGCTTCTCAGGTAAGCTTCTGATGTAAGTTTAATGTGTAAGCCGTCCGGCTGCGGGTAGTGGGGGGCCAGCCGGATGGCGGGGACCTGGCCCGAGCGGGCTCAGACGCCGCCGCGGCCCGCTGGTTGCGGTGGCCGCAAATCGCTCAAACGAGGAGATAGCCCGGATGACAGACAATTACCTGCCCGCATCTACGCCGCCACAGCGCGGCGAGCCGCTCCGACCCGCATCGGCGGAGGAGCAGGGCACGGCTCACGTCGTTAAGGATCAGGCGACCGACCTGAGTCACAGCAGTATTCAGACAGGAAAGCACGTGGCCGACGTTGCCCGGGAGCAGGCTTCGGGCGTTGCGGTGGAGGCCGGGCGTCAGGGCAGGGACCTGCTGCACCAGGCTCAAGGCCAGCTGGAGGAGCAAGCGGCGCAGGGGCAGCAGCGGCTGGCGAATCAGCTGCTTTCGCTCAGTGATGAGCTCCGCTCGATGGCAGGTGCCTCCGGCCAGGGCGGCATGGCCGCCGGCCTGGCGAGTCAGGCGGCCTGGAGGGTCCGTAATGCCGGGCAGTGGCTGGAGGACCGCAAGCCCGGCCAGGTGGCGGATGAGATGCAGTCCTTCGCGCGCCGCAGGCCGGCGGTATTCCTGGCCCTGGCGGTGGGAGCGGGCCTCGTGGCCGGCCGGCTCACCCGGGGACTTAAGGACGCAAATAGCGATAATTCCGCGGCGGCCGCGGCGCCTGCAGCTACGCAGGGGCTCAGCGGGCAGCGGGCCCGGCCATCTGACCTGGCCAGCTACCCGCCGGCAACGGCTGCGGGCGCCAGCGATCAGACGCCGGGCCTTGCTGTCCCGGCCAGCGGTCTGCCGCCAGCCGGCGGTGATCCGGCCTGGGAGGCCGGTCCAGCGTACGGCGAGCGGAGCCCCCTGGTCACTGATGACCAGGCGGGCCGTCAGGGCACCCTGTGAGCAGCCCATTCGATCCGGCCCTGCCGCCGCAGCCCGATTCGCGGCCGTCGGTCGGCGAGCTGTTCTCAGATGTTGCCGTGGATCTCAGCAAGCTCATACGCCAGGAGGTGGAGCTGGCCAAGGCCGAGCTCCGCCAGTCAGCCACCCGGGCCGGCAAGGGCGCCGGGCTGCTGGCGGGCGCAGGCATCAGCGGCTACATGGTCTTGCTGTTCGCGTCGGTCGCCGCGTGGTGGGGCATCGGCGACGCCACCGGTCATGGCTGGTCGGCGCTGATCGTGGCGGCAATCTGGCTGATCGTCGCGACGATCCTCGGGCTGACGGGGCGCCGGGAGATCAGCGCAGTATCGGGCGTCCCGCAGACCGCGCAGACGGTGAAGAAGATTCCTGACGCGATAAGAGGAAACGAGGGCACATCATGACCAACGATCCGGACCAGATCCGCGAGCAGATCGAGGAAACCCGCGCCAGCCTAAGCGAGGACGTCAATACCCTGGCCGACACGGTCAACCCGGCGCATGCCGCAAAGCGCAAGGCAGCCAGCGCACGTTCTGCCGTGCTCGGAGTAAAGGACAAGGTCATGGGTGCAGCGTCACAGTCCGTCTCCAGCACGACTTCTGCGGCGGGAGAAAAGGCATCGGCGGTTCAGGAAAAGGCGTCAGCGGCTCCAGACCGCCTTCGCCGCCAGGCGGCGGGTAACCCGCTGGCGGTCGGCCTGATCGCGGTCGGCGTCGGCTGGCTCGTCGGCTCGCTTCTGCCGGCCAGCAGCGCCGAGGAGCGTGCGGCGATGAAGGTCAAGGAAGCCGCCGCGCCAGCCGTCACCGGCGCGGCCAAGGATGCCGCGGCCAGCCTCCAGGACTCAGCAAAGCAGGCAGCCGAGTCGGTCAAGGCCGCAGCCGCCGACGCCGCCGGCACCGTCAAGGATGAGACCGCCAGCTCGGCGCATGACGTCCGGGATCAGGCACGGGCAGCCCGCGACACCGTGACCGACAGCCGCCACTAACCATCCTGGCCGCCACGCGCGGCTTTATCCTGGCGGACCGCTCTAGCCCCTAGGTCCTTCTCCGGACTTATCCGCAGCCCGGAATCTCTGCCATGCCCGGTAACTGGAATCCAGCCGCCACGCCGACGAGTTAGGGAGGGTGATCGCCGATGGCCAGATCGCAGACTACGGACAGCAGCGCTCGCGACGATGTGCCGAACGACCCGACAGATCTGAGCGGCGGGTCCTGGCTCGCGGCTGCCAGGCGAGCCCTGAAGGAATATAAGGCCGACGACCTGCAGGACCGCGCGGCGGCGCTGACCTATTTCGGCATCCAGTCGATCTTCCCGGGCCTTCTTGTCCTGGTTTCCCTGCTCGGCGTTCTCGGTAAGTCGGCCACTCAGCCGCTCATCACTAACCTGGGCAAGGCGGCTCCGTCGTCCGTGCGGAAGATCATCATGAGCGATGTCACCCAGCTGCAGCACAGTCATGCAGCCTCCGGGATCCTCGGCATCGCTGGAATCGTGCTCGCACTATGGTCAGCGTCCAACTACGTCGCGGCCTTCATGCGTGCCTCCAACGTCATTTACGACGTGCCCGAGGGCCGGCCGATCTGGAAAACCGCGCCGATCCGCCTGGTCGTCACCGTGGTGACGATGATCTTGCTCGTTGCGTCGGCCGTCATCGTGGTCGTGACCGGCGGCCTGGCACAGAAAGTCGGGAACGTGCTCGGGCTCGGCTCGACAGCGGTCACTGTCTGGGACATCGCCAAGTGGCCGGTGCTGCTGATCATCATCGGTCTGATCCTCGCCATCTTGTTCTGGGCCAGCCCGAACGTCAGGCACGGCTTCCAATGGGTCAGCCCCGGCGGCTTCATCGCCGTCGTGCTATGGCTGGCTGCCTCTGCCCTGTTCGCCGTGTACGTCGCCAACTTCAGCCACTACAACAAGGTCTACGGCAGCCTCGCCGGCGTCATCATCTTCCTGATCTGGATGTGGATCTCCAATGTCGCCATCCTGCTCGGCGCCGAGTTCAACGCCGAGCTTGAGCGCGGCCGCGCCGTGGCAGCCGGGCATCCAGCCGCGCAGGAGCCTTTCTCGGAACTGTGGGACGACCGCAAGCTGCGGAAGAAAGACAAGCAGTCGCGGAGCTGAGCCAGCGCGCGGGCCTAGGCTCACGTAAATCCGGGCTGGGGCCGGCTGAGGCTGGCGATCCAGTGACGCGCCGCCCCGGCCGGCGGAGAAAGGCCATGGGCCGAACGGCCGTGGTGTCTGTGGTCGCTA
>DATNIU010000098.1:0-37966 GCA_035604275.1 Streptosporangiaceae bacterium | reverse complement strand
CTACCTTGGGCACGTATTGGGCACAGCGACCGGCATATGGCCACCGTTGGCTGCACTGCACACGGGCGCGACCGAACAAGATCACAGAGTCCCGGTATCGCCGCTGGTCAGAGGGCAAGACCAGGACTTTCAGGTAGTGGGGCGGGTGGGGCTCGAACCCACGACCGGCGGATTATGAGTCCGCTGCTCTGACCGGCTGAGCTACCGCCCCTCGATCCGCGTGAACACTACCGCAGTCACGGCAATCACGACCTGCAAGGTCGGACGGCGGCGACTCCGTAGTCGCTAGCGGACGCTGAGCTGCATCGCCATCGCGTGCTCGACCAGGGATATGAGCACTTCCTTAGTCGAAGCCCGGCCGCGTGCGTCGCACTGCACGATCGGCACGTTCCTGCCCAGCGACATCGCTTCCCTGACGTCTTCCATGCCGTGCGGGAAGTCACCGTGAAAGCCGTTGACGGCCACTATGAAGGGTAGATTCGCTGATTCGAAGTAGTCCACCGCGGGGAAGGAGTCAGCGAGCCTGCGGGTGTCGACCAGGACCACGGCGCCGATCGCGCCCTGGATCAGGTCGTCCCACATAAACCAGAAGCGGTGCTGGCCTGGGGTCCCGAACAGGTAGAGGACAAGTCCAGCGTCCAGGGTCACCCGGCCGAAGTCCATCGCGACCGTGGTGGTGGTCTTGTCCGGTGTGTGCGACAAGTCGTCCACGCCGTCGCTGACCGAGGTCATGACCGCCTCGGTGGTCAGCGGGGTGATCTCCGAGACCGATCCGACGAAAGTGGTCTTGCCTGCGCCGAAGCCGCCGGCCACGACGATCTTCACAGACGTCACGGCGGCGTCTGTGTCGGCGCCAGGCATGGCCTTAGAGCTTGCGAAGTCCACTGAGCACCCTTTCAAGAAGGTTGAGATCCGGTCGGCCCTGACCGTGGTCGGCCTGATGAACCCGGACTAGGCCCTCCATCGCCATGTCGCCGATGAGGACACGCGCGACGCCCAGCGGCATGTGCAGGACCGCCGATATCTCGGCGACCGACCGCCAGTCCCGGCAGAATCCGAGTATCGCCTGGCACTCCGGGCTGAGTACCGACAGATCGCGGGCCTCGTAGTGCGAGGCCGCGACCATGGCCTCAATCTGCAGCTGATACCTGGGCTTGGTCCGCCCCCCGGTGACCGCGTATGGGCGCACCAGCGAGCTGCCCATGTCGGACGCGACGAACGACAGAGCCGAGTCGAGCGCACCGAGTTCACCCACGACGCTGGTGCCGTTGTGGTCCCGCCCTTCAGCGGGCACCGACCGATGACCACCCTGGCTCACTGGGAGCATCCCACCATCCGCCATCCAATCCTCGGGGTGCGGAACTGACACCGGTCGCTCCTGTCGCTACCCGCCAGCACCAGGCCAGCTTGGGGGGACTGGACCACGCATCTCTGGTGTCAGCGCGCTTCCGACCCGCTCCACCATCAGAGCCATCTCATAGGCGACCAGGCCCATGTCACAGTCGGCGGCGGCGAGGACAGCCAGGCTGGAGCCATCGCTGATGGCCATCACGATCAGCAGGCCACGTTGCATCTCCACGACGGTCTGGGAGACAGCGCCGCCTTCGAATACCCTGGCCGCGCCCTGCGTCAGGCTCGTGAGGCCAGACGTGACCGCGGCCAGCTGATCGACCCGGTCCGCGGGGAATCCCTGCGAGAAGGCCATCGGCAGGCCGTCGGAGGACACAACAACCGCATGAGCGACCGACGGTACCCGCTCAACGAAGTTCGTAACCAGCCAGTTCAGATCCTGTGCCGGACGGACTAGCGGACTCACCGGCGCTCCTTCCTATCACGACGGATGCCTCGCGCAGTTCGGCTCTCCGGTCCTTGCTTGCGCGACCGAGCTACTGACGATCTTTCTGGAGTTCGCGTAACTAGCATGACCGTGTCAGCGTCCTCCTGTCACCCATCACCTGGAACGTCCTGAGTTGCTCCGTCGGCCTTGTCGGTTCCGCTCGCCGCACGGCCTTCTCGCATGCCTCGCTGGAGACTGGCAAAGCGCTCCCTTGTCGCCGCGGCCGATCGCACCGGGACCGGCACGGGAATCTCGGCCGCGGTTCCCGGAATAAGATTCGCCTGCGGTACTCGCCTTGGCAACCCCGCTGCCGTGAGACCGCCGGATGCGGGAACTACCGCTGCCTCTGCCGCCCGCCAGCCTTCGTCGGCCGGCGAGGTCCAGATCCGGCTTGGCGCGTATTCGTCCTGGCCGCTTTGCCACTCCACCGTCGGCCGACCGCGGCGGAACCAGTCTGACTCCACGGCCTCGAAGATAGGCAGCCTGTTCTCCTCTCCCAGCGACGCGGGGGGAGGCACAATCACCTCGCCGTCCGCGGATCTGAACGCGTAATCCTGGGTCCGGAATGTACCGCCAAAGGCCTGTGTGCCTGCCACCGGCGCGCCGAAAACGGACTGCGCCGACCGGGCGGACTGCTCTGGCTGGGCGGCGTCCGGCATGCCGCCGAGAACATCAGCCTGATCGGGTTCGGCAGACCACGCAGGACCGCCCGGCCCTGAGTCCGGCGGCCAGCCCGGCATGGCAGGCTGGTCGGCGCCAATGACTGGCATAGGCCCGGTCGCCGATCGGTCGGCCGGGGCAGCGGGCTGCTGGCCGGCCACGAAACGCTCGGCGTCGCCACCGTAGCCAGGCGGAGGCTGGCTTCCCACAGCCGGCAGCGGACCGGTCGACGTCGCCCCGGAACGCCCAGGACGTGGACCCGCTCCGGGCACTCGCTGCGGCCCGAGCGGCGGGCTGCCGCCATCTGGCCGCAGCGCGGCGAACCGCGGCGCGCGCGCCGCGGCGACCTGATCCTCCGCGGCCAGCCGGGCAGCGTCGGCCCAGTCGCCACTGGCCGCGACGGCGGGCCCGGCTGCCTGGCCGATGGCCGGCCTGACGGCCTGCTCCCCGATCCGGCCAGGTCCGGCGGCCTTGCCCACGCCATCATGGACGATAACCTCGTCGGGCAGCCACACCAGCGCTGTCAGGCCGGTGCCGGTCGCGGGCCGCAGTCTCACCCTGATGCCGTGCCTCGCGGCCAGCCTGGCGACCACGAACAGGCCCATCCGCCGGGAGACCGCGACGTCCACCACTGGCGGGTTGTCCAGCCGCCAGTTGGCGTGCGCCATCTCCTCGCTGCCCATGCCGACGCCCTGGTCCGTGATGTCAAGCAGGACTCCCCCGCTGCTCAGCAGGTGACCGGACACGCTCACCGGCGTGTCAGCCGAGGAGAAGGACGTCGCGTTCTCAGCCAGCTCGGCGATCAGGTGCACCACGTCGTTGACGGCCGGCCCGCGAACCGCGATTCCCGGCTGGACATTCAGGGTCACCCGCTCGTACTGCTCGATCTCTGAGATCGCCGCCCGGAGAACGTCGACCAGCGGCACCGGCTGGTTCCAGCGCCGGGACGAATCATGCCCGGCCAGCACGAGCAGGTTCTCTGAGTTGCGGCGCATCCGGGTGGCGAGGTGGTCCATCTGGAACAGGCTGCCCAGCCGCTCCGGGTCCTGCTCGCCCTGCTCAAGCTCGTCGATCAGGCGGATCTGCCGTTCGACGAGTGACTGGCTGCGGCGGGACAGGTTCACGAACATCGCGTTGACGTTCCCGCGAAGCGCGGCCTCGTTCGCGGCCAGCCGCAGCGCCTCGCGGTGGACCTGGTCGAACGCTCGCGCGACTTCGCCGATCTCATCTCCAGAGTCCACGTCAATGGGCTCGACATCAGCCGGATTGATCTCGCCGTCGGTCTCGCTCATCCGGCGGACCGTCTCCGGCAGCCGGATCCCGGCTACCTCGAGTGCCCCGGCACGCAGCCGCCGCAGCGGGCGGACCATGGACCTGCCGACGACGACGGTGAACAGCAGCGCGATGACCAGGACACCGATCACGGCGGTGCCGATCACGGCGGCCGAGATGATCGAGTTCCGTTGCAGGTAACTGGCCCGGGCCTGGGCGGACCCGACCAGGTCCTGCTCGACGACCCGGACCCGGCCGATCGTCTCGGTCATGTCACCGAACCACTCGGCGGGCACGAGCCCGATATTCGACAGCGACGTGTGCGGCCCGGCGTACTGAATCACGTTCTGCCGGTCGGAGTTGACGCGGTCGATCAGCGAGCCCGCCAGCGTGTTGTTGTACAGCTGACGCTGCTCAGCCGTCGCGACGTTCGCGAAGTCGTTCAGGTAGGCGGTCTGCTGGGCGATCGAGGCGTTCAGGGCCGGCAGCATGTTCGGCGCGAACTGACCGGCGGTGAGCCCGTCCATCACGATCGCGCGCTGTACCGAGTACTCCTCCTCGATCCGCGATACCCGGCTGAGCGCCTGCACCGTCCCGGCCAGCTGCGCGTCACCGCTGTTCAGGTCGATCTGGTCGTCAAGCGCCAGCAGAACGTTGATCACCTTCGTGTACTGGCCGATCACGTCGAGCGCCTGCATGCTGGTGTCGCTCGCGGTCTGCCGCAAGCTGCCCAGGCTCACCAGCTCCGCCTGGACCGCCTGCGCGTCCGCCCTCACCTGCGCCGGGTAGCTGGGCCCGATCGCCATGGTCCCGGCCAGGACCTGGGCCACCCACGGATCGGTCAGCTTGATCTGCTCCCGGACGACGGCTAGCTGGGCGGGCACCGTCTTGCTCCGCCCGGTCGGATCGGAGGCCCGCCCGCCTGCCGGGAGCGCGATGTAGGTGACAGTCTCGTCGCGCTCGCTCTCGAGGGCGAAAGCCAGGCTGGTGATCTTGGAACTCAGGCTCGCCAGCCGCTCGACCCGCTGATAGGCCACGGCGCTCTGCCAGGATGACACGATACGGAAGCCGCCAAGGGCCACCGCCGTCGCTGTCGGAATGGCGATCAGCAGCACCAGCCGGGACCGAACCCGCCAGTTCCGCAGCAAGCGGCCCGACGACCTGGCGGACACCCCACGGCCGTTCGACGCCTCGGGCGGCATGGGCTCGAGCACGTGCCCGGAGGCGCCAGCAGCCAGCAGCCGTGGATCAGCCACCGCGTGGTCAGCTGGGTACTGCTGGGCTGAACCTGGAGCGGCATCACTCGTCTTCATGCTTCGGGACGGCACAGTCCGCGTACCCCTTACCTGGTTACCGCGGGGGGGCCGACGACCGGTGTTACCCGAACATCCACGACGGCACCTCCCCGGAGACGACCCTGCGGCATGTCATTGCTTTGCAGCCACGGGCGACTCTATCCGTGAACCGATCGACATGCATCTATAACAGCTTCTACCGGATAAACTGAGGTAACACGATGTTCGCCCTGTGGCCCGACTCCATTAGGGTACTCTCTGCCGCAACGTCCGTGTCCGAAAACTGTCCGTATCACCAGTGATCCACCGCATCAGACGATGGCCGGTGCCACGCGGACCCCATGCGAGGAGGGTCATGAGGCCTGTGTCGGCCAGCATCATGGCGCCCGCGCCGCGAGCAAGGGCCAGGATGGCGTACCGCGCGGTGACCGCGCTAGCCGCCCTGAGCCTGACGACGCTCGTCGCCAGCTGCAACCTGCCGAGCGGCTCCGCGGCCGGCGGCGTGCCCGCCGACACGACCGTCACCGTCGCCGTCGTGCCTGGCATCGACAACGCGACGCTGGCCCTGGCACAGCACGACGGCCTTTTCGCCAGGGCGGGCATCAAGGTGAAGATCGCGGACTACTCGTCGGTCGGCCAGGAACTGTCCGCGCTCAGGACCAATGCCGTCAACATTGCCGGCGGCGATTACGCTGACTTTTTCTTCGCGCAGGCGACCTCGCCTAGCCCCATCTACGGGATCGTCGCGGACGGCTACGACGCGGCTCCGGGCGTGCTCGAGCTCATGACCCTTCCCACCTCGCGGATCAAGAGCCCGACACAGCTCGCCGGCCAGGTGATCGGGGTACCTGACAGCGGACGGGTCCGGGCGCCCAGGGACGCGCCCGACAGCCTGCCCGTGGCAGCCGCCACATCCGTGCTGCAGAGCTTCGGCGTCAACTTGTCGGCGGTGCGCTGGGACCATATGGCCCCGCTGGCCGAGATCCGGGCGCTGCAGCAGGGAGACGTTCACGCGGTCCTGCTCGCCGAGCCGTATATCTATCTCGCACAGCGGGAACTCGGCGCCGTGCAGCTGATCGACGCGTGCAGTGGCGCCACGGCCGGCCTGCCGCTCTCCGGCTACTTCTCGACGAGCTCCTGGTCCCGCAACAACGCTGCCGTCATCGCGGCCTTCCGGTCCGCCCTGGAGCAGGCGGCCGAAGAAGCCTCGATGCCCGGGCCCGTCCAGGCCGTGCTGCCCCGCTACGCGGGACTGACCAGGCAGGAAGCGGCGTTGGTGACGGTAGGCACCTACCCGGTGTCGACCATCGCGGCGAGCCTCCAGCGAACCGCCGACCTGCTGAACGCCGAGGGCATGATCAGGTTCCGGCTCAACGTCGCCGCGATGATCGTCCGCTGACCCTGCCTGACTGCCGTCACTGGCGGCATTACGCGTCGCTGGCCAGCCCGAGCTGGCGCGCGATGATCATGCGCTGGACCTCGGAAGTGCCTTCGCCGATCTCGAGAACCTTGGCGTCGCGATAGAACCGGGCGACGGGGAACTCGTTCATGAAGCCGTATCCGCCGAAAATCTGAGTGGCGTCCCTGGCGTTCTCCATGGCCGCGCTGGCGGCCGTCAGCTTCGCGATCGCGGCCTCCTTCTTGAACGGCTGGCCGGCCACCAGCCGGGAGGCCGCGTCGTACCAGGCGAGCCGCGCGACGTAGGCTCGCGCCTCCATGTCGGCGATCTTGAACTGGATGCTCTGATAATGGCCGAGATGGTGGCCGAATGCCGATCGCTCACGGACGTACCGCAGGCACTCGTCCACGCAGCCTTGCGCGAGACCGGCCGACAGCGCGGCGATGGCGACCCTGCCCTCGTCCAGGGTCCGCAGGAACTGAGCGTATCCGCGGCCGGTCTCGCCGAGCAGGTTCTCGGCAGGCACCCGGCAGCCGCTGAGCGACAGCTCCCTGGTATCCGAGGCACACCAGCCGACCTTGCTGTACTCGGGGCCGACGACCAGCCCGGGCGTCCCGGCAGGAACGATGATCGACGAGATCTGAAGCCGGCCTGCGGACCTGCCCGTGATCGCGAGGACCGTGATCGCGGACGTGATCGAGGTGCCCGAGTTCGTGATGAAGGCCTTGCTCCCGTCGATCACCCACTCATCGCCATCGAGCCTGGCCGTGGTGCGCATGCCGCCGGGAATGTCGGAGCCGCCCCCTGGCTCGGTCAGCCCGAACGCGGCCAGCCGCTCCCCCTGGCAGAGCGCCGGCAGCCAGCGAGCGCGCTGCCCGGCCGAGCCGAACCGGAAGATCGGCATCGCCCCGAGCGCGACGCCGGCCTCCAGGGTGATCGCCACCGACGAGTCGATCCTGGCGAGCTCATGCAGGGCGAGGCAGAACGCGAAGTAGTCGCCCCCCATGCCGCCGTACTCCTCGGGAAACGGCAGCCCGAAAAGGCCCATCTTGCCCATCTTCGCCACGATGTCGTAGGGGAACTCACCGCGTGTGTAGAAGCCGCCGATCACCGGTGCCACGACGTCCCTGGCGAACTCCATGACGGACTCTCGCAGCGCCTCATGCTCGTCGTCCAGGCTGAATTCGATCACGGTTGCGATGTTACCGGCCACCGTCCCCGACCGGCCCGGGCCGCAGCGAGCGAGCATGCGCGCACCCCCGCAGGGGAAGGTCGGCCAGGAATCCGATCACGGCCGCGATGTTACCGGCCACCGTCTGGGCCGGCGCTAGGCTGAGATCATGCATCCGCTCGGGAAGTTCTCACCGCTATCGCCCATCCGCCGGGCGGAGCCGTTCATCGGGCACGCGAGCTACCCGCCCGCGTGCTCGCGATCAGCGAGCCCACGGCCCAGCATCGGAGGAAGGTGACGTGATGACGGCCCTGACCTGCCCGGCGTGCGCGGCCGGCGTCGGCCCTGATGACCTGATCTGCTTCACCTGCGGCGCCAACCTGCCGAGAATCGGGGACGCTGAGGAGTCGCCGCTGCCAGTGACCGTGATGCAGGAGACGATCAGCCCGGGCGAGACAGCTACCGGGATCTCGGCCACGGTGCTGCGGATCACGTTCCCCGCGGGCAACGTCGAAGTGCCGGCGGGAACATCGGTGCTGCTGGGCCGCGACCCGGCAGAGTCGCTTGTCGCGGCCGCGTTCCACGGCTGCGAGAACGTATCCAGACGGCACGCGCTGATCACGGTGGACGACGCCGGGCGTGCCACCATCAGGGACGAGAGCTCGACCAACGGCACCTTCGTCAACGGGGACCGGCTGCTGCCCGGCATCGATGTGCGGCTGGTCGACGGCGACACCGTGCGGCTGGCGGCCGACATCACCGGTGAGGTCGCGCTGCCCCGCCAGGAGCCCGACCCGGCCAGGCTCAGCCGCGACTAGCCGACCGGCCCGAGCTGCCGACCCGAGCCGTCGGCCCGAGCTAGCCGACCCGAACTAGCCGACCGGCCGGGACTAGGCGACCGGCCCGAACTAGGCGGACCAGCCGGGACTAGGCGACCGGCCGGGCTCCCTGGCCGGGACGAACGGCCGGCCCAGCCAGCCATCGGATCGGCAAGAATCGGACTAGCCCGGATCAGGATCGCGCTGATCTGGTTCGGCGACGAACCACGGCGCGCCGGAGTCACCGGACATGAACCACGGCCAGTGCCCGTCAGACTGCCCGAGCCGTCCGGTGCTCGGCCAGCCATAGCGGCCGTCCCGCAGGTCGCCGGCCGGCCGGCTTAGGTCAGTCTCCCGGTCCAGCCAGCCCTCGCCGCTGGCAGGACCGCGCGGGCCATCGCCAGGCAGGCCACCGCGAGCGGTCGGCTCGGCCCGGTCAGGTTCCGCCCGACCGGCGCCCGGCTCTCGGTCGGCCCGGTCAGGTTCCGCCCGACCGGCGCCAGGCTCTCGGCCGGCCCGGTCAGGTTCCGCCCGAGCGGCGCCTGACTCCCTGGTCGCGGAATCCGGCTCCTCTCCAGCGTGCACCCGCTCCTGCCCAGCGTGCGCCCGCTCCTGCCCAGCGTGCACCCACTCCTGCCCAGCGCCGCCTGCTCCCGCCTCACCCGGGCGCCACTCTGCCCCGGTCGCGCCCGGCTCGGACGCGGTGGAGTTCGCTGCTACCCGCTCGCCGTCCGAAGACCGCCAGCCTGCGGGCACATCCCGCCCCCAGAACCGCTCCCGCCTCGCCGGCGGCTCGCCATCAGGCTGATCCGGCGGCCGCCCGGCCGGCCAGGCCGAGGGTTCAAGCTCGCGCCGGGCCCGTGGTTCAGGCCCAGGCCAGGCCCGTGGTTCAGGCCCAGGCCAGGCCCGTGGTTCAGGCCCAGGCCAGGCCCGTGGTTCAGGCCCAGGCCAGGCCTGCCGTTCAGACTCGGGCCAGGCCCGCGGTTCAGACTCGGGCCGGGCAGAAGGGTGGTTCTCCGGCAGCCGGCTCAGCCGCAGCCGCAGTTCGTCAAGGAGCTCCGCCGGCTCGCGGGCACGATCCGCAGCCGGGTCAGGTCGGTCAGGTCGGTGACCGTCACCAGCCCCGTCACCGACCGGGCCGTCCGACCTGCCTAACGACCGGCGCGCGCCGGGTATGTCCGCTGAACCCATGCCCACGATTGTGCCGCCGCGTTCGTCACGGCGCGGGCTAGCGGCGGCAACTTCCCCGAAATACACCCGATTACGCCTGGTAACGACTGGTCGCCTGATTGGTCTGTTATCTCGTCCATTGTCCGTGGCATGATCAGCGCAACGTCTCACCCTTGCGTCACCGGAGGCAACAGTGGCTGACACCGGACTCGGGCGCGACGCGATCGGCCTGCGAGAAGTTCTGTTACAGAGCATCACGGACATGGCACCGGGCGCCGCCATCGCGGCATCCATCCCGGCCGGAGTCGCCTTCGCAGGCGGAGCCCTGCCGCTCGCCGTGGTCTTCGCCCGGTGGCATGCCTCTTCTCGGCCTGGAGCATCGGCCAGCTGGCGCGTGAGCTGCCCGCGGCCGGCTCGATGGCGACCTACGCCGCACGCGGGATCCACCCGGCGGCCGGCTTCCTGGTCGCCTGGGGCTACGTGCTGGTCGGCTGGCTGATCCCGCCGCTGGTGCTGCTCCAGCTCGGGTTCACCGTGGCCGGCACCCTGAACTTCGAGATATCCGGCTACCCGGCGAACCTGTGGTGGCCGTGGGCGCTGCTCGGCGCGCTGATCGTGTTCGCCGCCGGCTACTACGGCGTCAGGACATCGGCCAGGCTCGGCACCGTACTCGGCGTCTTCGAGATCGCCGTCTTCCTGATCATGGGCGTGCTGCTGGTGATCCACGCCGGCGGCCACAACACCCTGAGCGTCTTCACCACGAAGTACACCCCGCCGGGCTTCCACGGGCTGAAGGGCGTGATCGCCGGATCGGTCTTCACGATCCTGGCGTTCGGCGGCTTCGAGGGCGCGGCCCCGCTTGCCGAGGAGGCCCGCAACCCGCGCCGGACGATCCAGGCCGCCGTACTGCTCGCGACCCTGTCGATCGGCGCGCTGTACGTCTTCACGACCTACGCCGCCGACGTGGCGTTCGGCCCGGCCGGCTTCTCGAAGTTCAGCGCCGCCGGAAGCGCGTCCTGGGAGGGCCTGGCCCGCGCGCTCTACGGGCTGTTCTGGATCCTGGTCTTCCTCGCCATCGTCAACTCGACCATCGCCAACGCGAACGCCGGAGTGAACGTGTCCAGCCGGACATCCTTCGCGATGGGCCGGATCAGGGCGTTCCCCTCGTTCCTCGCCCTGGTCAGCGCCAGGCACCGGTCGCCGGTCAACGCGATCGTGCTCGGCACGGTCATCACCGTCGTCGTCACGCTGGCGCTCGGCCTCCACTACGGCCCGGAGACAGCGTTCGCGATGGTTGGCACCGGCCTGGTGATCGTCCTGGTGGCTATCTACATCCTGATGAACCTGTCCTGCATCGGGTTCTTCGTCCGCAGCAGCGATCACGCCTTCAACCCGGTATCGCACCTGCTCATCCCGGTGCTCGGAGTCCTCGCTTTCATACCCGCGCGGGCGGCCGGAGCCGGCATCAAGATCCCCGGCGCCAGCTTCATCTCGCCGCTGACCGCCCCGCTCTCCTACATGGGGCCGGCGGTCGGGGTCTGGATGGTGATCGGCGTCATCTACCTGGTGTACCTGTACCTGGCCGACCCGCAGCGGGTTCTCCATGTCGGCACCATCTACATCGACTCCGACTCATAAGGTGAAGCCATGAGCGACCTTGAGGTAGTGAGCTTCCGGCCCGAGGCTGACCAGTACGCGTGGACGTTCGGCGGCGCGGCGCCGGTGGCCAGGATCCGCACCCCGGCCGTGCTCGAGGTGTTCACCGAGGACGCGTTCTTCGGCCGGGTGCGGAGCGAGAACGACCTGGTCTCCCAGGTCTGCGAGTTCCCGTTCGTGAACCCGCAGACCGGCCCGTTCTACATCGAGGACGCCGAGCCCGGCGACACCGTGGCCGTGCATTTCGTCTCGATCGAGCCAGCCAGGGACTGGGGCGCGTCGACCACGATCCCGCTGTTCGGCGCGCTCACCGGCACCCACCTGACCGCGCTGCTGCACGATCCGCTGCCCGAGCTCGTGTGGCTGTACCAGTTCGACCGGGCCGCACGGACCTGCCGGTTCACGGCCAGGCACGGCGATTTCACCGTCGACCTGCCGATGAACCCGATGCACGGCACCGTCGGCGTGGCGCCGGCCAATCTCGAGGCGCGCAGCGCCCTGGTGCCCGACGCGTTCGGCGGCAACATGGACACACCGGAGATGCGCGCCGGAACGACCTGCTACCTGGGCGTCAACGTCTCCGGCGCGCTGCTGTCGCTCGGCGACGGCCATGCCCGCCAGGGCGAGGGCGAGACCTGCGGCGTCGCCGTCGAGACCGCGATGAACACGGTCATGGTCGTCGACCTGATCAAGGGCACGCCCTGCCCGTGGCCGCGCCTGGAGAACGACGACTACCTGATGACCGCGGGTTCGGCCAGGCCGCTTGAGGACGCCTTCCGGATCGCCCAGTCCGAGCTCGTGCACTGGCTGGCCAGCCACTGCGGCCTGGACCTGATGGACGCCTACCAGCTGGTCAGCCAGGGCGTCGAGGCGCCGCTGGCCAACGTGGTCGACGTCAACTACACCAGCGTCGCGAAGTTCCCCAAGCGCTACCTGCCGGCCAGCCAGGCCATGGGCGGCGCGCACGCCAGGCTCAAGGAGCTAGCCGCCGGCCACCTGGGTCACTGACCGCACCCGGACTGTCAGCGCCGGATATACACCGGCGTGCCAGGGGCCCGCACCAAGCGGTGGAAGAACTCCGCGATATCCATCGGGATCCGCACGCACCCATGCGACACCGGCTGGAGCGGCACGGACGCGTCGCCGTGGATCGCGTATGCGGTACCGATGAAGAACACCGGGTTGTACATCTCGCCAAGCGGCACGGTGACCCAGCCCGGCATGAAGACCGTGGTGCTGAAGTCGCCGGCCGGAGTGACCGCGTAACCGCAGCCGCCGGACGGCGAGCAGTAGTAGTAACCGCCTCCGCTCGAGATGTGGCTGATCAGCGCGACCCGGCCGGCCAGGTAGAGCACCAGGACCCGACGTGACAGGTCGACCTCGACGCGAGAGCTTCCGCCGTCCGGAATCAGCGCGCGCGGGCTGCGCGGACGCGCCAGAGCGCGCCGCGTCGCGGGACCCACCTCCCCGGACACGGTGACGCCCTGAACCTCCTGGAACGCCCACACTGCTTCCAGGGTGTCCTGGCCGAACCGGCCGTCGATCGCGCCAGGGTAGTAGCGCAGGTCCGCCAGCCGGCGTTGCAGCTGCCTGACGTCCGCGCCCCTCATGCCGAGCCGGATGACGCGAGCAGCGGACGCGGGCGGCGTGGTCCGAGGCGGGGACGTGGGCGGTCCTGCCGGATGAGGCGATGCCTGGGACGGGGACGCCGAAGTCCGGGCGGACGGGCCTGGCCGTGCCGAAGTCCCGACCTGGCCGCAGGCGCCAGCAGCCAGCGCGAGCCCGAGCACCGGGACGAGCAGCAGCGGCTTGAGCATGTGCCGCATGGCGACCTCCCGCCGCCAGCCAGCTGATCAGACCTGGGCCGTAGCGCTGGCCGGCACATCCAGCCTCCGGCAGCCAGCCGGCGGGCGGGCAGGGTCCAAGGTCGATCCCCGCGCGCCATTGGACCCGAGCAGCGGCCAGCCGGTCGCTGCCGTGCCGATCAGTGCCCCGCACCGGCGTCGGCATATCCGAGGAACCGCCGCACGTCCGCCGCATCGGCGTGCAGGGCCGCCTCGTCATCGGGTCGCATGGCGATCAGCGGCGAGAGCGTCACCTCTCCGCCCGACAGGCGCCAGATCGCCGCGGCCGTGCCGTTTACCAGAGCGAAAGGGCGGAACAGGCCGTTCACCGTGACGATCCCCTGATGCGAGCCGAGCACCGGCTCGCGAGACGCCCAGCCATGCAAGAGCGGATCGAAAGGGCCGAGCAGCCGCGGCGGCGGCACCGCGGACTGGCGGCCGGCCAGGCCGGCCAGGCCGTCGTCCCGCTCGCGCAGCTTCCCGGCGATCGCGGCCAGTCCGCGCCGCGCGTCGTTCAGCGGGACTCCCGCCCACTTGGCCAGGTCACGATCATCGGCCGGGCCGTGCCCGATCAGGTAGCGGCGGGCAAGCTCGGCCAGCGCCTGATCCCAGTCGAATCTGGCCGGTGGAGCACCTAGCCAGTCCCTGACCAGGACGAACGCATGCTCACCGCCGATCATCGGCCCGCGCACGGCAATCCCCCTGGTGCTGGCCAGGAAGAGAATGTGCACCAGAGCCTGGCCCTGGGTGCGGACTCCGGCGGCCGCGATCCGCTCGCCGAGCTGGCGGCGGGTCAGCGGGCCGTCATCGGCGAGCGCCGCCTCGACCACGCCGACCGCCCGCTCCGCGTCCGCGGGCGGCACTCCCTCCTGGGCCAGCCGGCGTGAGCTCGCCGCCATCGATCGCGGTGCCGTGAGCGGATGCAGCCACCAGTAGTCCTCGGCGGCCACCAGATGCAAGGTGCCGCGGTTCAGCCAGGTGATCAGCAGTGACCGGTCGACGGTCAGCGCCCGGTCGACGTCGGCGGCGGTCAGCCCGGCCGACCGGACCCGGATCGCCAGCCGGGCGCCACGCGGATCCTGGCCCTGCACGGCCAGCAGCCTGCGGACCACATCGGCGGCATGGCCGGCCGGCCTGCCGGTCAGCAGCTGCGCGGCGAACCGCCTGGCCATCACCGCGGCCGGCCCAACGTCCTCACCTGGCACCCGGTCACCATACCGACCTGGTCAGACATCCAGATCCAGTGACGGCGCGACCAGCGCCTGAGTCCGGCATCGACGCCCAGCGACCCGTTATCCCAATGGCTTTTCGCTGTCCAGCGAGGCCATCGAGGCGGGATCGTAGCGATCGCCGGCCACCTCGCCTGGCCGCGGCCGTGGCCGGCCGCGGCAAGCGCCGGCGGATGGCAGCGACCGGCCTGGCTCCAGCCCCTCATGGCTGGGCGCTGTAGACGCGTTCCCCTTGCACGTAGGTCTCCAGCACCCTGGTGGCGGCGATCTGCGAGGCTGGCCCGGCGAGCAGGTCGCGGTCCAGCACGATCAGGTCAGCGAGCTTGCCCGGCTCGATCGAGCCGGTCACGTCGTCGAGATGGTTCACGAACGCGGAGCCGATCGTGTACGCGGCCAGCGCGGTCGCCAGGTCGAGGCTCTGTTCCGGCAGGAACGGCTCGGCTTCGGCGCCGGTAGCGCCCGGCAGCGACCTGTTCACCGCGACGTGGATCGCGCGCAGCGGGTGGGCGCTGCTGACCGCCCAGTCACTGCCTGCCGCCAGGCGGGCGCCCGACCTGGCCAGGTCGCCGAAGACGTACTGCCGCCGCGTGCGCTCTGGCCCGAGGAACGGGATCGTCAGCTCGTCCATCTGAGGCTCGTGCGCGGCCCAGAGCGCCTGCATGTTGGCGGTCACGCCGAGAGCGGCGAACCTCGGCACGTCGTCCGGGTGCACCACCTGGAGGTGCGCGATGTGGTGGCGCTGGTCGTTGACGCCGTTGACGCCGTTGGCGGCACGGGCTGCGGCGATGGCGTCGAGGCACTCCCGGACGGCGCGGTCGCCGATCGCGTGGAAGTGCAGCTGGAATCCGTCCGCGTCCAGCGTCGTGGCGTAGTGCCGCAGTTCGTCGGCGTCGACGTGGGACAGGCCGCGCCCGGTGCTCTGGCAGCCGCAGGCGTCCAGGTACGGCTCGAGCATTCCGGCCGTGAAGCTCTCCGCGACGCCGTCCTGCATGATCTTGACCGTGCCGGCCCGGAACCTTCCCGCCTGGCCGGTCTCACGCCGCGCCCTGATGTCGTCGATCTGATCGGCTCGCCTGCTCCTGTCCCACCACAGGGCGCCCCGCACCCTGGCGGTGAGCTGGCCGGACCGGGCCGCGGCCAGGTACACGGGCAGCGGGTCCTGCGAGCCCAGGTAGGACCCGACGATCGCGTCCTGCCACGCTGTGATGCCGCGGGCATGCATGTGCCGCTGGGCCAGCAGCAGCCCGGCCAGACGCTCGTCGAACGCCGGCCTGGGCACGACCGCTCCCACGATGTCCGCGGCGCCCTCGTGCGCGGTGCCCTGGGGCGTGCCGTCCGGCTCCCGCTCGAACCTGCCGTCGACCGGATCCGGGGTGCGGGCGTCGATGCCGGCCAGCTCAAGCGCGCGCGAGTTCGCCCAGCCGCCATGCCCGTCCCGGTTCAGCAGAAACGCGGGCCTGCTCCCGGTGATCTGGTCGAGCTGGATCCGGCTCGGGGTGCCGCGCTCGAACCACTCCATCCGCCAGCCGCTGCCGGAGATCCATTCCTTCTCCGGGTGCGCGGCGGCATAGGACTCGATCCGGTGCAGCGCATCCGCCAGGGTCGCCGCGCCGATCAGATTGCAGCCGACCATGGTCACTCCGGCGAAGGCCGGATGCACATGCGCGTCCTGGAAGCCAGGCAGCAGCGCTCCCCCGCCAAGGTCGACCACCTCGGTATTCGGGCCGGTCAGCTCCCTGAAGGTGGTGTCGCCGACGGCGCCGACCGCGGCGATCCGGCCCGCCGTCACCGCGACCGCGCTGGCTGGCTGGCCGCCCGGCGCCGTAGCCCGCACGACGCGCCTGCGGTCGGCGCCGGCCGTGTAGACCGGACCACCGCTGAAGATCACGTCCGCATAGCTCGCCATCCACGCTCCCCGTCGCCGCCCAGCCGCGATCCTCGCTCACCCATCATCCCGGCTCGGCGCCCGGCGCGTCATCCTCGTGCCCGACCGACCGGCGCGGCGACGGCTGGCGCGGACCGGCTAGGGCCTGCTGCGCCAGATGCCCGTGATCGGGGCGGCGGACGCTGCCCGGCCGATCGGGCGCAGGCCGTAGGCCTGCTCGATCGTGCGCAGCACGTTGTAGTGCGTGATCGGACGGCGGTAGCTGCCGGTTATGACCCGCTGGCCCACGAAGATGGTCGTGATGTGGTTGGACTGGCTGCCGTCGTCCTCGTCCCAGGTCAGGATCAGCAGGCTGTCGTGGCTCATCGCCCAGCGGGCGTAGCCGCCGATGTGGGTCCTGAGCCAGGCGTCACCGGCCGCGACTGAGCAGTCATGCATGTCGTGGCAGAGATTCGGGATGACGAAAGACACCGTCGGCAGCCTGCCGAGATTCCTGGCCGGGAAGCGGGAGAACGGCTGGCTCGCCGAGCGGGGCACGTTGGGGAAATCGGCCCATGGGACGTGCTTGCGCGCGTACTCGCCGTGCGCGCAGACCAGCGATCCGGGAGCGGGAAGACCCTCGGCGTAGCCGGCGAAGCTGAGTCTGGCCGAGATCAGCTCGCTGCCGAGGTTCGGCGCCAGGAACCGGACCGGGCACTGATCGCTGGTCACGCCGTGGCTGCTGCCGGAGAACAGCGCCAGGTAGTTCGGCTCGCTCGGGTGGGTGACCGCGTGCGACGCCGTGAACAGGGTGCCTTCGCGGGCGAGGCGGTTGATGAACGGCGCCTGCCGGTTGCCGATGATCTCGGAGTAGGAGTGGTTCTCCATGATCACGACGACCGTATGCCGCGGGCGGGGCACCCGTGCCGACCCCCGCGGCCCGGCTGCGCCCGCAGACCCGGCTGAGGCTGCGGATCCGGCTGAGGCTGGAGACCCGGCTGAGGCTGGAGACCCGGCTGAGACGGAGCTGGCTCCGCCAGCCGACGTCCCAGCAGGTCCCGACGATGTCCCGGCCTGGCCGCACCCGGTCAGGCCAGCCTGGGTGACCAGCGTGAGCGCCAGCGCTGTCACCGGCGCCAGCCAGTTGCTACCCGATCGCACCGCACCATCATGGCCCACCCGGGACGAGCCGGCCAGCGGTCACCGGCCACGCGTGTGCCCGGACGGGCCCCATGGCCTGGCCGCCATGGCCTGGCCGCAAGCTGATCTAGCCGCAGCTCGGGGTGGTATGACAGAGTGCCCGCATGGGACCTGCCATCCAGACCAGGTACGGAACGCTGCGCGGCCAGGTCCGCGACGGGGTCGCCAGCTTCCTCGGCGTTCCCTACGCCGCGAGCCCGACCGGGCGGCTGCGCTTTCGCGCGCCGCAGCCACCGGACCGGTGGACCGGCATCCGCCCGGCCGACGCGCTTGGCCCGACGCCGCCGAAGCCCGACTACGCCGCGCCGTTCGACACTCTGCTCCCCGAGCCTGGCATTCCGGGCGCCGACTGGCTGAACCTGAACGTCTGGACGCCGGATCCCGGGGCAGCCGGCCTGCCGGTGATGGTGTGGATCCACGGCGGCGCGTTCGCGAACGGGAACTCCGCCATCGGTATGTATGACGGCAGCAACTTCGCCAGGGACGGGGTCGTCCTGGTCAGCATCAACTACCGGCTCGGAGTCGACGGCTTCGCGCTGCTCCCTGACGCCCCGGCCAACCGCGGGCTGCTCGACCAGATCGCCGCGCTTGAGTGGGTTCACGACAACATCGCCGCGTTCGGCGGTGATCCGGCAAGGATCACCGTCTTCGGCGAGTCGGCCGGTGCGATGAGCGTCACGACGCTGCTCTCGCTGCCGAAGGCCAGCGGGCTCTTCGGCGGTGCGATCGCCCAGAGCGGCGCCGTCCAGGCGGCGGCCGACCCGGCCGACGCAGCCCTGGTCACCGCCGAGCTTGGCCGGGCGCTCGGCCGGCCGGCCACCGCGGCCGATCTCGCCGATGTTCCGCTGCCCGCGCTGATCACGGCCCAGGCCTCGGTCAGGGACGCCCTCGCCGCCGACCCTGACCCGGCGAGGTTCGGCGCGAGTGTCGTCGCGAGCCTGATGGCCTTCATCCCGGTCGTGGACGGGGATCTGATCGCCGCCCACCCGCTGGCGGCCATCGCGGCCGGGGCCGGGGCCGGTGTTCCGCTGCTGATCGGAACCAATGCCGACGAGTACCGGCTCTTCCTCGTGCCGTCGGGGATGGCGGCGATGGTTACCGACGAGCTGCTGGCCGGCATCGCCGACCGGGTCGGCGCCACCGGTCAGGTGCTCGACCTTTACCGGGCCAACCGGCCAGCCGCGTCCCCTGGCGACCTGCTTGCCGCGCTGCTGACCGACCGGTTCTTCCGGCAGCCGGCCATCGCTGTCGCGCAGGCACGCGCTGCTGGCCCGGCACCGACCTACTTCTACGAGTTCGCCTGGCCGAGCCCCGGGCTAGGAGCGGCTCACGCGGTGGAAATCCCGTTTGTCTTCGACAACCTGTCCGCAGGCGGCGTGGAGCTGATCAGCGGACCCGCGGCACCGCAGGCGCTCGCCGATGAGATGCACGCTGCCTGGATCCGGTTCGCCAGCACCGGCGATCCTGGCTGGCCGGCCTTCGATCAGCGGCACCCGGTCAGGGTCTTCGATGCCGGCGGAGGCTCGGTGCAGCTCGATCCGCGCCGCGACGAGCGCGTGATCTGGCCAGGCGGCTAGGTCCGCCGCAGCGACCCGCCGCGGCGAGCCTCGCGACCGGAATCCGGCCAGCGGGCAGGCTCACGCCCCGGCGCGGCACTCCCGCTCCGGCACAAGCCAGCTGTCGGCCGGTGCATCACCGGACCTCTCGCTAGGCCGCGCACTCCCGGCAGACCGGCTCGCCGCCACGGGTCTCAGCAAGCTGGCTCCTGTGGTGCACCAGGAAGCAGCTGGAACAAGTGAACTCGTCCGCCTGCCGCGGGATCACCCGGAAGGACAGCTCCTCATTCGAGAGGTCTGCTCCGGGCAGCTCAAGCGACTCGGCAACGTCGTCTGGGTCAAGATCGATCGCGGTCGATGACTTGTCCAGCCGCCGGGCCTGGAGCTCCTGCAAGCTGTCCTCGGTCAGCTCCTCGTCTGTCTTCCTCGGGCTGTCGTAATCGGTAGCCATCGTGGGCTCTTACCTCCATCGTCATACATCGTCGCGCGGGTGCAACGCTTTAGCGGGCTCAGTTGTGCCCGAATCCGGCGGGGAATTCTGTCACGTCGCGCTGTCAGGTACACGTAGTCGGCTAGACCAGCGGTTCGTGTCGCCGCTGAAGTGCGATCAGAGCAGCGCTTACTGCCGCATTTCCGGATTGCGAGGCACCGGGCGCCGCGGCTCTCCGGCATCGCGGCCGCCCGCCAGGCCGGCTAGCCGGCCGCGCCGCGACCAGCCAGGCCGTCAGTCATCGCGCTCGGCATCGAGGCTGACAAGCAGATCATGCAGCTCGCCGAAGAGCGCTGGCCCGCCGCCGACCGTCATCGACGGCCCGGCCGGCTTCCCTGATAGCCCTCCGACCACCGCACCTGCCTCACGGGCGATCAGGCTGCCCGCCGCGATGTCCCAGTACTCCACGCCGCGCTCGTAGTACCCGTCCACCTGTCCAGCGGCCAGCGAGCACAGGTCCACGGCGCAGGCACCGTTGCGCCTGATGTCGCGCACTCGCGGCAGCACCGCGCTCAGCACCCGGCCCTGCACCCGGCGGCGGTCCGGCGAGTACCCGAACCCGGTAGCGATCAGCGCGCGACCGAGCGGCACGCCGCAGTTGCAGGCCAGCCGGTCCCGCACGGCTGGCAGGCCGGGTGCACCAGGCCCGGTGAGGGCCGAGCGCCAGGCGCCGCCGCCGAGCGCCGCCCCGAACAAGGAGTCTCTGCGCGGCACGCAGACCGCCCCGGCAACCACCTGGCCGGCGACCTCTGCCGCGATGCTGACCGCCCAGTCCGGCAGGCCGTAGAGATAGTTCACCGTCCCGTCCAGCGGGTCGACGATCCAGCGAACGAGGGTGTCCGCGCCGGTCTGGCCGCCTTCCTCGCCGAGGATCGCATCGGCCGGCCGCTCGGCCGCGATCGCGTCCCTGATCAGCCGCTCGGCCGCGTTGTCCATCTCGGTGACCACATCGGTGGGGCTTGTCTTGGTGCCCACCACGGCCGGCCGCCCGCGCTGGCCGGCCAGCATCGTCCCCGCGGCCACCGCGGTGGCGCAGGCCAGCGCGAGCAGGTCGCGGCGGTCGGGCTCGGATTCAGTCATCGGCCCGCCGGATCCGGACCGGCCGGAGCCGCCGGGCCGGGCAGAGCCGCCGGGCCGGGCAGAACTGCCTGACCGGGCAGAGCTGCCGGGCCGGGCGGAGCCGCCGGGCCGGCGCCGCAGCAGCCCGGCTGGCAGAAATACCCCGAATCGGGCGCCAGGTCATCGGCCGCCCGGCTCGCGCCGCCCGGCTGAAAGTCCCTGACCAGATCCGAGATCATCGACACGAACCGCCGGTCGGTGCCCGGCGTCGCCGCCCTGACCAGCGACAGCCCGAGTTCCTCGGCCAGCCCGGCGGCCTCGATGTCCAGGTCGAAGATGACCTCCATGTGGTCGCTCACGAATCCGATCGGCACCACGACTACCGCCCGCGAGCCCGCCTGGGCCAGCTCGGTCAGGGTCTCGCCGATGTCCGGCCCCAGCCAGGGCACGGAAGGCGGACCGCTGCGACTGGTGTAGGCAAGCCGCCAGCCGCTCCGGCCCAGCCTGGCCGCGACCAGGCTGGCGACCTCGGTCAGCTGCGCCGGGTACGCCCATCCGGCCGGGCCGCTGGCCGCCGCCATCGGCTCCGGCACGCTGTGCGCGGTGAAGACGAGATCGGCATCGTCCCGGCTGGCGGCGGGAAGCGCGCGCAGCGCACGGGCTGCGGCGGCGGCGAACGAGCCGACGAACTCCCGGCGGCCGAAGTACGGCGGGATCTTGGTCACCAGCGGCGCGCCGGGTCCCGCCTGCGCCCGGGCCCGGTCAATGTCGTCCAGGTACTGACGGCAGCTCGAGAACGAGCTGTACGCCGAGGTCGCGAACGCGATCGCGTTCCGCACCCCGTGGTCGGCCATCGAGCGGATGGCGCCGGACAGGTACGGCTCCCAGTTGCGGTTGCCCCAGTAGACCGGCAGCTCGATCCCGCCCGCGGCGAATTCCTGCTCGATCGCGGCTAGCAGGTCGCGGCACTGCGCGTTGATCGGGCTGACCCCGCCGAACCGGTAGTAATGCTCGGCCACGGCCGCGAGCCGGTCCTCGGGCACGCGGCGCCCCGCGGTCACGTTCCGCAGGAACGGCATGACGTCTTCCCGGCCCTCCGGCCCGCCGAAGGAGACAAGCAGAAACGCATCGTAGGGCGCCATGACGCCATCCAACACCCCGCGCGTCCGGCCGGCCGCCATACCCCGGCCGGCGGCTGACCGGGACGGCCCGCGCGCGGGTCGCCGGACCGGGCGCGGAACCGGTCAGCGGTAGCCGGCGGCATACCTGGCGGCGAGCGCCAGGACCTCGTTCACGTACCAGGTGGCGTGGTTGTAGTCGAAGATCGCCTGCCGCAGGCCGGCCGCGGAACCCGCCGAGGCACCGTCCGCGCAGAGCATCCTCGCCGCGGACGGCACGGCGTCGAGCGGGTTCATCACATCCGGCGGTCCGGCCCGGCCGAACCCGTCGATCCCCCAGGCCGCCCAGGTCGACGGCAGGAACTGCATCGGGCCGAGCGCGCCCGCGCTTGACGGGCCGACATTCTGGCCGTCGCCGCTCTCGATCTGGCCGATCGCGGCAAGGACGGTCCAGGACAGGGCCGGGCAGTACCGGGCCGCCGAGGCCTGGAAGAGCTGAAGGTAGCTGGTGATGTCGGCGGGGGCCGTGACCGCGGTCGGCTGAGTCCGGCCGCGCAGGATCACCAGCCTGGCGCCGGCGCCGAGAATCCGCTGCACCCGGGCCAGCAGGCTGGTCATGCTCAGCCCGGGCGCGCTGATCAGGGCGGCGACCCGGCTCACCAGGCCAAGCCTGGCGGAGACGGCCTGATTGACCAGCAGGTCGATGCCGGCGATGCCGAGCCGGGCCGAGCCAGCGAATCGCACCGTGAGCGCGGAGCCGCCGGTGAGCCGGTAACTGCCGCCAGGCCGCGCGTGCAGGCTGGCAGCGGCGGTATCGGAGGCGACGAAGCCGCCCGCTGCCAGGCCGGTCCAGAGCGCCTGGTCAGAGGCGGTGCGCAGGGGAACCCAGGACCGGAACTGAGCAGGGCTGACACCGACCACGCTGGCCGACTGGCCCGCAGCGGTGATCTGGCCGCCGTCAAGAGTGATCATGCGGCTCACGCCTGAGATCGCGTGCAGGCGCGCGGTCTGGGCGCCTGTCAGCCCGGCAGGGACGACAATCAGCAGGTCAGGCAGGACGATCCCGCGGAACTGGCGCGCCGCTCCCGCTGACCGGGCCGGCCCGGCGGAGGCGGCAGCGGTGCCGCCGGCGCCGTCACCCGCGGGGAGCGGGCGGCCGGCGCCCTGGGCGATCCCGCCGGCCGGGCCGCCCGCCGCGCCGCCCGGCCCGGGCTGGCTGCCGGCGGCGACTCCGCCGCCGGCCAGCGCGGCGATCACGAGGATCCCGGCCAGGATGGCGGCGCCTGACGCGACCGCGGGAACGGGCACGGGCCACCCGGTCACGGTGCTCAGATGGCGGGAGACGCGCCGCTGCAGGCGTTCCATGGCAGTCATCACCTTAGCCTGTGACACCAGCCGACCTGAAGAGGCAGACGGCGCGGGACCGCGTGGAGCGAGCGGGACCCGGTGCGGGCGCCAGGACGGATCGCCGTAAGCGCGGCAGCACCGCGATGGGCGCGGGGCAAACAGGTTGCGTCGCCCGATACGGTCAGATGGGGAGGTTAGCAGCGATGACGCAGGTTCGCGCCCGGCATGGCGGCCGCGGCGATGCGGATCCTGCCGTCAGCGGCCGGAATCCGTACCTTGAGCTGCTACGAACTCGCGGGGCGGTGGCGTTCTCCGCGAGCGCATTCGTCGCCCGGATGCCGATGGCCATGTACGGCCTCGGGACCGTGCTGCTCATCGTCTCCCTGACCGGCCGCTATGGCATCGCCGGGACCGTGGCAGCGGCTGGCTCCGTGGGCTACGCGCTGTGCGGGCCGTTCATCGCCCAGCTCGCGGACCGGCTCGGTCAGCGGCGCGTGCTCCTCCCGCAGACCGCCGTCTTCGCGGCCAGCACCTCGGTCTTCATCGCCTGCGCCGAGCTGCGCGCTCCGTTCTGGGCGCTGCTGGTCATCGGCGGGCTGGCCGGCGCGTCGATGCCGGCCACCGGGAGCATGGTTCGAACCAGGTGGAGCGCGCTGGTAGGCGGAGACTCCCATCGGCTGCATACCGCGTTCGCGCTCGAATCGGTCAACGACGAACTGATCTTCGTGGTCGGGCCGGCCCTGGTCACCCTCCTCGCGACACAGTTCCTGCCCGCGTCGGGGGTGGTCATCGCGAGCGTGCTCTGCGTGACCGGGACGCTGCTGTTCGCCGCGCAGCGCCGAACCGAGCCGGTTCCCCGCCAGCGACCACGGCCCGCGGCAGGTCCGCCGCGGGCGCTGGCCAGGCGGCTGCTGCGACCAGGCAGGCCGAGGATGCCCGCGGCCGGCCTGATCACGCTGTCCCCGGCATTCCTGCTGCTTGGCTCGATGTTCGCGACCATCGACCTGAGCACGGTCGCCTTCGCCACCGAGCGCGGGCACCGGCCCGTAGCGGGGTTCATCCTCGGCACCTACGCGCTCGGCAGCGCGGTAGGCGGGCTCTGGTACGGAACCCGGCGCTGGCGCGCCCCGCTCGGACGCCGGTTCATCGCCACCATGACGCTGACGGTGGGCGGAGTCGCCACCTTCTGGACCATGCCGGGCCTGCTGGCACTCGATGCGATGGGATTCGTCGCCGGCCTGGCGATCGCGCCCACCCTGATCGCCGGCTACGGCATCCTGGAGCGGCAGGCGCCGCCGCACCGCAGCACTGAGGGAATGGCCTGGCTCAGCTCGACCATCTCGGTCGGCGTCGCCCTGGGCTCCGCGATCGCCGGGCACATCATCGATGCCCACGGCTCCCGCTGGGGCTTCGTGTTCGCCGCTTGCTGCGGGACGCTCGCCGTGCTCGCCTGCCTGACCGGACTCGGCAGGCTCGGAACCGAACCCGCTGATCAACCGGCAGAATTGACCCTGATCCCGCGCTGACCTGCCGCGGCCGTGCCGGAAGTCCGGGCCTGGCGGGCCGCCCCGGCGCCGTCACCGCGGCCCCGTCCGACGAAGGGCAGACGCCGATGACCAGCCAGCCAGGCGCGCCAGGCGCCGGCAACTCGCGCACCGCGCCCGCCTGGCGGAACTGGGCGGGCAACGTCACAGCTCACCCGGAGCGGGTGCGCACGCCGCGGTCGGCCGCGGAGGTTGCCGACGAGGTCAGCCGGGCCGCCGCGGACGGCCTGCCGATCCGGATGACCGGCAGCGGTCACTCGTTCACGCCGACCGCCGCCACCGACGGCGTGCTGCTGCGCCCAGACGGACTCACCGCGATCAGGTCGATCGACGCCCGGGCCGGCCTCGTCACCGTCGAGGCCGGCTGCCGGCTGACCAGGCTCAACTCCGAGCTGCTTGCCCACGGCCTGTCGCTCGCCAACATGGGCGACATCGACGTGCAGACGGTCGCCGGCGCGATCCAGACCGGTACCCACGGCACCGGCCGGCTGACCGCGGGTATCGCGGCCCAGGTCGCCGGGCTTGAGCTGGTGCTCGCCGACGGCACCATCCGCACCTGCTCCGCGCCGGGGCCGGGCGCCGCCAGCCCGGCCGATGCCGGCCCGCTGGCTGGCCTGTTCGACGCGGCCCGGGTCGGACTCGGCGCGCTCGGCCTGCTGACCGCGGTGACCTTCCGGGTGCTGCCCGCGTTCTTGCTGACCGCCCGCGAGGAACCGATGCGCTGGTCCGAGGTGATCGCCCGGCTGCCGGAGCTGACCAGCCAGAACGAGCATTTCGAGTTCTTCTGGTTCCCGCACACCGAGGGCTGCCTGACCAAGCGCAACAATCGCTCCGACGGACCGGCCAGGCCGCTCAGCCGGTGGCGGCACTGGCTGGACGACGAGTTCCTGTCCAACTCGCTCTTCGGCGCGACCTGCCGGGTCGGCTACCAGGTGCCCGGCGCTATCCCGCCGATCAACGCGATCGCCAGCCGCGCGCTGAGCGCGCGCACCTACACCGACGCCGCCTTCCGCGTCTTCACCAGCCCGCGCCGGGTGCGGTTCAAGGAACAGGAGTACGCGATCCCCCGCGAGCACCTGACCGACGTGCTCCGCGAGGTGCGCGAGCTGCTCAGCAGCCGGGACTGGCGGATCAGCTTCCCGATCGAGGTCAGGGTGGCGCCAGCCGACGAGCCGTGGCTCTCCACCGCCTACGGCAGGGATACCGCCTACATCGCGATTCACATCTACCGCGCGTCCCCGCACGAGGAGTACTTCGGCGCGGTCGAAGCGATCATGACGGCGGCCGGCGGGCGCCCGCACTGGGGCAAGCTGCACACCAGGGATGCGGAGTACCTGCGCCGCGCATACCCGCGATTCGATGATTTCGCCGTGCTACGCGATCACGTCGACCCGGCGCGCCGGTTCGGCAACGCCTACCTGCGCCAGGTGCTCGGCGCCTAGCGCCGGGCCAGCGCGACGACGTCGAGCGCGGCCCGCGCGGCGGCGACGTCGTGCACCCGGAACACCCGGGCGCCCTGCCAGGCCGATATCGCCAGCGCCGCCATCGTGCCCTCGCCGCGCTCAGCGGTCGGCAGGCCGAGCGTCTCCCCGACGAAGTCCTTGTTGGAGAGCGCGACCAGGACCGGCCAGCCGGCCGCGACCAGTTCGCCGAGCCGGCGGGTGACCTCGAGCGAGTGCCAGGTCGTCTTGCCGAAATCGTGGGCCGGGTCGACCAGGATCGACTCGGGGCGCACGCCGACCGCCACCGCGTGCTCGGCCAGCGCGGTCACCGCCGTGACCACGTCCCGCACCACGTCCGCGTAGGCCGGCCGGTGCGGGCGGGTGCGCGGCGCCATCGGCCCCGCGTGCGAGCAGACCAGCCCGATCTGGTGCGCGGCGGCGACCTCGGCCAGCTCGGGGTCCGCTCCGGCCCAGGTGTCGTTCAGCAGGTCAGCACCGAGCGCTGCCACCGCCTCGCCCACCTCGGCGCGCCAGGTGTCCACGCTGATCACCACGTCGCGATGCCGCTCCCGCACGGCGGCCACCAGCTCAGCGACCCGGCCGATCTCCTCGGCGGTGCTCACCGCCTCGCCCGGGCCGGCCTTGACCCCGCCGATGTCGATGATCTCGGCGCCGTCCGCCACCGCCCGGTCGGCCGCCGCGAGCGCCGCGGCGAATCCGAAGGTCGCGCCGCTGTCGAAGAACGAGTCGGGCGTCCGGTTCACCACGGCCATGACGGCGAACGCTCCGGGCGGCCACGCGCGGCCGCGCAGCCGCAGCGTGCCAGGCCTGTCCATCAGGGCCACGATATCCAGGCCGGCCGTCCGGCGGTCAGCGGCATCAGCACGCCGCGGCAGGCGCGGCGGCCGGTCATGGCGCGATGGCGTGCATACTCCGCCGGTGCGGGCAGAATCGCTAGGTGCGATTCCTCCGCGAGCCAACCTATGACCTGACCTACAGCGACGTCTTCCTGGTGCCGAACCGCTCGGCGGTGAGCTCCAGGCTCGACGTCGACCTGGCCTGCACGGACGGCAGCGGGACGACCATTCCGGTCGTCGTCGCCAACATGACCGCCGTTGCCGGGCGCCGGATGGCCGAGACCGTCGCCCGCCGGGGCGGCGTCGCCGTGCTGCCGCAGGACATCCCGGTCGACGTGGTGGCCGAGGTGATCGCCTGGGTCAAGGACCGCGACCTCGTCTATGACACCCCGCTGACGCTCGGCCCGGAGGCGACCACCGGTCACGCGCTCAGCCTGCTGCCGAAGCGGGCGCACGGCGGCATCGTGGTGATCTCCGACGGCCGGCCGGTCGGGATGGTCACCGAGGCCGACTGCACCGGCGTGGACCGGTTCACGCAGCTCCACCAGGTGATGTCCCGTGATCTGCTGACCCTGCCCGCCGGGACCGACCCTGAGCGAGCGTTCGGCCTGCTCCAGGCCGGCCGGCACAGGCTCGCGCCGGTCGTCGACGGCACCGGGCGGTGCGTCGGGATCCTGACCCGCACCGGGGCGCTGCGGGCGACGATCTACCGGCCGGCCACCGACCATCATCAGCGCCTGCGGGTCGGCGCCGCTCTCGGCATCAACGGCGATGTCGCCGGGCGGGCCGGGCTGCTGCTCAAGGCGGGGGCAGATCTGCTGGTCGTCGATACCGCGCACGGGCATCAGGAGAAGATGATCCAGGCGCTGCGGGCCGTCCGGGCGGTGTCGCCTGCCGTGCCGGTCGTCGCGGGCAACGTGGTGACCGCCGCAGGAACGGCTGACCTGATCGACGCGGGCGCGGACATCGTCAAGGTCGGCGTCGGCCCCGGCGCCATGTGCACGACGAGGATGCAGACCGGGGTCGGGCGGCCGCAGTTCAGCGCCGTTCTCGACTGCGCCGCCGAGGCCAGGCGGCTGGGCAGGCACGTCTGGGCCGACGGGGGCATCCGGCATCCTCGGGATGTCGCGCTCGCGCTCGCCTCCGGGGCGGCGAACGTGATGATCGGCTCGTGGTTCGCCGGCACCTGCGAGTCGCCCGGCGATGCCTTCCGTGATCCGCAGGGCAGGCTCTACAAGGAGAGCTTCGGGATGGCGTCGGCACGCGCGGTTCGCCTGCGGACCTCGGCCGACTCGCCGTTCGAGCGCGCTCGCAAGGAGCTGTTCGAGGAGGGCATCTCGAGCTCGCGGATGTACCTCGACCCGCAGCGGATGGGGGTCGAGGACCTGCTCGACGCGATCATCACCGGCCTGCGCAGCGCATGCACGTACGCCGGAGCGCGGAACCTGGACGAGCTGCATCAGCTCGCCGTGGTCGGCGTGCAGAGCGCCGCCGGGTATACCGAGGGCATGCCGTCGCCCACGAGCTGGTAAGGTCCTGTTTCCCCCCGCAGGAGCGCCCATGCCAGTACCGCGCCGATCCCGCATCGGCCTGACCGCCGTCGGCGGGCTTGCCGTCGCCATCGCAGTCGCCGTCCCGCCGGCCGCGGCCAGCCAGGCCGGCCCAGCGCGCCAGGCCGGCCCGGCGCGCCAGGCCGGTCCGCGCCACGCGGCCGCTGCCGCGAGCCGGGTGCCCGGGTCGCCGGCCGACATCCAGGCCGTGGCGGCTGAGCTGGCCAACGGCCGCACCGGCAAGCAGCGATGGGGCCGGCGGCAGTACGCCAGCCGGCCGATCGCGAGCATCACGAAGGTGATGACGGCCATGGTCGTGCTGCGGGCCGGCCATCTCGGCCGGCGCATCAGGATCACCCAGGCGGACGTCGACTACGTGCTGAACAACGGCACGTCGAGCGCCGGCCTGATCGCCGGCGACGTGCTGACCGCACGGCAGCTGCTCTACGCCATGCTGCTGCCGTCGGGCGCCGACGCCGCCCTGGCCCTCGCGAACAGCTACGGCCCGGGCTGGCCCGGGTTCGTCAGGAAGATGAACGCGGAGGCGCGCAGGCTCCGGCTGCCGGGAACGCATTTCACCAACTTCGACGGGCTCCAGGCGTCCGACGTCTCGACGCCGCGGAACCTGCTGCTGCTCGGCGAGGCCGCGATGCGCCAGCCGGCCTTCCGCGACGTCGTCCGGCGCAGGTGGTATCACGTGCCGGCCGCGCGGCGGCACCACAGCTACCTGTGGCGCAACACGAACCTGCTGCTCGGCCGCTATCCCGGTGTGATCGGAATCAAGACAGGCTGGACGCCGGCCGCCGGCGAGTGCCTGCTGTTCGAGGCCACCCACGGCAAGCGCGAGCTGATCGGTGTCGTGCTGGACAGCGCGCCGACCAATTCCGGCGTCACTTTCATCGACGCGGCCCGGCTGCTGAACTGGGGATTCGGCCTGCACGAGCCGGTGGCGCTGCCGCCCCTGCCGGACGGCGTGCCGCCCGGCTGACCCGCCGCCGCCCGGCATGACCGCGACGCCCGCCGTCCTGGCTTACTCTCTGATGACATGACAGCCCCAACTGCCGTACCAGGCCCGGCGGCCGGCTCCGGCCCCAGCGTGCTAGTCGTCGAGGACGATCCCGGCATCGCGACTCAGCTGGTGCGCGGGCTCACCAGGGGCGGGTACCAGGTTGACCACGTCACCACCGCCACCGAGGCGCTGGCGCACGGCGAGCGCGATGTCGTGCTGCTCGACCTGGAACTGCCTGACGGCGACGGCGTCAACGTCTGCCGCAAGATGCGCGAGCGCTCCACCGCGGCGATCATCGTGGTGACCGCGTACGGCGAGGAATCCGACCGGGTCAATGCGCTGGACGCCGGCGCCGACGACTACCTGGTCAAGCCGTTCGGGCTGGCCGAGCTCCAGGCCAGGATCCGCGCCGTGCTGCGCCGGGTGCGGCCCGAAGGCGAGCTGCTCAGGCACGGGCCGCTGACCCTGGATCTGCGGACCAAGAAGGTCACGGTCAACGGCGCCGAGGTGGCGCTGACCCCCAAGGAGTTCGACATCCTCGAGTGCCTGGCGCTCGACCCCGGGCGCGTGGTCGGCAGGCAGGAGGTGCTCGAGACCGCCTGGGACTCGCACTGGTACGGCCCGACCAAGGTGCTTGACGTGCATGTCGCCGCGCTGCGCCGCAAGCTGGGGATACCCGGCCTGATCGAGACGGTCTACGGGCGCGGGTTCCGGCTCGGCGAGGTCTGATGGCACGCCGGATCGCGATCACCGTCCTCGCGCTGATCACGATCCTGCTGAGCACGGTCGCCGTCCCGCTCGGCCTGATCACCGCGGGCCAGGACCGGCACGACTTCACCGACGAGACCGTCGCCGCCGCCGCCACCGTGGCGAGCGTCGCGGAGGAGCACCTGGACGATCACTCCACCGGCCCCGCTCTGGCCAGATCGGTCTCCGAGCTCGCGCGCCGCGGCGACCAGGTCGCCGTGTACGACGCCGCCGGACGGCGGATCGCGGGAACCGGGGCGGTCGCCGGAATCTCCGGTTATCTGATCGGCCGGGCCCTGGCCGGCGCGAGGACTTCCGGGTATCCCACGGCCGACCGGCTGCTCGTCGTGACGCCCGTCGTGCATGACCGCAGCGCCCGGCTCGGCGCCGTGGCGCTGTCGGCATCCACCGAGCCGCTCGACCACCGGCTGGCCGTGCTCTGGGCGTGGCTCGCGGCGGTCTCGGCCGGCGGCCTGCTCGCGGCCGCGCTGATCGCGACCAGGCTGGCGCGCTGGGTCGGCCGGCCGCTCGGTGCCCTCGAGGCCGCGGCACAGCGGCTCGGCGACGGGGAGCTTGAGAGCCGGTCACCAGCCAGCGCCGGCCCGCGCGAGGTGCGCAGGCTGGCGATGAACTTCAACCGGATGGCGGCGCGCCTTGAGGCGCTGGTCGACGGGCACCAGGCGATGATGGCCGACGTCTCCCATCAGCTGCGGACTCCGCTCGCCGCGCTCAGGCTCCGGCTGGACGTGCTGGCTCTCCAGACGCCGGCCCAGGTCGGCGATGAGCTGGCCGGAGCACAGGAGGAGGTGGCCAGGCTGTCCCGGATGGTGGACGGGCTGCTTGCGGTAGCGCGCGCGGAGAAGGTGACCGCGGCGCCCGTCAGCGTTCCCGTCGATACCGTGATCAGGGACCGGGCGGCCGCCTGGCGGCCGGCCGCGGAGGAGAAGTCCGTCACCCTGGACGCGGCGGTCCTTGAGCCGCTGACCGCCAGGCTCGGCGAGGGCCATCTGGAGCAGATCCTGGACAACCTGCTGGCCAACGCGCTCGAGGCGGTCCCGGGCGGCGGCCACATCCAGGTCAGGGCCGCTCCGGCCGGCAGCCGGGTGCGCATCGTCGTCGCGGACGACGGACCGGGAATGAGCGCGGCCCAGCAGCGCGCGGCCTTCCGGAGGTACGTGACGGCAACGCCCGGCGGCACCGGGCTCGGCCTGGCGATCGTGCACCGCCTCGTCACATCGAGCGGCGGCACCGCCGAGCTGTCCGACACCGAGGGAGGGGGCCTGACGGTGACCCTGGACATGCCGACCGCGGCGCGCGACCGGACCCGCCGGCCGGGCGTTCCGTCATCGGCAGGTCGCGATCTTTAGCATTTCTGAAGGATTCCTGAACCGGATCCCCATGCTCCATCGGGCAGGCTAAGGGGCGCCGACCCATCGCACGGTGCAGTGACGCGCCGTGCAGTGACGCGCCGTGCAGTGACACGCCATGCAGTGACACGCCATGCACAGGGAGGACCGACCATGCGCTGGCCGCAGGAGAGCGCGATCACGCGCCGGGACGACCATCTCGCGCGTACTCGCAGGCTCTCGCTCTGGATCGCGGGCGGCGCCGCCGCCGCCTCGCTCGCGCTGGCCACCGCATTCGGCTACGCGCTGCCAGGTCACGCGGTAACCTCCGGCGCCCAGGCCCCGGCCAGCCACTCCGGCCGCGGTTCCGGCCACAGCGGGGCCGGTCGCTCGGGCCACGGCGGCAGCGGCCGCCAGCTGGCACCGCCGCAGCAGCCGCCATCCGGCTCGGTCGCTCCGCCTGTGGTCTCGTCCGGCGGGTCGTGACCCCGTGACCTGCTACCTGCTGGCCGGACGCCAGCGGGAGGCCGGGTCGTGACCGGCCACCTGCTCAGCGCTCCCGTGATCGTCGGCCCCAGCCTGCTTTGGTACTCCACCCGGGCCACCGGGGTCGTGGCCATGGTGCTGCTGACCGGCACGGTCGTGCTCGGCGTGATCGGGACGGCCCGTGCCTCGTCGGATCGCTGGCCGCGGATAGTCACCGCCGGCCTGCACAGGAACCTGGCGCTCACCTCGGCCGCGCTCGTCGGCGTGCACATCGTCACCACGGTTCTCGATCCGTTCGCGCCGATCAGCTGGATCGCCGCCGTGGTCCCGTTCAGCTCGCCCTACCGGCCGTTCTGGCTCAGCCTCGGCGCCATCGCCTTCGATCTGCTGCTCGCCGTGCTGATCACCAGCATGCTCAGGGACCGGCTGAGCCACCGCGCATGGAAGGGCGCGCACCTGCTGGTCTACGCTAGCTGGCCGATCGCGCTCTGGCACGGGCTCGGCACCGGGACCGACACCAGGCTGGCATGGGTGCTGGCCGTTGACGTAGCCTGCGTGGCCGCCGTCGGCTGGGCGGTCTGGTGGCGGCTGTCCCTCACCGCCGATCCGCTGAGCCGGGGCACCGGGCTGGCCGCGGTGGCCGTGCTCCCGCTGCTCACGCTCATCTTCGTGATCACCGGCCCGCTGCAGCCCGGCTGGTCCCGCCGGGCCGGCACGCCGTCCGCGCTGCTCGGCAGCAGGACTCCGGCCCCGGCGGGAACGACCGGGACCGCGGGGGGCGGCGGCGGCCAGCCGGGCCGGCTGGTGAACGCCCGGTTCACCGGCCGCCTGTCGGTCACCGCCGGGCCGGCGGCGGACGAGCGGACGATCACGATCACCGGCCGCACGGTGGCCGCGCCCGTCCAGAACCTGACCATCGTCCTGCACGGCACGCCGGCGGGCAGCGGCGTGGCCCTGTCCGGCGGCGATGTCAGGATCGGCCAGCCAGGCACCGCATCCGGCTACGCCGGGCCGGTCGTGATGCTCCAGGGCCAGCAGCTCGTCGCGGCAGTGACCGGCCAGTCCGGGCAGCGGCGGGCACAGTTCGTCCTGACTATCAGCGGCTCGGCGGTGACCGGCACGGTCAGCCTGCTGGCCGCGGCACAGGAGTGACCATGGCATCACATGGCGGCCTCGCGGCCGCTGCGACCACTCCGCGCCCAGTCGAGCAGCCTGGCCCGGCTACCCGGCTCACCACCGGGTGGCAGGAGTCCGGCCAGCCCGCCAGCCTCCGCGCGCACGTGGACAGGTACGGACCGCTGCCGCACCCACGGGCCGGCCGGGCCCGGGCCGGCCGGCCCGGCCCGGGCACGCAGGGCGCGCTGATCGACGCCGTCACCCAGGCGGGGCTCACCGGGCGCGGTGGCGCCGGGTTCCCGACCGGGGTCAAGATGCGCGCGGTCGCGTCCCGGCGCGGCCCGGCGGTGGTGGTTGCCAACGGCATGGAGAGCGAGCCGGCCAGCGAGAAGGACAAGGCGCTGCTGTCCCGCGCGCCGCATCTGGTGCTGGACGGGGCGGCACTGGCCGCCGCCGCCGTCGGCGCCGACGTCGTGCACGTCTGCGTGCCGCGGACCAGGGATTGGCTCATCGCCATCATGCGGAACGCGGTCGCCGAGCGCGAGCGGGCGAATCTGGACCAGGTCAGGATGCAGGTGCATGACCTGCCGCACCACTACGTCTCCAGCGAGGAGTCCGCGGTCGTGCACTGGCTGAACGGCGGGCTGGCCAAGCCCACAGCCGTGCCGCCGAGGCCGTTCGAGAAGGGAGTGGCCCAGCGGCCGACCCTGCTCGACAACGTCGAGACGCTGGCGCACGTCGGCCTGATCGCCAGGTTCGGGCCTGGCTGGTTCCGCCAGGCAGGCCTGGCGGACGCGCCGGGAACCATGCTCAGCACGATCGCAGGAGCGGTCAGCTCGCCAGGGGTGTACGAGGTCGAGGTCGGCACTCCGATCGGGGACATGCTGGCGGTCAGCGGGGCGCACCCGGACGTGAGCGCCGTCCTGATCGGCGGGTACTTCGGCACCTGGCATGACTTCAGGGACGTGGCCAGGCTGCCGATGGCGGCGGCACCGCTGCGCGGCATCGGCGCGTCGCCAGGCGCCGGGGTCCTGTTCGCGCTCCCGCCCGACGCCTGCGGGCTGGCCGAGACCACCCGGGTGCTGGGCTGGCTGGCCGGCCAGGGCGCGGGCCAGTGCGGGCCGTGCGTCTTCGGGCTGCCGGCCATCGCCGACGACTTCGCTCAGCTCGCCAGCGGCCGGCCGAAGGGACCCGTGCTCGACCGGCTCGAACGCAGGCTTGCCACGATTCCCGGCCGCGGAGCGTGCCGTCACCCCGACGGCGCGGTGCGGCTGGCCCGCTCGGCGCTGTCCGCGTTCGCCGCTGACGTCAGGACGCACGCGTCGCACCGGCTCTGCCAGTCGGCCAGGGGCGGCCAGCCGCGGGCGGCAGTCCTGCCGATTCCGCGGCCGTGGGCGGAGGATGTCTGGCAATGAGGCGCCACCTGGCCGTCAATCCGATCGCCTGCACCGGGCACGGGCTCTGCGCCGACATGCTGCCGGAACTGATCCACCTCGATGAATGGGGCTACCCGATCATGATCGACCGTGACGTTCCGGCCGAGCTTTCGCCCCTCGCCCGCCGCGCGGTCCGCCTCTGCCCGACCCTAGCGCTCCGGCTGGAGGCCACGACGGCCGAGCGGAAGGCGGTGCCGCGCTGAGCGTCAAGACCGCGCCACGGCACCGCCGTGCCGCCAACCCCACCGCAGGCGCCGAGGGCAACGAGCGCCTGACCGCGATGACCGGCGCCGTGCTGCTCTTGCTGCTTGCCGCCGAAGGGCTCACCATCGTCGCCAAGCGCCAGCTGCTGACCATGCACTTCTTCATCGGCATGCTGCTTGTCGGCCCGGTGCTGCTCAAGCTCGGGTCGACCGGCTACCGGTTCGCCCGCTACTACACCGGCTCGGCCTCCTACGTCAGGAAGGGCCCGCCCGCGCTGCTGCTGAGGCTGCTCGGCCCAGTGGTCATCGTCACCTCGGCGGGCGTTATCGGCTCCGGGATCGCGCTGGCCTTCACCGGCCCAGGCGCGTCGCTGTGGATCTTCGCGCACAAAGCCTCTTTCGTGCTCTGGTTCGGCGCGATGACCATCCACGTCCTGGCCTACGCGCCCAAGCTGCCCCGGCTGCTCTCGAATCGCTCGGCCGGCAGCGCCCGGGTCCGGGCTGCCCTGGCCGGTGCGGGCCGCCGCTGGCTGCTGCTCACCGCGTCGCTGGTCGTCGGGCTCCTCATCGCCCTGGCGACCTACCACCTTGCGGGCCGCTGGACCGGCTTCCTCGGCGGCTGACCAGCCCGCAGTGCCCGCCGCGCCTATCACGGCTTACCGTCATGATCACGAGGGATTTATATACTGGTTTAGTAGGCGGCAACAAGTTATAAGTCGAGTGATGTCAGCCGCTGAGGGCGGCGCAGGCCCGGCTGAAGCTGGCTGAGCTGCCCTTGGCGAGCGTCACCCGCGCGGTGCCGGCGTCGGCCGTCGATGTCACCGTCCTGATCGCGCCGCGCCTGGTGAAGACCTCGGTGAAGGAGTTGTCGGGCGAGGCAAGCACCAGCCTCGGACCGTGCCACGAGCCGTGCAGCGCCACGACCCAGCCGTCCGGCAGCGGCTTGGGCGTCCCTCCGGTGAGGTCGATGCTGGTGCGGGCGCCGTTGGTGTTCAGCCAGGTGTGCACCTGGCCGGTCAGCGGGAACGTGTACGTGACGCCGCTGAGCGTGCAGAGCCTGGCGGTTCCCTTCATGTTGTCGCAGCCGGAGAACTGCGAGCAGCCGCTCTCGTCGCCGCCAAGGAAGCCGCCATGAAAGCTGATCGAGAGCACGTAGCGACCGCCGTTGCTGGCGCTGACCGTCCCGAGCCCGGTCCAGCTCGCCGTCGGGGTGAACGCGCCGCCGATCCGGAATATCCACGGATTGATCGCGATCTCGAACACCACGAACAGGACCGCCAGCACGACCAGCAGCCTGATCAGCCGGAGCAGCGGATGGCGGCGGCGGCGGCGCTGCCGCCGCATCTGACGGCGGGTCATCGGCCCGCCGTATCCGCCGCCGTAAAAGTCCTGGTTCACGTCGCCTCCCGCTGGCCGAGCAGTCGCAATCTACTCGGATGCCGCATCCAGGTAAAGAAAGCCAGGACTGGCCGGGCCCGCTGGCGAACTGCGGGTTTCTGCCCCGGGCCGCCACCTGCGTCAGGGCACGATCAGGATGGTTCTGGACTCGGTGTAGAAGGCGCGGGCGGCCTGGCCCTGCTCGCGCGGGCCGAAACTCGACTCCTTGCACCCGCCGAAGGGCGCGTTGAAGTCCACGCCCGATGTCGGGGCGTTGACCCGGATCATCCCGGCCTCAAGCCTGCGGCTCAGCCGCAGCGCCTGGCCCAGGTCACTGGTGAATACGGCCGCGACCAGGCCGTAGCGCACCGCGTTGGCGATCGAGATGGCCTGGCCGGCCGAATCAGCCCTGATCAGCGCGGCCACCGGGGCGAAGACCTCGTCGGTGGCCAGGGGGCCGGCCGGGCTGTCGAGCTCCACGAGCGTGGGCGCCAGGTAGAACCCCGGGGCGTCGAGCGGCCGCCCGCCGGTCAGGACCCGGCCGCCCGATGAGGCCACGGCCGCCAGGGCCGACGCCCGCGAGCCGGCGTCGATCACCGGCCCGACGAGCGTCCCGGCATCCGCCGGGTCGAGCACCTGCAGCGCCTCCACCGCGGCCGCCAGCCGATCGCGGAAGTCCGGGTAGACGGCTTCGGTCACGATGATCCGGCTGGTGGCCGTGCACTTCTGGCCGGCATAGCCCATCGCCGCGTAGGCGATGGCCGTCGCGGCCCGATCGAGATCGGCGTCGGCCAGCACTACCGACGGGTTCTGGCCGCCCATCTCGGCCTGCACCCGGCAGCCGCGCGCGGCCGCGCGCGCGCTGATCTGGCTGCCGACCTCCGACGAGCCGGTGAAGGAGACGGCCGCGACGCCGGGATTGTCGATCAGCCCGCTGGCGGTCTCGGCGCCGCCGAGCACGACCTGGAACGCGCCGGTCGGCAGGAACGGCCCGATGATCTCGTTCAGCAGCAGCGCCGTCGCCGCCGCGGCGCTTGACGGCTTCAGGATCGTGGCGTTGCCGTAGGCCAGGCTCGGCGCCGCCTTCCACAGCGGGATGGCGACCGGGAAGTTCCACGGCGTGAGCAGCGCAGCGACGCCGACCGGCACGTGCCTGGCGATCAGAAGCTGGTCGGGGTCCGCGGCGGGCAGCGTCTCGCCGTCGGGCAGCAGCGCCGCCTGGGCGTAGTAGCGCAGAATCGCCACACCGCGCGCCACCTCGCCGCGGGCCTCGGTGAGCGGCTTGCCGACCTCGCGGACCACCAGGTCGGTGAGCTCGGCCGCGCGCCGTTCGACCGCTGCCGCCGCGTCGCCGAGCGCCTTCGCCCTGGCAGCGCCCGGCGTCTCCCGCCACTCCTGCGCCGCCTTCAGCGCCCGGCCGACCGCCGCGTCGGCACCGGGCCGGCCCGCAGCCTCCCACTCGCCGAGCACATCGGCCGGATCGTGCGGATTAACGCTGGTGAAGGTCATCGTCACGGCTCCTTGGTGGTTGTCCTGGTCGTTCACGGCGCTCGGCCGGGCTGGGCGGCGAGATCGCGGCTGCCCAGCCGGGTCAGCGGATCTGGAGCAGGACCTTGCCGCGCGGGCCGTCGGACCCGCGCAGGCTCGCGATCGCGTGCTCCCAGTCGGCGAGCTGGTACCGGTGAGTGATCAGGATTCCCGGTCTCAGCTGGCCGGAGTTCAGCAGGGTCACGACGGCCCGCCAGGCCGCTGAGGTGTATCCGAAGCTGCCGACGATCGTGAGGTCGTTGTTGACCGCGTCGTCTGGCGCCAGGGCGAGGGTATCGCCGTGCGGCGGCAGGCCGATCAGCAGCACGGTGCCGCCCCGC
>DATNIU010000097.1:0-2475 GCA_035604275.1 Streptosporangiaceae bacterium | reverse complement strand
CTCGATCACGTTCAACCCGGACGAGCTCTCGGACAACATCCGGAAGTACGGCGGCTTCGTCCCCGGCCTGCGGCCGGGGACGCCCACCTCCGCCTACCTCAGGTACGTGCTCAACCGGCTCACCGCGCCGGGCTCGGTCTACCTGGCCCTGGTGGCGATGTTCCCGCTGGTGGCGATAGACGAGATCGGGCTGGGCCAGGACCTGCAGCTCAGCGGCGTCAGCCTGCTGATCATGGTCGGCGTCGGGCTGGACACGGTCAAGCAGATCCAGGGCCAGCTTGAGCAGCACTCCTACGGGGGATTCCTGGGCTAGCGAAATTCGATGGAACCCTGAACGGCGCTCCGGCATTAAACAAGCCGTGAGAGGGATCCGGGCCGGCGCACGAGCCAGCCGCGACGCGGAGTTCACGGAGTTCGTCGAGGCTGCGTCCCCCTCGCTGCTGCGCGCGGCCCTGGTACTGCTCGACTCGCGGGAGGATGCCGAGGACGCGCTCCAGGTCACGCTGCTGCGCACCTACCGGCGGTGGGAGCAGGCCAAACAGGCGCCCCAGGCCTACGCCAGGGCCGTGCTGGTCAATGCGTGCCGCGAACGCTGGCGGCACCGCCGCCGGCACCCGGAGATCAGCCAGGACGTGGACGAGCTCGCCAACGTGGTCTCGTTCGCCGAGGCGGTGGACCGCCGTCACGTGCTGGTCCGCGTGCTGCGCCAGCTGCCCGACATCCAGCGCGAGGTGCTCGTCTGCCGCTACCTGCTCGATGCCACGGTGGCCGAGACCGCCGCCGCGCTGGATATCGCCGAAGGCACCGTAAAGTCCGCGGCGAGCAGAGGGCTCGATCAGCTGCGGCAGCTCCTGTACGACGAAGAGAAGAGAGATCGCCGTGTCCATCCACGCTGATGACGAGTTCAGCCTGAGGATCGCGCTGGAGTGCGAGCTCCACGACGTGCGGCCCGGCGAGGGACTGGCCGGCCTGGTGATCACGCGCCACCACAGGACCCGCCGGCGCCGCGTCGCCGGCGCGGTCAGCCTGGTCGTCCTGTGCGCCGGGATCAGCGTACCGCTCGGGCTTTCCGGGCCGAGCAGCAAGCCGCCGCAGCACAATCCCGGCCAACGGCCGGACCAGCACAGCGGTTCGGTCACGCTGATCCCGCACGCCCGCGCCGGAGCCGCCCTGGTCATCGAGCGCCCCGCGCCCGTCCTCGTCCTCACCGCCGCGGCGGCCTAGGACCGCTCATCGCCGAATACCACCTTGCGCTGGCCGCTGCGGGTGCTGCGGGCCTGACCAGCCTCAACCTGGTCAGCGCCGACCTGGTCGGCTGCAGGCGGACCTGCGCTGTCCTGGAAGTACGACGGCAAGGAGCCTGGCGAGGACCGGCCTGGCGCGGTCCGCGTGGTCGTGCGGATGGTGGTGGAGAAGGCCACCGGGTACGCCGCATAAACCGCAGTGCCTACAGCTTCGGCAGGATGGCGCGGGCCAGCTGCTCCTCAGCGGTCAGGGACGGCGGGGCACCGGCGGGGATGACGGCGACGCGCAGGTAGTAGTCGCCTTTGAGGATGCTGAGCGAGGCGTAGCCGTCGTAGTAGGCCTGGTCGCCGTAACCGGACTCCGGCTGGGCGCTGACCTTGGATTTGTAATCCTGGTACCAGGCGAGCGCCTTCGGGCCGCGGACCACCACCACCCGCACCGAATCGACCTGGGACACATTCGGGTCTCTCGGCGTGGGAGCGGATGGCCCGTAGAAGACGCAGGCCAGGCCTCCTTCGACGGTGGCGTTGCCGAGCACTCCCGGGGTGACGGCCTGGCCGAGGGCGCTGGCCGCCTCGGCGCTGGTGACGACCGAGCAGGAGTCGAGATTACCCGCCGCGGCCGGGGCCGGGACCGGCGGAGCAGGTGCTGCCGTCGGGCCGGTGGCCGGCGCACTCGATGACGAGCTCGGCACGGAAGAAGAAGAAGACGAGGCGCAGGCCGCGAGCAAAATCGCAGCGCAGCCTGCCATGGCCGAAATCGCAACCGGTCGTCGTCGCATTCGAGCTCCTAATAAGCCGCTAGACGAACGACCTTACCGGTTGGTGCCTGGGCCGACTTGCGGCGTGTCACTCTTCGCCGAATACCACCTTCCCGCTGGCCGCCGTCATGACGACCGAGGTACTCCCGATGTCCCGGGCCGGGATGGCAAACAGGTCCTGGTCGAGGACGACCAGATCAGCGTGCAGGCCGGGCAGCAGGGTGCCCGCCACGTCTTCGGAGTGGTTCACCCAGGCGACCCCGCGGGTGAACGCGTCGATCGCGGCCTGGACGGTGATCGCCTGCCCGGGCAGGAACGGGTCCTCGCATTCGGGTTCGCCGCGCTGGCCGAGGCGCTCGGACAGGACCCGGTTCACCGCGACGTGGATCTCCTGCAGCGGATCGGCACTCGACACCGGCCAGTCGCTCCCGAACGCGAGCCGCGTGCCACCGCGGGCGAGTGAGCCGATC
>DATNIU010000096.1:0-30240 GCA_035604275.1 Streptosporangiaceae bacterium | reverse complement strand
GGACCGCCACCCGGCACGGACCCGCCCCGCCAGCCAAGACCACCACCCGGCACGGACCCGCCCCGCCAGCCAAGACCGCCACCCGGCACACACCCGCCCCGCCAGCCAAGACCACCACCCGGCACACACCCGCCCCGGCCGAAAAGGAAAGGGCTTCCTTGAGCCGTTCTTGGTGGTCTCTTAACGAAGACTGGAGTTTGTTTAGTGCCCATGAGACATCTACACCGACTTCGTGCTGAGCGTGACGAAGGCCTGCGCAGGCTCTCCAAGCTGACCTGGCGCACCGCGCAGCTCAGCGCCGTGGCCGCCGTCGGCATCGCCACCTTGTTCTCCAGGAGCGCGACGGCGACCACCGCGGCGAGCCAGGCTACGACGCCGTCCGCCAGCCCGAGTGCCAGCGCGCAGGGAACCCCGAGTCCGAGCGGGAGCAAGAGCGCGAAGGCCAAGCCGAAGGCCAAGCACCACTCCGCGAAGGCGTCCAGGCCAACCTCGTCGGCCTCCTCCTCGTCGGCTCCGGCGCCGCGGCCCACGTCGTCGAGCCCCAAGCCCAAGCCCTCGCTGAAGCCGCCGCCGACTCCCCCGGCGCCGAGCCCGACCCCGGCTCCCACCAAGACCAGCGGCTCCAAGTCTGGCGGAGGCTGATGTCCCCTATGGCCAGCCCAACCACCGCGCCAGCAGCCGCCGGCGCCGCCCCAGCAGCCGCCGGCACCACAGGCACCACGGCGGCAGCCGCAGGCACCACAACGGCAGCCGCAGGCACCACAACGGCAGCCGGCGCCACGCCAGCAGCCGGCGCCACGCCAGCCTCTACCACCGCGACGGCCACCAGGCGCCGGTTCAGCCCGATCACTGCGGTACGTCCGGCCGTGCCCGCGCTGGCCGGCTGGACGGGCCGCGCCCTCGGCACGTTTTGCTCGGTCCTGGTGACCAGGCCGGCCGCGCTGGACGCCGCGATGCACCTGCTGTCCGACCAGCTCGCTGAGATCGATCTCGCTTGCTCGCGGTTCCGCCCCGACTCGGAGATCTCCGCGCTGAACCGGGCCGGAGGCCGCCCCGTCACGGTCAGCGAGCTGTTCGCCAGCGCCCTCGAGGTCGCGCTGCGGGCAGCCGAGATCACCGACGGCGACGTGGATCCCACCTGCGGGCGCTCGCTGATCAATCTGGGTTACGACCGGGACTACGCACAGCTCGCCGCCGACACCTCGGAGCTGACGCTGCCCCCCGCGCCTGCGGCCGGCTGGCGCTGCGTGCGGTACGACACCGAGCCGCGGCGCGTCCGGGTACCCGACGGGGTCATGCTCGATTTCGGCGCGACCGCGAAGGCGCTCGCCGCCGACCGAGCCGCCGCCAGCATCGCCCGGCGACTCGGCTGCGGCGTTCTGGTGAACCTGGGCGGGGACGTTGCCGTCGCCGGCCAGCCGCCGGACGGTGGCTGGCGGATCGGCGTCGACGACGGTCTGGGTGAGGATCCGGTGGTGACGATCGGGTCCGGGGGGCTCGCCACGTCGAGCCCGTCGGTTCGCGGCTGGCGCCGGGGTTCGCGCGAGCTCCACCACATCCTGGTGCCAGGTACCGGACAGCCGGCCGAGACCTACTGGGCAGCGGTCACGGTTGCGGCGGCGAGTTGTGTTGACGCCAATATCGCGACTACTGCGTCGATCATCCGCGGCCGGAGCGCCCCGGCCTGGCTGGAAGAAATGTCCCTGCCGGCCAGGCTGGCCAGGACGGACGGAACGGTGCTTACCACGGGAGGCTGGCCTGCATGAGCATGAGCATGAGCCTGAACGGCCCCGGGCTCTGGTATGTCACCAGAGCCGCGGGCCTGATCACGCTGGTTCTGCTGACCCTCAGCCTGGTGCTCGGCATCCTGAACGCGAGCCGGTTCACCAGCTACCGCCTGCCCCGGTTCCTGGTCCAGGGCCTGCACAGGAACGTGTCACTGCTGGCCCTGGTCTTCCTCGCGCTGCACGTGGGCACGACGGTGATCGACAGCTACACCTCGATCGGCATCCAGGACGCGGTCGTGCCGTTTCTCTCGCCCTACAAGCGCTGGTGGCTGGGGCTCGGCGCGATCGCGTCGGACACGATGATCGCGGTTGCGATATCCAGTCTGGCCAGGCAGGTAATCGGCCACCGGCTCTGGCGCGCGATCCACTGGGCGGGCTACCTGTGCTGGCCGGTCGCGATCGCGCACGGCCTGGGAACCGGCACCGACCACGGCAGGACCTGGGTGCTCGCGCTGACCTTCAGCTGTATCGGCGCCGTCGTGCTTTCCGCCATCTACCGGGCGGTGCAGCTGATCCCGGCCAGGGGGCTTGTCCGATGACCGTGGTCGCGACCACCACCTGGCGCGGCGCGCCAGACCGCAGGATCAGGCGGCTGCCGCGGCTGCTTGCCGGGCTGACCGACGGACGGACGACCGGCCTCAATGTGCACGAGCGCAGCTATGGCCCGGTGCCGCTGCCCGCCGACACTGGCCGCGGCCGGGCCGCCCGCGCCAAGGCGTCCCGGCTGATCGACGTCGTGGAACGCTCCGGCCTGACCGGGCGCGGCGGGGCCGGCTTCCCGACCGGCCGCAAGCTCCGCTCGGTCGCGGCCGGACCGGGACCCGCGGTCGTCGTCGCCAACGGCGCGGAGGGCGAGCCAGCCAGCCGCAAGGACCGCCTGCTGCTCAGCCGGGCGCCGCATCTCGTGATGGACGGCATCTCGCTCGCCGCCTTCGCGGTCGGCGCGACGCAGGCGTACCTGGCCGTGCACGACGACGATCCCCGGCTGATGGCCAGCCTGGAGGCAGCGGCGCAGTCCAGGACCGTCGCCGGCATCGACCAGGTCCCGATCCAGATCGTCGGGATCGAGGGCCGGTACGTCGCCAGCGAGCAGACGGCGATCGTGCAGCACATCAACGGCGGCCCTGGCCTGCCGACGTTCACGCCGCCGCGCACCCATGAGCGGGGCGTCGCGAACCGCCCGACCGCGCTCAACAACGTCGAGACACTGGCTCACCTGGCCCTGATCGCCCGGTACGGAGACAACTGGTTCCGCGAGGTCGGCCTGCCATCGGCCCCGGGCTCCACGCTGGTCACGGTCAGCGGCGCGGTCGGCAGGCCAGGCGTCTACGAGATCGAGCTTGGCACGCCCATCGGCGAGGTGCTGATGCTGGCCGGCGGCCCGGTCGAGCGGCCGCAGGCCGTGCTGGTCGGCGGGTACTTCGGCACCTGGCTCGAGGCCGAGACGGCCTGGCCGGTGCCGATGTCGCATGCCGCGCTCCGATCCGTCGGCGGCGCGATGGGCGCGGGAATCCTGATCGTGCTGCCTGAGTCGTCATGCGGTCTCGCCGAGACGGCCCGGGTGATCAGGTACCTCGCCGACGAGACCGCCGGGCAGTGCGGACCGTGCATGTTCGGCCTGCCCGCCCTCGCGGACGCGCTCGCCGATCTGGCCTATCACGGCGGTCGCGGCGACGCTGCGGCGCGGATCGCCGGCCTGATCCCGCTGATCGAGGGCCGCGGCGCCTGCCGCCACCCAGACGGGGCGACTCAGCTGGCAGTCAGCGCGCTCTCGGCGTTCCGCCACGACGCACGGTGGCATGACGAGCATGGTCCGTGCTTCGGCATCCGGCACGAGCCGCTGCTGCCGATTCCGGGGGATGTGGAGTACTGGTGAGCCAGCATCTTCGGGTCAACCCGATCATGTGCACCGGCCACGGCATGTGCGCCGAGCTGCTGCCCGAGTTCATCAGGCTGGACCCGTGGGGCTACCCCATCATCCCGGCCGAGCCGGTCCCCGACGAGCTGCGGGGACTCGCCAGGCGCGCCGCCGCCGCCTGCCCGACCCTGGCCTTGCTGATCGACCAGCGCCGGGACTGACCTGCCTGGCCCGGGCGGCACGGCGCCAGGCCGGCCGTCCGACTCGGTCAGTCGTCGTGGCCGCCGCCGTCATCCCCGCCCCAGTTGAGCTGGGAGACATGGGCGACAGGGCGCCCGCCGCTACAGGACACCTTCAGCACGACGCCGCTGGTCGAGCCGCGGAACGTGACGCTCGCCACCGCCGCCGGGCCCTGCACCACGTGGTCAGCCTCGAACCCGTTCTGCGGAGTCCAGTACACGAGGTAGGCGCCGCCGGGCTTGCACTCGGCAAAGGCGGTGCCGTCCTGGGACGCGACGACCTTCCCGGTGCCGATCGTCGGTCCGGGCGTGCCGCGCCCGACCGGCCTGGTGCTCCTGGCGGTCCTGCTCGCGCTGGGGGTCGGAGCGGACGATCCGGTGCTGGCCTGCGGCCGGGTCGTGGCTTCGGCGCTCTCGGCGGCCAGCTTGGCGTTGACCGCGGTGACGGACAGCTCGGTGGTCTGCTGCGCGAGCATGCCCTGGCCGAGCTGTTCTACGGCCAGCAGGCTGCCGGCGGTCGCGGCCACGGCGCCGAGCAGCCAGGCGCCAGCGCCGAAGAGAACCCTGGATCGCACGGCATCCAGACTGGCCGGTATGAGGTTAAGGAATCGTAAAGAACTCCTCAACTCCCGCGCCACACCGTCGCCGACAGGTCGTATTGCCCCGTTATGCGATGTCTGTATCCCTGATCATGCGGCAGCCAGCCAGCCAGACCGGATACGGTCGACCTGTGGCGCAACTGCTGCTTGTGGAGGACGATGCCGCGATCCGGGGTGCGCTGATCCGGGCCCTCACCGAGCGCGGGCACGCGGTGTCGAGCACGCCCAACGCGATGGAGGCGCTCCAGCAGGTTCTCGATTCTCCGCCAGATCTGGTGATACTCGACCTGGGCCTGCCCGGCCTGGACGGTTACGAGGCGCTTCGCATGCTCAGGGCGATCAGCAAGGTTCCCGTGGTGGTGGCCACGGCCCGCGACGACGAGGCCGACATCGTCAGGGTGCTTGACGCCGGCGCCGACGACTACCTGGTGAAGCCGTTCGGCATCGGCCAGATAGAGGCGCGGGTCCGCGCGGTGCTCAGGCGGGCGAGCGGGGACGACGGCCGGCGGGCCGAGCCGGTCGTGGTCGGCGGGCTGTGGCTGAACGGGGAGGCATACGAGGCCGCGCTCGACGGCGTTCCGCTCGACCTGTCCAGGCGCGAATTCGACCTGCTGTTCTACCTGGCGGTGCGGGCGGGCCAGGTGGTCACCAAGCGCGATCTGCTCACTCAGGTCTGGCGGCTGCCTTACGGCGGCGCGGACAAGACCGTGGACGTGCACATCTCGTGGCTGCGCCGCAAGCTCGGTGAGAACGCCCAGCAGCCCAGGTACCTGCACACCATCCGCGGAGTCGGGATCAAGCTGACCGCACCATCATGACCAGGCCGGCCGCGTCCCCATGAAGATCCGCGTGATCCTGCTCGTTCTGGCGGTCAGCTCGCTGATCCTGGTCTCGTTCATGCTGCCGCTCGCGCTGCTGCTCCGCAGCTTCGCCGCCGACCGGGCGGTATCCGCGGCGCAGATCCAGGCGCAGGACATGGCGACGCTGGTCGCCACCCTGAACCCGGCGGCACTGGGGTCCACTGTCGCGCAGGTCAACGCGCAGAACCCGAGCCAGGCCATCACGATCTTCCTGCAGGACGGTCAGCGCCTGGGCGTCCGGGCCGCCCGGTCGTCCGGGGTCGAGCTGGCTGCCCGCAGCGGCGGTAGCTTCACCGAACGGGTACCTGGCGGAGTGGCCGTCTTCGCGGCCGTCCTCGGCCTGCCGAAGGGGCCGGTAGTGATCAGGACCTTCGTGCCAGACGCTCAGCTGCACCGCGGCGTGACGCAGGCCTGGATGCTGCTTGGCGCCGTCGCTCTCGGCTTGCTCGTGCTCGCGGTCATCGTGACCATCCAGCTCACCAGGAGCCTGGTCCGCCCGCTCGGGAACGTCGCGATGGTGGCCGAGCAGCTCGCCCAGGGTGACCTCACCGCCCGTGCGCCGGTCGACGGGCCGCCCGAGATCCGCCAGGTCAGCAACGGCCTGAACCGCCTGGCCGCGAGGATCGGCGAGCTGCTCACCCATGAGCGGGAGACTCTCGCCGACCTGTCGCACCGGCTGCGGACCCCGCTGACCGCGCTGCGGATCGACGCCGAGTCGCTTTACGGCGACGAGGAGATGATGACCCGGGTGATCGGCGACGTGGACGCGCTGACCCGCACCGTCAACGAGATCATTTCCGAGGCCCGGCGGCCGACCTCCGACGCCGCCGGCGCGACCTGCGACGCGACGGCCGTCGTCCGTGAGCGCGCGGCGTTCTGGCGCGCTCTGGCCGAAGACCAGGAGCGGTGGATGACGGTCGAGATCCCGCCGCACACCCTGCCGGTGCGGGTTCCCGACCAGGACCTGGCCGCCTGCGTGGACATCCTGCTCGAGAACGTCTTCTCGCACACCCCGGATGGCACCGCGTTCTCCGTCCGGGTCTCACAGCGCGCGGCTGGCGGCGCCTGGCTCGTCGTCTCCGACAACGGCCCTGGATTCTCGCACCCTGACCCGGCCAGGCGCGGCCAGTCAACCCGCGGGTCTACCGGCCTCGGCCTGGACATCGCCCGCCGGATCGCCGAGGGTTCGGGCGGGACGCTCACCCTGGGCCGCTCCCCGCACGGAGGCGGCGCGGTCACGATCGGACTCGGTCCTGCCGCGGGCCCGGTCCGCAAGCCGAGACGGCATGTCCGCACCAGGCGGCCGCTCCATAACGCGAGGGCGGCCGAGGACGCAAGGATCACCGCCGAGCTCTCCGAATGGGCCGTCATCGCCGACCGGGATCCCGAGGACTACTGGCGCAATTAGAACGTCCCGCGCCCTCCCTACACCCGCACCACGCGGCCGCGGAACCAGGACATTCACACCTCCCGCCCCTAGGGAACCATCGTGATACTGAACTAGAACGCACATTCGAATTAGAGTTATGATGTGCCTCGTGACCCCCTATGTACCACCTGGCTGGCCGCCCGGCGTGCACCCGCCGTCCAGCGCTGAGTTCGAGCAGACCGCCGTGGCCTGGCTGCTCGGCGTCGTTCCGCCCGACTACCTGCTGCACGGCGTGCTCAAGCGTCACCCGGTCGCGCTCGCCTCGCTGGCCCGCCATCACCTGAACGCCTGCGTCGAAGGCGCCAGGAGCGGCTACCGGACCGCACGATCGGAACTCGGCCCGAGCCTGCCGCCGAAGGCTGTCGAAGCGGTGCTGACCGCGTACCGCAGCGAGGGCGGGCGGCTGGCCGACGCCGCGCGCGCCGCCGATCTCCTTGAGCGGGCCATGCGCGGCGAGGTCTTCGTGCGCCAGCTCGGCGGCGCCAGGGCAGACAGGTCCAGGGTCGCTGGCGCCAGGCCAGACCGCGCCGCCGGCACCAGGCCAGACAGGTCCCGGGTCGCGGGTACCAGGCCGGATAAGGCCGGGGTCGGCACGGAACGGCCAGATAAGCCGGGCGGAGGCGACGACTAGCCGGATGAGTCAGGCGCAGGCCGGGACCAGCCGGTCTCCGGGCGATAGCCGCGGACCACCCGAGCCGGCATGCCGGCGATCACGCAGTGGTCCGGGATGGTACCGCGGACCACGGAGCCCGCCGCGACGACGACATTGCGGCCGATCGCAGCTCCGGGCAGGATGACCACGCCGGTGCCCAGCCAGGTACCGGACCCGATCGAGACCGCCGAGTTCACCGGCCACTGCCGGCCGATCGGCAGATCGGGATCTGAGTAGCTGTGGTTCTGGTCGGTGATGTAGACGTACGGGCCGGTGTAGACGTCGTCGCCGATGTCGATCGAGTAGTGCGCCACGATGTGACTGCCGCGCCCGATCACGCAGCGGTCCCCTACCCGCAGGACCAGATCGGGACCCAGATCGTGGCCCGGCATCATGCCAGCGCACAAGGTGACCTGCTCGGCGAGCATGGTCCGGTCGCCGATCTTGATCCAGCGTTCGCCGAAGACAGTCCCGGTCGGGAAGGCGATCAGCGAGTGCGGTCCGAACGCGGCGAACCTGCGGCCAGCGGCGGTATCGGCGGTGATCATCCCGGCCTGCTGCAGGCGGCGCCAGGCGGCGTGAATCACGTCGGCGACGAGTGCCCGCCGCCGACGTGCTGGTGAGCGCTTTCCTGGCATCGCCGACCACCGTAGCGGCGCGATACCCGCGCCGACCAGGCAACCCCGGCTTGGGCAACGACCAGTGACGATGCGGAAGCCTCGCGGATCTCGGCTAGCGGGCGGGCTGCCTGTCACGACCGCGAAGGTCAGCCATGACAGAGCGGCGCCTCACCGAGAGTCGCTCTGCCTAGCCCGCCTCGGCTCAGGCCGAGCCGGGCGCGCGGCTGGCCTCAGCTCGGCTGGCCGCCGCGAGCTGACCGCAGGCGCCGTCGATTTCCCTGCCTCGGGTGTCGCGGACCGTGACTCCGATACCGCGATCGGCCAGCCGCGCCTCGAACTCCGCGGCTACCGATGGCGCGGAGGCGGTCCATCGTGAGCCGGGAGTCGGGTTCAGCGGGATCAGGTTCACGTGCACCAGGCGGCCGGCCAGCAGTCTGGCCAGCGCGTCGGCCCGCCAGGCCTGGTCGTTGACGTCGCGGATCATGGCGTACTCGATCGAGATCCGCCGCCCGGTCGCCGCCGCGTAACCCCACGCCGCGTCCAGCACCTCGGCGACCGGCCACCGCCTGTTGACCGGCACAAGCTCGTCGCGCAGCTCGTCGTCGGGCGCGTGCAGTGACACCGCGAGCCGGACGGACAGGCGCTCCCTGGCCAGCCGGCCGATCGCCGGCACCAGCCCCACCGTGGAGACCGTGACCGCTCGCTGCGAGATGCCGAGCCCGTCGGGAACCTGATCGGTGATCCGCCGCACGGCCGTGACCACGCTGGCATAGTTCGCCAGCGGCTCGCCCATGCCCATGAACACGATGTTCGAGACCCGTCCTGGTCCGCCGGCCACCTCGCCGCTGGCCAGTGCCCGGGCACCGGACACCACCTGAGTCACGATCTCGGCCGCGGACAGGTTGCGGGTCAGGCCGGCCTGCCCGGTGGCGCAGAACGGGCACGCCATCCCGCAGCCCGCCTGCGATGACACGCACACCGTGACGCGGCCCGGATAACGCATCAGCACCGACTCCAGGTACGAGCCGTCCGTCGCCCGCCACAGCGTCTTGCGGGTCATGCCGCGGTCACAGGTCAGCTCGCGCTCCGCGGTGAGCAGCCGGGGAAGCAGCTCCTGCGCGAGCGACTCCCTGACCGCGGCCGGCAGGTCGGTCATCTCCTCCGCCGACTCCGTCAGGCGGCCAAAGTAGTGCCGTGCCAGCTGGTCCGCACGATACGACGGCTGGCCAAGAGCGCTGACGGCGGCGCGGCGCTGGGCGGCATCGAGGTCGGCGAGGTGCCTGGGCGGGCGACCGCGGCCCGCGCGGGCCGTGGTGACCTGTAGGACGTCCAAGCAATCCCCTCACGATATCTGCGCTGTTGCTACGTGATCTGCGCACAGTAAGTAGATTTTCTTACCATGCAATCGATGCGCGCCAGGACCGGTCATACCAGGGTATCCGCGAAGCCCGGACGGCCGGTCACACTGCTTGACAGCGAGAGTCCCTACGGCAGCAGGCGCGTGGTGGTGGAATACGACGGCTGGACGACCGCCGCCTACCTGCACGATACGACCGCCCCGGTGGCCGCCACCTGGATCGCCAACCACCGCGGCGCCCCGCAGGATATCGACCTGGATCTGCTGGAGTCTGGCCAGGCACCTGAGATGCCTCAGGCCCACACCAGGCATCCGGAAGGGCGTCCGCGGCTTGACCCGCAGTCGCTGCGTGCGGTGTGGTTCGAGGAGGGAGACGGAGTCGCCCTCTTCGAGGCGGGCGAACTGCTCGCGGTGATCCCCGGCTGGTCGGACATGTCCAAGGGGATGCCCGGCTACAGCAGGGACGTCGTCGGGCAGACTCCGTTCGGCTGGTCCCTGGACGAGGCGATGGAGGGACTCGGCCCGAGGGTGACCGAGGCCAGGGACTTCTGGCGGTGGCGGCTCGACCCGCAGGCCTGGGCGCAGTTCCAGCAGGGCATGCTCGGCCACCTGCTGGCCAGGCTCGGTCCGGGCGCCAGGTACTGGGATGTGTCGGGCTCTCGGCAGCCGCTGGTCGGCGTCTCGGAGCGGCCGCCGACCGGACGCCGCGGCTACACGGTGCTTACCACCGTCGGGATGAGCTGCCAGCGGATGCCGGTTATCGAGCAGACCGGCCCGGACGCCGCCCGCCGGGCCAGGATCGAGCTGGCCGTCGCGACCGACCTGCCGAGCAACACCGCGGCCCGGATCTTCCTCTGGCTGGCGCAGTATCCGTGGCGCGAAGTCGCCTGGCTCGGGTCTGGCCAGGCCATCCGCTGGTATCACGAGCCTGCTACGTTCCCGCTCGACGGCGGAAACGAGGCGGTGCTCTTCCTCGACGACCCGTCGAAGCTGCTCGGTCCCGACGTACCCGATCTGTCTGGCTTCACGGTCGTCGGCGAGCCGGTTACCTGGCTGTGGATCATCCCGATCACCAACCGCGAGCGGCTGCTCGCCGACGGCCGCGGGGCGGTTCATCTGGTGAACCAGATGGCATCGCAGAGCCGCAGCTGGATCGTCGGCTAGCCGCGGGTTCCTGGCAGCCGCCCGCGCCGCCCGCGCCGCCCGCGCCACCCGCGCCGCCCGCGCCGCTCTCCCGTAGGCGGCCGATCAGCTTCGCGTCGTGCGCGGCTAACCCAGGCGCTCACGGGCGGCACTATGAGATGTGGATGGCGGTTGTGCGGCGCTGCGGCCAGACTCCGAACTCGTCCGGATCGCCTTGCGGGGCGACAAGGACGCTTTCGGTGAGCTGATCACCCGGCACTGGACGACCGCGGTAGCGCTCGCGACCAGGCTGCTCGGGTCGGCGGACCTCGCCCGTGATGCGGCGCAGGAGGCCACCATCACGGCGATGACTGGCCTGGACCGGCTCCGCGCGCCGGACCGGTTCGGTCCCTGGTTCTGCGGCATCACCCTGAACGTGGCGCGGCGCTGGCTGCGCCAGCTTCGCGCCGAACGGCCTGCCGTCCTGCCGGACCGGACGTCGGACGACCCGGGCCCTGACGAGCTTGCCGAGCTGGCCGAGCTGGCCGCCGCGGTCCGTGCGGCCGTGGCCCAGCTTGCCGATGGCCAGCGACAGGCCGTCCTGCTGTTCTATCTCCAGGGTCTGACTCATCGCGAGGTCGCCGCCGAGCTCGCGATCTCGGTGGGCGCCGTCAAGGCCAGGCTGCACCAGGCCCGCGCGGCGCTCACGCCCAGCCTCACCCAGCTCATCACTGCCCCCGAGGAGCCCCAGATGACCGCGACCGCTTCCAGCTCAGCGTGGACCGATGTCGTCGTGACCGAGATCCGCCGCGGCGATGCCGAGGACTCAGCCAGTCGCGTGCACGTGATGGTGCTCGCGGAGCGTGACGGGCAGCGTCAGCTGCCCATCTGGGTCGGTCCCGCCGAGGCCACCGCGCTCGCCCTCAGCCTCGAGTCAGCCGAGACCCCGCGCCCGCTCACGTATCAGATGATCGGGGGCATCCTCGAGGCGAGCGGCTCGCACGTCGCCGAGGTCAGGGTCACCCGGCTGGCCGAGAAGATCTTCTACGCGGTTGTTGTCGTCGACGGGCCGGCCGGCCGCCATGAGGTCGACGCCAGGCCGAGCGACGCGGTGAACCTGGCCCTGGTGACCGACGCGCCGATCCTGGTCGACAGCGCACTGCTCGACGACCCGCGGGCACGCGACGCCGACCATCCGCACTGGCAGGACCTGCCAGCCGGCACGGCGGAGCTAGCGGCGGAGGCACAGCAGATGCTCAGGGCCTTTCCGCAGGCCCGGCCCTAGGAAACTGGTCTCGCGGTCGAACACCGCCGTCCGCCGTGCCCGTCACGGCGCCGTCTGCCCGGCGGTCAGCCGCCGTGCGCCAGGAATATTGTCAGCAGCAGCCAGGACACCGGAGCGACGATCAGCAGCGAGTCAAGCCGCTCCAGGACTCCGCCGTGCCCGGGCAGGAACGTGGACATGTCCTTGATCTCCAGGTCCCGCTTGATCATCGACTCGACCAGGTCACCGAGCGTGGCCGCGGAAACCGCGGCGGCGCCGAGGATCAGGCCCTGCCAGACCTTCCCGTGCAGCAGCAGAGGCAGCCCTATGGCACCTCCTGCCAGGCAGGCCACCACCGACCCGGCCAGGCCCTCCCAGGTCTTCTTCGGGCTGATCACCGGTGCCATCGGATGGCGCCCGATCACGATCCCGGCGAAGTAGCCACCGACGTCGCTGCACACCGTCACGATCGCGAACAGAAGTGTGCGGTGCGCGCCGTTGCTCTGACTCAGCATCAGCGCCACGAAGACGGCCATTGTCGGCATGTAGATCAGGGCGAAGATGCCCGCGGTGACATCGCGCAGGTAGCCGGGGGCGCCGCCGGGCAGCCGCCAGGCGAGCACGGCGATAAATGTGACCGCAAGCGCCGCGAGCGCATCCCGCGGACCTTGCCAGTAGGCCAGTGCCACCATCACCGCGCCGCCCGCGGCGACCGGGATGACCGGGATCCGGATCTGCCGGGCCCGCACGGCGCTGGTCAGCTCCCACAGCGCCACCCCGACGAGCAGCGCGACCGGAATCAGGAAGGTGACCTTGACGGTTAGCAGGGTAACGAGCACCAGCGCGCCCAGGGCCAGGCCGACCGCGATCGCGGCCGGCAGGTTACGGCCCGTGCTGATCGCCTTCCGCTCGCTCACCCGGCCCGCCCTCCCATGCGCTGGCTGGCAGCCAGGACGATCTCTTGCCCTGAGATCATCGCAGGGCAGCCAGCCAGGGCCAAACCGGCCCATCGGGGCACCGCAATCCGCTGCGGAACGCCTCAATGCGATGCAAACCTACACCTCGAGCAGCTCTGCTTCCTTGTGCTTCAGCAGCTCGTCGACCTGCGCCACGTAGGTGTGGGTAAGCTTGTCAAGCTCGCCTTCCGCGCGGCGGCCGTCGTCCTCGCCGGCCTCGCCATTCTTGACCAGCTTGTCGATGGCGTCCTTGGCGTGCCTGCGGATATTGCGGATGGAGACCCTGCCGTCCTCGGCCTTGTGCCTGGCGACCTTGATGTACTCCTTGCGCCGTTCCTCGGACAGTTCGGGGAACACAACCCGGATGATCGAGCCGTCGTTCGTCGGGTTGACCCCGAGGTCGCTATTACGGATCGCCTTGTCGATCGCCGCCAGGGATCCCTTGTCGAAAGGCTGGATAATGACCATTCGCGGCTCGGGCATATGGAACGAGGCCAGCTGGTTCACCGGAGTCGGCGTGCCGTAATACTCGGCAGTGATCTTGCCGAACATCGATGGATGCGCGCGCCCGGTGCGGATGGTAGCGAAATCCTCCTTGGCGACAGCGACAGCCTTCTCCATCTTCTCCTCGGCCTCGAGCAGGGTATCGTCGATCATCGCGGCTCCTCAGCGCCCGTTCCTGCCAACTAGCGTCCCAATCCGCTCGCCGCGCACGGCCCGGACCACGTTGCCCTGCCCCATCAGGTCGAAGACAACGATCGGCAGGTCATTGTCCATGCACAGGCTGACGGCCGTGGCGTCCATGAACTTCAGCTCACGACGCAGAACCTCACTGTAGTCAAGATGGTGGAACAAGGTGGCATCGGGCGTTTGCTGCGGATCGGCGTCGTAGACGCCGTCGACCTGGGTGCCCTTCAGCACCGCCTCGGCGCCGATCTCCAGTGCCCGCTGCGCGGCGCAGGTATCCGTCGAGAAGAACGGCGCGCCAAGGCCGGCACCGAAAATGACGACGCGACCCTTCTCCAGATGCCTGATCGCCCGCCGGGGTATGTACGGCTCCGCCACCTGGCCCATGGTGATCGCCGTCTGCACCCGCGTCTCGACGCCCAGCTTCTCCAGCACGTCCTGCAGCGCCAGGCAGTTGATGACCGTCCCGAGCATGCCCATGTAGTCGGCCCTTGCCCGGTCGATGCCGCGCTCCGACAAGGAGGCGCCGCGGAACATGTTCCCGCCGCCGACCACGGCCGCGACCTGCACGCCCATCCGGCTGGCGTCCCTGATCTCGCGGGCGATGTGCAGGACCACGTCGGGAGAGATTCCTACCCCTTCACCGCCAGCGAATGCCTCGCCGGACAGTTTCAGCACGACCCGCTGCCAGCACGGACGCTCCTCGCGCAGGTCGCTGGAGCTGTGCCCGGCGACCGGGCTCGCGCCGCTCATCACCGCACCTCCCCCGGCCGGGTGCTATCTGGCAACGCGCGCTCCCATCGCCTCGGCGGCCGCCGGGCATGAACTCAACTTGCCTGCCCGATCTGGAACCGGGCGAAGCCGCGGACCGCTGCCCCGGACCCGGCAAGCAGCTGCTTGACCGTCGTCTTGGGATCGCGGACGGACGCCTGCTCGATCAGCACGACGTCCTTGAAGAACGCGTTCAGGCGGCCCTCCACGATCTTGGGAATCGCCTGCTCGGGCTTCCCCTCGTCACGGGTCACCTGCTCGGCGATCCGGCGCTCGTTGGCGACGACGTCCTCGGGGACCTCATCGCGGGTGATGAACTGCGGCCGCATCGCGGCCACCTGGTGAGCCACATCCAGAGCCACAGCAGCGCCGGCCTCGTCGATGTCAACGAGCACGCCGAGCGTGGGCGGCAGCCCGGGGTCGGACTTGTGCAGATAGCTCACGATGTAGCCACCGCGGTACGCGGCGAACCGGCCAAGCTCCAGCTTCTCCTTAAGCGAGGCGCTGGCCTCCTCGATCAGCTCGGCGGCGGTCTGGCTCCCCCTGACCGGCAGGCCGAGCACGGCAAGCCGGTCGGCGGCGCCCGCCGCCAGCGCAGCCGCGGCGATGTCGGCCGCGACCTGCTGGAACATGTCGGTCTTCGCGACAAAGTCGGTCTCGCAGTTGAGCTCGACCAGGACCCCTGCGCTGGTGCCGTCCATAGCCGCGGTCACCAGCCCGTTGCCGGCCGTCCGACCGGCCCGCTTGCCCACGTCCTTGGCCCCCTTGATGCGCAGGGCCTCGACCGCTGCCTCGAAGTCGCCATCGGCGTCCACCAGGGCATTCTTGCAGTCGAGCATTCCGGCCCCGGTCATCTCGCGTAGCCGCTTCACGTCTGCGGTGCTGTAGTTCTCCATGTCCTCATCTTTCGCGCTCATCTCATGCTGTCCGGCGGCGAACCGGGCTTGGTCGCGCCAGGCTCGCCGCTGCCAGGTCTGGCCGACCCGCTATCGCGCAGGTCAGGCCTGGTCGCCAGCCGAATCGCCCGAGGAGGCCTCGGCAGGCGCGGCCCCTGCGGCCCCAGACTCCGCAGGCACGGCCTCCGCAGGCACGGCCTCCGCAGGCACGGCCTCCGCCGACGCGGCCTCCGCCGACGCGGCCTCCGCGGGCCCAGACTCCGCGGGCCCAGACTCCGCGGGCCTAGACTCCGCCGACGCGGCTTCGGCGACCGCGGCCGGTGCCGCGGGGCCAGCGCCGACGGTGGCGGTCTCGGCGGCATGCCTCTCAGCGGCGCTGGCCGTGCCCGCGCCATTCACGGACTTGCCCTCGAGCAGCTCGCGCTCCCACTCGGCCAGCGGCTCGGCCGCTCCCAGCTGCCCGTCCGCGGTCTGCGGCTTCTCCTCGCCCGCGGCCCGGCCCGCCCTCGCGATCAGGCCGTCAGCCACGGCGTCGGCCACGACCCTGGTCAGCAGGGCGACGCTGCGGATCGCGTCGTCGTTACCGGGGATCGGATAGTTCACCTCGTCGGGGTCGCAGTTGGTGTCCAGGATCGCGATGACCGGGATGCCCAGCTTGCGAGCCTCGCTGATCGCGATGTGCTCCTTCTTGGTGTCCACGACCCAGATCGCGCTCGGAACCCTGGCCATGTCCCTGATCCCGCCCAGCGAGCGCTCCAGCTTGTCCCGCTCACGCCGCAGCTGAAGCAGCTCCTTCTTGGTCAGGTTGGACCCGGCCACGTCCTCGAAGTCGATCTCCTCAAGCTCCTTGAGCCGCTGCAGCCGCTTGTAGACCGTCGAGAAGTTCGTCAGCATGCCACCGAGCCAGCGCTGGTTGACGAACGGCATGCCGACCCGGCGGGCCTGCTCGGCGATCGCCTCCTGCGCCTGCTTCTTGGTGCCGACGTACAGGACCGAGCCGCCGTGCGCGACGGTCTCCTTGATGAACTCGTACGCGCGGTCGATGAACTGCAGCGACTGCTGCAAGTCGATGATGTAGATGCCGTTGCGCTCGGTGAAGATGAACCGCTTCATCTTCGGGTTCCAGCGCCGCGTCTGATGCCCGAAATGAACGCCGCTCTCCAGCAGCTGCCGCATGGTGACGACCGGAGCCATGCCGGTGTCCCCTTCCTGTCGTGCGCCGGCCCGTGGGCCCGGCGCGGTCGGTTGTTCCTGGCGCCCGAACTCACTCACCGCGGGTGACCCGCGGACCGATGAGGTGCGTTCCGCCAGGAGCCGAAGCACGACTCCTGAGCGGCTAGCGGACGCGCGAAATTCGGTCTCCGAGTGCGTAGGCGCATGCCGGATTCATCGGGGACCGCCGATCAGTCTACATCCCGCGGGCCGTGTCGCTGCTACGCGGTAACTGGCCAGCCAGCGCCGCCAGCCTCATCCCGCGGGGCCGCCAGGAGCGCCGCGGCTCACGCTCTGGGATGTGCCTGCCGGTACGCCGCCATCAGCCTGTCGATCGAGACATGGGTATAGATCTGGGTCGTCGCCAGCGACGCGTGCCCGAGCATCTCCTGAACGCTCCGCAGGTCGGCACCGCCCTCGAGCATGTGCGTGGCAGCGCTGTGCCGCAGGCCGTGCGGACCGGTATCGGGCACCGAGCCTGCCGCGCCGATCCTGGCGTGTACCACCCGGCGCGCGATCCGCTGATCAATCCGCCCGCCCCGGGCGCCGAGAAAGAGCGCAGGTCCGGACGCATCGCGGGCCAGGATCCCCCGGCCGTCGCTCAGCCACCGGTCGACCGCGGCCACCGCGGGGAGCCCGACCGGGACGACACGTTCCTTGGCGCCCTTGCCGAGCACCCGGATGGTCCGGCGGCCGGCATCGATGTCATCGATGTCGAGCCCGCACAGCTCGCCGACCCGGATCCCGGTGGCGTACAGCAGTTCCATGATCGCCGTATCCCGGAACTCCAGGGCGGCGGCGGCAGGGTCCGCCGCGTCCGGCCGCTGCCCGTCCAGGACGGCGCGCATCTGGTCAGCCGCGAGCACCCGAGGCAGATGGCGACCGGTCTTCGCGACGCCGAGCAGTGCTCCGGGATCGCGGTCAAGCCAGCCGTGCTCGTGAGCGAACGAGGTGAAGGCCCTCGCCGCGGCGGCGCGCCTGGCGATCGTTGCCCGCGACTGCCCGGCGCCATGCTGTGCGGCCAGCCAGGCTCGGATGACGGACAGGTCAAGCTCGGCGATCCTCTCGACGCCGCACATGCTGGCGTGACCCAGCATCGACCGCATGTCCCCGGCGTAGGCGCGGACGGTATGCGACGACAGGCCGCGGGCCGAGGCCAGATGCCGCTCGAACGCGGCCAGCGACCCAGCGAGCGACCGCGGCAGCGGCTCGGCGGTGAAAGCAGGTTCGGCACGCGCGCGCCCCCCCCCAGTCTGCGCCGGCTAACCACTGGCATCACGCTGCCGCGCCCAGATCTAGTCGCATCGGCCAGGACCACGCCGCTGCCGCCAGCCCTGGCCGCAGCGTTCCACATGGCCGGCTGCGGCAAGCAGTCCCAGGCAGCGCAGGGCCGTGTCCAGGTCCACGCCAGCGAGCGTGGCAATGGTGGCCGGACCGCGCCCGCCTCGCTGCGACACGGCCTGGAGCACCTCGGCAGTTACCGGGTCAAGGTACTGCGCCGACACGGCTGGCTCCCGCGCTGACCCATTCGTCTCGCCGATCGGAGCAACCATCTCAAGAACGTCTCCCGCCCCGGTGACGCAGACGGCCCCCCACTCCCTGATCAGCTCGTGACAGCCGGCTGACTGCTCCGACGTGACCGGCCCCGGCACCGCCATCACCGGGCGGTTGGCCTCTCGCGCATGCCGCGCCGTGCTCAGCGCTCCGCTGCGCAGCGCCGCCTCGACGACAACGGTGCCACGGCTCAGGGCCGCGATCAACCGGTTGCGGGTGAGGAATCCCGGCCTGGTCGGCGCCTGGTCTGGCGGGCACTCGCTGACCAGCACGCCGGTCTGCGCGATCGCGCCGAACAACTCGTGATGGCCCTTCGGGTAGCCGAAGCTGAGCCCGCTTGCCAGCACGGCGACCGTGCATCCGCCCACCGCCAGCGCGCCCCGGTGCGCGCAGGCGTCGATACCGTAGGCTCCGCCTGAGATCACCGTCCAGCCTCGCACCGCCAGATCGGCCGCCAGCTCCGCGCCCACATGTGTGCCATATCCAGTGGCGGCCCGCGCACCCACCACCGACACCGAACGCAGGCACGCGAAGCGCAGGTCGGTCGCCCCGCGCAGCCACAGCACGACGGGCCGTGCGTCGCCCAGGTCATCGAGCTGCGTCGGCCACTCCGGCTCGCCCGGACACGCCAGCCTCAGCCCGCCGCGCTCCCATCCGGCCAGCCTGGCCGGAGTCGGAACGTCGCCGAGCCGGGTCCGCCACCGGCTCATGGCGCGGCCAAGGCCGGGCCCACCCGAGCTTGCGGCCGGGAGCGCCGCACGCGGATCGCCGCCTGACGACAGGGCAGCGAGTACCTCCGCCGGGCCGCACGACCGCAGCAGGGCGCCAAGCGCGGGGTCGCCGGGATCGGCCAGGAAGCTCAGCGCCGCCCTGGCCTGCCGTTCCTGCTCGGATACGGCACTCACGCCCGAACCGCCTCAGCATCCACCAGCACCACCTCCGGTACTGACGATGGCGCAGCCGCACGGCGATCCGCTGCCCGCGAACTCCTGCTGTGGATAACAGCGGCGGACCCTGCGTCGCCTGTGGATACGGCCGCCAGGCTGTCAGCCCGACGTGCTAGTGCTGGCCGCCTGCTGCCGGGCGCCGAACGGACCGGAGCCCGCCGTCCCGCGAGACCCGCCGCCGGCGCCCGCGACAGCAGCCGGCCGGACCCGCCCGGTCGGCAACACGGACCGTAACGCCAGGCAAGCGGTCCGCTAGCGCGGCGGGACCGTCAACGGATTGCTCGCGCCGCGGCCGTGCGTCACCGTGGCCAGCAGCACGATCCGGTAGACCCGCGACCGCGGCCTGGGTCTGATCAGGAACGCCGCCTGACCGCCGCGGTGCAGCCGGTGCTCTCGCACGCTCAGCCAGGCGCCCCTGTACCAGATCTGCAGTACCACCGCATCGCCGGGATCCGCGAGCGGGCTGCTGGCGGTCAGCACGTCGGCGTGCCTGTGCGGCCCGACGGCGAGGCGTGCCGAGACGGATGGCAGGACGATGACGAGCACCGGCTTGCTCTGCGCGCCGTCCGGGCCGGTGAGCTGGAACGCTGCGTTCGCGGTCAGATCAGCGGTCACCAGGACGGCACGGCCTCGGGCCCCGGTCGTGCCGCGAGCGGCCAGGTGCCAGCCCGGTCGGCCCGCCGTTCGCTCTAGCAGGCTGAGCGTCGCGCTCCGGATGAACTGGCCCCGCCTGGTCAGCCGCCCGGTGAATACCTCGCCCGCGCCCGCCACGATCTGGCTGTGCTGGACCGTGAGTGTCAGGCTGCCAGGCCCGGGCGCGGCCCCCGAGCTGGAAGCGCTCGGCCGCGGCGTGGGCGGCGACGTGTGCCCGATCGACCGCAGCGGACTGGGAGTCGGCGAGGCGCTGGGCAGAGCGGACCTGCCCAGCTGCGGGCGGCCGGACGGCGGACGGCTGCGTGAGATGTCAGGGACGCCGGCGAAGCCGAGCACCCGGTACGCCACGTGCTGGACCGGCGCTGGCAGCACCGCGTCGTACGCTGCGCCGGCGAACGCGCCGGCCAGGACGACAGTGACGGCAGCCGCCAGTCGCGCGGCCCGGCGGGCATAGAAGCCTGGCGCGGGCCGACTCGGGCCAGCGGAAGCCGACCGATGGTTCGCCCGGAACATCGCCAGCGCGGCACTCTCTCCGGTCAGCTCGTCGGGGGTCGGGCCGGCGGTCAGCATCCCCAGCAGCCGGTCAAGCCCAGGATCGCTGGGCACGAAGCCATCCGGCGGGTCAGCGTTCACCGAGCCCACCTCCTCGGCGCCAGGAGGCACGGATCGGCGGCAGGTCCGTGCTGGCCCTGATCGGCGGCCAGCGCCTGGACCCGGGGATCGGCAGCGAGTGCCCGAAGGCCGCGGTGCAGGGCCACTCGCACCGCGCCGGGAGACTTGCCGAGGATGTCGGCCGCGGCGGTGGTGTCCAGGCCAGCGATCATGCGCAGCGCGACCGCCTCCGCCTGATCCCGCGAGAGGCCATCGAGCAGCGAGATCGCCTTCCTGACCGACATGCCGTCGAGCACCTGATCCTCAACCATCTGCTCGTCGGCCACGCGCTCGAGAACATCGGCAACGGGGCGGACGCGCCGCCGCTTCCCGGCCCGCGCGGCATCGATCGCCCGATTCCGGCCGACACTGAACAGCCAGCGCCGGAAGCCATCCTCGCCGCCCTCGAACTTGTGCAGGTCGCGAACTACCTGCAGCCAGGTCTCGCTTGCCACGTCATCGGGGTCATCGCAGCCGAGCACGCGCAGGTAGCGCAGCAGACGCGGCTGAAGTGCTCGCCACAGCTCGATGAATCCGGCCTCATCTCCCGATTGAGCCCGGGTGAGCGCCGCGTCCAGGCCGCAAGTCTGCATCGCCATCGCGTCAGCAAGGGTCTCACACTGGCGGGCCGGGCATGCCCGGCCGTTACGTTCTCCGCTCCGGCTAGCCCAGCCCGCCGGCGTGCGATCCCCTGTTGCGCTAGGCCCGCGCCCTGACGACAACCACCCGGCTGCGAGTCGGGCTGAAGTTCAGGGTTCCCTTGAAGACCAGCACATAGCGAGCGTTCAGCTTCGGGCTGACCACGAACGCGACTTCACCGTGCCGGCGAGTGACTTCCTTTCGCACCACGACCCACGGGCCGCCGGGCGTCTTGCGGTCCAGGAAGACGATCTTGCCCGCCAGCGGAACTCGGTGCGACCTCAGATCCCCGACGATCACCGCGACGTGCCTGTGGTGCAGGATCGCGGGCACCTTCGCGATCGACAGGTGCGTGGGCAGCCGCCGCACGTGCGCGGCGGCATCGGCGGCACCGGCCGTCGCCACCGCTCCGGTGACGGCAATGACCGCCGCGGCGGCGACCGATCCGGCTCGGGCCAGTAGGGATGCGCGCATTGCTCTCCTTCGGTTGGGCCTCAGACCAAGAGGCTGCATGACAACACCGGCTACAGCGATGCAGAACGACCGTCCGTTACTCAGCCGGTGAGCGTCCCGATGCCCGCCTGGCTCACGACCATGACGACGGCCCGGCGCCTTGCCGCGATCCCCGGCGCCGGGCCGATGCCGTGGCGGCTACCGAGGTGTCCCCAGCCACAGCCCGAGCGCGTAGCCGACCTCGGCGGCACCAGGACGCTGGATCGCGGCGAGGTCGGCGAGCGTCCACGAGAGCCGGATCACGCGGTCGGCACCGCGGGCGCTGATCCTGCCGAGGTCCATCGCTCGCTCAAGCGGCGCCAGCGCCGCGGCATCGGGAGCGTATTTACGCCGCAGCTCACTGCCCGGGATCTGGGCATTCAGCCGCCATGGTGTCCCTGCGAGCCTGGCGGCCGCCCGGTCCCGCGCCTGGCGGACCCGCCCGGCCACCACCGCGCTCGGCTCGGTGAAGGTCCGATCGCTGAGCAGTTCAGAGCGCCGGACCGGCAGGAACTCGATCTTCGCGTCGACCCGGTCAAGCAGCGGACCTGACAGCCGCGACAGGTACCTCCTGCGGGCCAGCGGCGTGCAGCTGCAGGCAGCACGCCCGGTTCCAGCAGTCGCCGCGCCGGCGCAGGGGCATGGGTTCGCCGCCAGGATCAGCGTGAACCTGGCCGGGAAACGGGCGGTGACGCCTGCCCGTGCCACCAGAACCTCGCCAGACTCCAGCGGCTGGCGAAGGCCGTCGAGAACATCCCGTGAGAACTCGGGCGCCTCGTCAAGGAAGAGGCAGCCGTGATGTGCGAGCGAGGCGGCACCCGGCCGGATGACGCCGCTGCCGCCACCCACGATCGCCGCCCTGGTGGCCGTGTGATGCGGGGCGCAGAACGGCGGCTCGACCACGAGCGGCCGGCCCGGCAGCAGTGTCCCGGCGACCGAGTGGATGGCGCTGACTTCGAGCGCGGCGGCTGGCTCAAGCCGGGGCAGCACGGTCGGGATGCGCTCGGCGAGCATCGTCTTGCCGACCCCAGGCGGCCCGAGAAGCATCAGATGATGACCGCCGGCGGCGCAGATCTCCGCGGCCCGTCTCGCGACCGGCTGGCCGACCAGATCGGCTAGATCCTTGCCTCCACCCGGTCCGAGGCCTGTCCCGCTGCTCTCAGCCGCTCCCTGGAATGCCGCGGTGACATCCCGGCCCGGCTCGAGTATGGTCACCGCGTCGCAGTCGCTGGCCACGCTGGCATCGCGGAGCCACGCGGTCATCGCCGCCAGGCTAGGCACCGAGATCACCTTCAGCTCGGAGACCAGAGCGGCCTCGGGCGCGTTCTCCGCCGGGACAGCGACGGCGCCGAAGCCGGCTGCCGCCGCCGCGGCAGCCGCGGGCAGCACGCCGGGGACAGGGCGCACCCTGCCGTCCAGACCAAGCTCGCCAAGCAGCACCAGGCCGCGCAGCCTGGCCGCGGGGACGGCGCCAGCCGCAGCGAGAATGGCCACCGCCATGCCCAGGTCGAATCCGCTTCCGCGCTTGGGCAGGCTCGCCGGGGACAGGCCGACCGTGATCCGGCGATGCGGCCAGCATTCGCCGCTGTTCACGATGGCCGATCTGATCCGGTCTCGCGCCTCGCGGAGCGCCGTGTCGGGCAGTCCGACAAGAAGCAGCGCGACCAGCCCGTTCTCGATGTCCGCCTCGATCTCGACCGGGTGGCCGCGCACGCCGACCAGCGCCATCGCGTGCGCACGGGCGAGCGCCACCTACCCCACCCCGCGAATATGCTCGACCTGGAATTCTCCGGCCGGTGACCTGAGCACGCCGACCACGTCGACCCGCAGCTCGTCGAAGATCACGCCGTGGGCGAGGACCCAGTGCACGGCGAGCCGCCGGAGCCGTCTTCGTTTCTGCCAGGTAACCGCCTCGATCGGCGTTCCGAATCGCACGCCAGACCGGGTCTTCACCTCGCAGGCGACCAGCACCCGCTGCTCCGCCGCGACGATGTCGATCTCACCCTCGGCGCATCGGTAGTTCCTGTCCAGGATCCGCAGGCCCGCATGCCGCAGGTAGTCCACAGCCGCCTGCTCGCCCTGCCTGCCCAGGATGTCCTTGGGATGCACGCGCACCACCTCCGGCATCGACGGTGCGCCAGAACCGCAGGGTGCCGCGATCGCGAATACGCCCCTGTGGACTAGCTGCGAATTACGCGCCGCGAGCTGTGGATACCCGGCTCAGGATGTCGGCACGATCTGGTCTAATAGCGCGGCAAACCGCACGGCGATGACTCCGCCGCTGTCGTCGGTCAGGACTCCTCGGGAAGCTGCAGATCGCTCTTGGCGAGCTCCTCGATGTTGACGTCCTTGAACGTCACTACCTTGACGTTCTTCACGAACCTGGCCGGACGGTACATGTCCCAGACCCACGCGTCGTGCATCGTGACCTCGAAGAACACCTCGCCGTTGTCGGCGGTCCTGACATTGAGATCCACGTCATTGGTCAGGTAGAACCTGCGCTCCGTCTCGACTACGTGCGTAAAGAGCCCGACGACATCGCGGTATTCGCGGTAGAGCTGGAGCTCCATCTCGGTCTCGTACTTCTCGAGATCCTCCGCGCTCATGACACCCCCTCCGGTGAGCCGTGGGGCACGTGGCCAGCCGAGCCGTTACTCCGTCCGGGCGCGACCGTCAACGAACCAGCGATGAACTCAACGATAGGACCATCGCGGCGAACGTCCAGTGCCGAGAAGCCGTTCGCAGCCGGATCGAGGACGCGGCCTGGCCCCGGCATCCCGCCTTCCGCCGGCGATGTCCCGCCATCACCGTCATCACACGGAACCCAGTCGCACTCCGCGCCCAGGCTGTCGACCGGCGGAACCGCGCCGTCCAGCCTGGATACGTTCACGAACGACCGACGGTGCACCGGGCTCGGGCCGTGCGCGGCGAGCGCGGCCATGTGCCCCGCGGTGGAGTACCCCTTGTGCCGCGCGAAGCCGTACTCCGGGTACTGCGCGTGGAGCGTTCTCATGATCCGATCCCTGGTCACCTTGGCCACGATGGACGCAGCGGCTACGCAGGCGGCGACCTGGTCGCCCTTCCACATCGCCAGGGCGGGCACGGCGAGGCCTGGCACCTCGAAACCATCGGTCAGGGCGTAGCCAGGGCTGGTCTCCAGGCCGGCCAGAGCGCGCCGCATGCCGGCCACATTGCACACGTGCAGGCCAAGCCGGTCGATCTCGCCAGGGCCGATCACGACCACATGCCAGGCCAGCGCCGACCGCACGATCTGCTGATAGGCCGCTTCCCTGGCCCGAGCCGTCAAAGCCTTGGAGTCGGCGAGCGCGGTGCTGGCGTCGCCGGTCCACCGATCGAGCGCGACCGCCGCCACCACCAGCGGTCCGGCGCAGGCGCCCCTGCCAGCCTCGTCGATCCCGGCGACCGGCCCGAGGCCAGCCCGCACGAGCACGCGCTCATAGCTGGTCAGTCCTGAGCCGCGCCGGGGCGTGTAGCCGACCGGCCGCCTGACCCCGGCAGTGCCAACCACAGCCGCGCCGACCCCGGCAGTGCCGACCCCGGCCGCGCCGACCCCGGCAGTGCCGATCCCGGCAGTGCTGGCCCCGGCCGCGCCGACCCCGGCAGTGCTGATTCCGGGAGGGCCGCCCCCCGCAGAGCCGGCACTGGCCGGGCTTCCCGCATCCGGGAAGGCACCGGTCCGGGGTGAGTCGCCGGAGCCAGCGCCGAGCATGCCCGCGCTGGCACTCGTGCTAGCAGTGCTGACGTCCGTCACGCGGGCCGCTGCCGTCCGCATGGCGTCACCGCAGCCGCGGCCGACGGCTGTCCCGCCTGCGGCAAGCCCGCAGCCGCAACCGCCGCCTGATAAGCGTCAGCGGCGCCACGGCAGCGAGCCCCATTCCCAGCGGCAGGTACGGAGCGGACGGCCGGACCTGCAATGTCCCGCCAGCGATGGCCGGCCCAGGCCCGGCCGACCCGGCCGCCTGACTCAGCCCAGCCTGATTGAACGTTGACGGAACCGGCAGGATCCTGATCCTGCTCGGCGGCCACACGATCAGGAATGCCCGGCCGATTACCTTGGACTCGGGGATCGTCCCGTCGCGGTCGTACGGGACGCAGGTAACCCCTGGATCGGCGTATCCGCAGTCGTGCAGGCGGGAATCGGCGGACTCGGGACGGTTGTCTCCCATGACCCAGAGGCGGCCAGGCGGTACCACGACATCGAACCTGCCGTGGGACGGCTGCGCGCCCGGAATCAGATACGACCCTTCGTGCAGCGGCACTCCGTTGACGGTAATCAGGCCCTGGGAGTTGCAGCAGATCACGCGATCACCGGGGATCCCGATCACCCGCTTGATGTAGTCGGTCTGCCCAGGCACAGTCCCGAACAGGCCGGCGATCGAATGGAACAGGGCGCCGAGGGTCGCGTCATAGACGCGCACCAGCGGGTTGCCACTCTGCGGGTGCGAGGTAGCCGGGGGATTCCACGAGCCCTGACCGCTGAAGACCACAATGTCGCCCCGGCCGATCGGCCGGATGTCGTATACGAGCTTGTTCACCAGGACCTTGTCGCCGATCAGCAGCGTGTTCTCCATCGAGCCAGACGGGATGAAGAACGGCTGCACCACGAACGTCTTGATCAGCAGCGCGATGGTCAGCGCAACCGCGAAAAGCACTACCATTTCCGTCAGGAAAGACAGGCGCCCGCGGCGCTTCCCCGACCTGCGCCTGCGCCTGGCCTTGCCGCCTTGCTCATTGCCCGGTTGGTCCAGCTGCGGCACCGCTTCGGTGACGGAATCGTCCTGCCCGCCCCCGGCAGCATCGCCGTGGGTGGCCAGCACCTCGTCGTGCGTGCGCTGCTCGTCGCTCATCATCACCATCCAGCCTAGCGGCCACCCGGCCGACCAGGCGGCCGTAGCGGCGGCCGGGCAGGATCCGCGCCGGCAGCGGAAAACGGGGATACGCCAGCAGCCTCTGGGCAACATTCGACCCGACCACAGGAACGGCAGCCTACCGTCAGGTCGCCGCATACCCGACGCTGGCAAGAGCATGACTGGCCAAGGATGGCAGGCAGGCGATGCACCGGGCGTCTCTTGCTGATCCGCGCCCCGCAGCCTCCAGCCTGGCCGGACCACGCCTGGCGGGTCCAGGCCGAGCAGTGGGCCCTAGCCGGGGAACGCTGAACCGCGAAGCGGGTCAACCCGCTGCTGGCCCAGCCGCGGGTCAGACATCGACCAGGCTTGTCAGGCATGCGGCGCTGCGTTGTCGCCAGCAGCCGAGACTAGCGCGCCGGGTCCCTGCGCTCCTTGATCCTCGCGGCCTTGCCCCGCAGCGAGCGAAGGTAGTAAAGCTTGGCCCGGCGGACCCGGCCTCGCGTCACGACTTCGATCATGTCGATCGCCGGCGTGTGCACGGGGAAGGTCCGCTCGACACCTACGCCGTAGCTGACCTTGCGCACGGTGAAAGTCTCGCGCGCACCGCCGCCCTGGCGACGGATGACAATGCCCTGGAACACCTGGATCCTGGAACGGTTGCCCTCCTTGACCCTGACATGCACCTTCAGGGTGTCGCCGGGCCGGAAGGCCGGAACGTCGGATCGGATCTGTGCCTGCTCAAGCTCGGCAATCGCGGTGTGCATCGCTTCGTAGTCCTCGGTTGTCATCACGCGCACGCCTGCGAACGCGCATCTGTGGTCTGGTCGCTGCTGAGGAGCGCGACCGTGCCCCGCGCGACTGCGGCCGGCTGCGGGGCAATGGCTTTCAGTGTGCCACATCTTCTCCGCTGACCGTGAAACCGGCCTCAGATAGCACGTGCCGGTCCTGGTCGCTCAAGGCCGGCCAGTTCAGCCTGGCGATCAGATCAGGCCGGTTCCGCGCGGTACGGCTGAGCGCATTGTCCCGGCGCCAGCGGGCGATGGCCCCGTGATCCCCGGAGATCAGTACTTGCGGAACCTCAAGACCCCGCCAGGCTCGGGGACGGGTGTAGGCGGGCCCCTCAACCAGCCCGCTCATCGGGCCATCTCCAGCACCGAACGAGTCATCTGGGGCGGACTCGGCATTCCCGAGCACGCCAGGTAGCAGCCGGCAGATCGCCTCGATCATCACCAGGACCGCAGGCTCACCGCCAGCCAGCACATAGTCGCCGATGGTGACCTCGCGCACCTGCATCTGGCGACGCGCGTAGTCGGCTACCCGGTCGTCGATGCCCTCGTACCTGCCGCAGGCGAAGATCAGGTGCCCGGCACCGGCCAGCTCGACCGCCATCGCCTGGGTGAACACCTCACCAGCTGGTGTGGGCACGATCAGCCGCGGCGATGACCGGGGCTCCGGGCCTTCTTCCGGCTCCAGCCCGGCACGAGAACCGGCGGCCCCGATCGCCGAGCCCGGCCCAGCCGCAGGGCCGGTGGTCCCGATCGCCGAGCCCGGCCCCGCCGCAGGGCCGGTGGCCCCGTGCGCGGAGCGCGGCCCCGCCGCGGGAGCCCCTGCGGCAGGAGCGCCCTCAGCGTCCGGTCTTCCCTCAGCCACATTGCGGCCCGTTATCGCGTCCAGCGCCTCGCCCCACGGCTCAGGCTTCATCACCATCCCTGGCCCGCCGCCGAACGGCGTGTCATCCACAGTCCGGTGCGGGTCGTGCGCCCAGGAGCGCAGATCATGCACGCCGAAGACGATGTCGCCGCGCTGCGCCGCCTTGCCGATCAGCGAGACCCCGAGCGGGCCGAAATACTCAGGGAAGATCGTGATGATATCGATGCGCAGCGTCGGCCTCCTCCGGTTCCATGATCCGCCGCTCACCCGACCTCTGGCCTGGTGAATGCGCGGATTGAGCTCGATTTTTCACTATGAATACGCGGTTCCACTCGGGTCTCTGCGCCGCGGGGCTAGAGTGCCGCATCCGGGTCTAGCAGCCCGGCCGGCGGGTCGATTACTAGTCGGCCGGCCGCGATATCGACCTCCGGGACGATCGGCGCCACGAAGGGCACAAGTATCTCAGTGCCGGATCGGGCCCCGGCACCGGCGATGACCAGCAGATCCTGGCCATGATGGAGCACGTCGGCGACCACGCCCACCGGCTCGCCCGAGACGGTCAGCACCTCCAGCCCGATCAGCTGGTGATCGTAATACTCATCGGGGTCACCGGGCGCGGGGACGTCGGCCGAGTCGATGACCAGCACGATGCCCCGCAGTTCCTCGGCGGCTTCCCGGTCCTGGCAGTTGCCGAACCTGACCAGCAGCCGACCCGAGTGCCATCGCGATGCCGACACCGTCAGCGGGCCGCGGCTGGCCGGATCCGTCGCCAGCACCGAACCCGTGGCGAAGCGGCGATCCGGGTCGTCGGTCCGCACCTCGACGGCGACCTCACCGTGCAGGCCATGCGGTCGCCCGACCCTGCCTACGACCAGCTGCATGCCCGGCTAGCGGATCTCGTCGGCGTCCAGCAGATCCACGCGAACATAGGAATCGCCCGCCAGGGAGCCCATCACCGTCCGCAGTGCCCTCGCTGTCCGCCCGCCCCGCCCGATGACCTTTCCCAGGTCATCGGGATGCACGCGCACCTGAAGCACCCGGCCCCGGCGCAGGTTACGACTGGACACCCGGACATCGTCGGGATAGTCGACGATGCCCTTCACCAGGTGCTCGAGTGCCTCTTCGAGCACGTCAATCTCCGCTCCCCGGCTTGGCCGCGGCCTCGCCACCGGCGGCCGCGACGGCAGCCTGGGAGTCGGCCGCGCCCGCGTCGGCGGTCGCCTCGGGTTGGGCCGGAGCATCCGACTCCTGGCCCTCAGGCTTGCCCGCCTCGGGCCCGCCGGCCCCAGGCTTGCCGGCCCCAGGCTTGCCGGCCCCAGGCTTGCCGGCCTCAGGCTTGCCGGCCTCGGGCCCGCTGCCCTCAGACTTGGCGGCCTCAGGCCCGCCCGCCGCGGACTTGGCGGCCTCAGGCTTGGCGGTCTCAGACTTGGCGGCCTCGGGCCCGCCGACCTCGGACTTGGCGGCCTCAGGCCCGCCCGCCGCGGACTTGGCGGCCTCAGGCTTGCCGGTCTCTGCCTTGCCGGTCTCTGCCTTGGCGGCCTCGGACTTGGCGGCCTCGGACTTGGCAGCCTCGGACTTGGCAGCTTCTGCCTTGGCAGCTTCTGCCTTGGCTGGCCTGGCCGGCTTCTCCGCCTTGCCGTCACCGGCCTTGCCGTCACCGGCCTTGCCGTCGCCCGACTTGCCGTCGCCCGACTTGCCCTCGGCGGCCTTGGCGTCGCCAGTCCTGGCGCCGGCCCTGGCCTTCCCCTTCGGGGCTGATGCACTGTCGGCCAGCGTCTCGGCGAGCGCGGCGGCGAAGACCGCTTTCTTGTCGCCGCGAGGTGCCGCTACCTTCAGGGTCCCTTCGGCTCCTGGCAGGCCCTTGAAGCGCTGCCAGTCGCCGGTGATCTCCAGGAGCTTGCGCACCGGATCGGTCGGCTGCGCGCCGACGGAGAGCCAGTGCTGCGCCCGGTCCGAATTAACCTCGATCAGCGAGGGCTCCGCCTTCGGGTGGTACTTGCCGATCTCTTCGATGGCGCGGCCGTCCCGCTTGGTGCGGGCATCGGCGACAACGATCCGGTAGTAGGGCTCGCGGATCTTGCCCATGCGCTTTAGCTTGATCTTGACAGCCACGGCTGTGGTCTTCTCCCAGCGGATTCAGTGCGGACAGCGGGCGTTCGGAGTGAGGAACCGGACGTGCCACCCAGCTCGGTACGGCAGCGGCGAGTTCGAGAGGGCCTCGCGGAGCCGATGGTTGCGGTCACATTCTGCCAGACGCGCGGGGCTGCAACGGACTAGCGGCCCTTCTTACCGCTCCGGCCGCGCCGACCCGGCGGCCCGGCGGGACCCCGCAGCCCTGGCGGAAGCTGCTGGCCAGCCTGGCCAGGTCCGTTACTGCCAGGCGGAACCGGCCCGCTGCCGCCAGGACCGCCGGGCGCGGCCTGCCCGCCGCCCGCGCCAGGCCCCTTCCCGAGTCCGGCAGGCAGACCGCGCC
>DATNIU010000095.1:0-11124 GCA_035604275.1 Streptosporangiaceae bacterium | reverse complement strand
AACGCGAGCCGCCACGTCTGTGCCACCGACTGCTGGTAATCGCCCGTTTCTCCCTCGTCAAGCACTCGGCCTGGACTGGCCTCGAGCAGCCGGAAGTACTCGGCAAGCGGCATGCCGGTCTCGGTATGAACCGCCACCGCCTGCTCCAGCGCGAGCGGGAGATGCCCGAGTCGCTCGGCTAGCGCGGCAGCGTCCTCGTGACCAATGCCGACCCAGCGGCGGGCCAGGAACGCGGCGCTCTCGTCGGCCGTGAAGACATCGACCTCGATGACCGTCGAGTGGTTTATCCAACTTTGGTTACGCGACGTTATCAGGACTTGTCCTGATCCACTTGGCAGATACTTGCGGAGCGCGCCGGGCTCGCCCGCTCCGTCGTAGATCAGCAGCCAGTCCGGGGAAGGGCGTCCGACCCGAAGCTGATCCAGTACCGTCTCGACCGTGTACATGACGTCTTCGCTCTCCGGCAGGCCCAGCCGCCGGGCTAGCGACAGGAACGCGCGCCGGATTGAGATCTCGTAGTCGGATGGAATCCACCAGATAATCTCATAGTCGGACTGGAATCTCCGAGCGTATTCGGCAGCGATCTGGCTCTTGCCGACCCCGCCCAGTCCCTGCAGCGTGTGCGGCAGCGCCGCGGGGCGACCGGCCTGGCGCAGCATCATCCGCAGTTCCTGAAGCATCCGCTCGCGGCCGGTGAAATTCGGGTTCTGCGGCGGGACGCCGCCCATGATCGCGGCCGCGGTCCGGCCCGCGGCCGATGGCATGCTCAGCACCGGGACCAGCCCTCCCGCGCTCCGGTCCGGCATCGAGGTACCGGCGCCCGCGGCCAGAGCCGCCGCGCTGCCCAGATGGCTCTCGATCAATCGCGCGACCGAATTCAGCGCATAGCCGAGCGACTCGGGATCAGTGATACCCGGATCCATGACCGGAAGCTTCTCGCCGAAACTATAGAAGCCCACGTATGGCAGCTTCGTCCTTTCCAGGATCTTCCGTGGCGCGATCGATCCCGGCAGCCAGTCGGCATAGAAGTTGCTGAACCTCTCAGCCACCAGGTCCAGCCATTCATTTGCCGACTCGTGCTCTGTTCGCGAGTCAAACCGGGACAGGACAGGCAGCACCAGGGCCGGCGAACGGTCGTAGGCCAGATGCTGACGACCCTCCTGGGCCCGCTTCAAGACTTCGAGAATACCTTCAATGTTCTGGTGATTAGCAGCGAAGACGGGAACAATCAGGTCGGGCAGGGCAATAGTGCACACGCCCCCGGTGTCCGTGATTCCGGTGCGGCTGTCGATCAGAGTAAAGTCATACTGGCCGACCCATTCGGCCCTGAGGTGCTCAATGAAAGAGCCGCCGTCGCTGTCGCGAAAAAACTTCTGCCAGTCGAATCCGAGAACACGAGCGGGGTAGCCGTCGTCCGATCTCCCGCTAGTGATCAGCGATACCGTTCCGCCGTCAAATGTCACCGGAATGACATACTGATGCCAGTCCGCCAAAGTCTCCGAGCGATTCTCAGACTGAGCCACAAGCAGATCGAGCAGGCCATGCCGGTTTCCCAGGTCGCGCTCGAGATGCCGGAAGAACCGCCATAGCCCAGGCGCTTCCAGGTCGAAATCCACGGCCAGGACCCGGGCTCCTGTCCTGGCCAGCAAGATCGCGATGTTGGCCAGTGCCATGGTACGGCCGGTTCCGCCCTTGAACGAGTAGAACGTCACGATCACGGCGCTATGCCGCCTAGACTCGGGACGGCACGCTGCCTGGCGCGCAGCTCAAAAAGCTGCACGAAGCCATCAATAGCAAGTTCTGACCAGCGGGGATCGCACTCTGGCACTCTGTCCAGCGCGTGCGATACGTGAACAGTGAATCCCCGGATTCGCTCAGAAAGCTCCTCGGCCTTCGGGCTCTCGCGAGCCAGCCAAGGATTCGCGTAATCTTGTATGGGCAGCCTCTGGATATTGTCAAGATGAGGCGAGATATTCTCGCCATCATGGATCACGACGGCGAGGATCAGCGGAAGCGGGCCGGAGTCCTGCTTGGTGAACTCCCTTCTCGCCATCATATGGCCAAGCTCGGCCTGACACCACGGGCTGCAAAAATACTCCGTCGACCACAAGCACACCATGATCTTGGAGGAAGCGATTCCAGCGGCCAGCCGATGCGGCCACGACTCGCCTGTTTCAATTTCATCCACATCGAAGAATATTCGCGGCGGCCGGCCTATTTCGGCTTCTAACCAATGCCGGAACATCGGGATGAATATAGTCTCGACAAATTTTGGCCAGGCATTTGAGCGGCGGTAGCTGAGGAAGACATCGTAGACGTATGCCAATGTCAGAATTCCTCTGCCGGGCAGAGCTGACCGATAACCCGGCGCCGGCCGCCCGGCCCCTTTCGTCGCCTGGACATCCTGAACAACTCTTGGGGCACCCCCGTTCAGGCGATCGGGACACTCGGCTCTCGCGCCGCGCCTAATCCTAGACCGAACGGGTGGAGAACGTAACTATCCGGCCTTCCGCTTAGCGCAATGCCGGTCACTCGGCGTTGGCGAGCATCTGCCGACCGCGATCCCGGCTGCGGCCGGGCCTGAAGATCGCGTCAGGCGAACCTGGGCGGGCGCTTCTCGCGCAGGGCCGCTGCGCCCTCGGCCAGGTCGGGGCCCATGAACGTGAGCATCTCGTAGGCGGCCGACTGGTCGAAGATCGGCCCGGCGGTGCGCAGCCAGCTATTCAGCGCCCGCTTGGTCAGCCGGATGGCCAGCTGTGAGCCTTCCGCCAGGCCGCGGGCCACGGCCAGCGCCTCTGGCAGCACCTGCTCGCGCGGCAGCGCCTTGCTGACCAGGCCGATCCGCTCCGCCTGCGCCCCGTCCAGCATCTCTCCGGTCAGCAGGTGATAGCGGGCCTTGGCCATCCCGCACAGCAGCGGCCAGATGATCGCCGCGTGATCGCCGGCCGCCGCACCGAGCTTGACGTGGCCGTCGCCGAGCCTGGCGTCGGCCGCGCAAATGCTGATGTCGGCGAGCACGGCGATCACCAGGCCGGCCCCGACGGCGACGCCGTTGATCGCCGAGACGATCGGCTTGTCGCAGTTGATCATGTTGTAGACCAGGTCGCTCATCTCGCCGAGCATGTGAGCGGTCCGGTCGTAGTTCCCGGCCATCCGCTGCACCATGGCGAGATCGCCGCCGGCCGAGAACGCCTTCCCGGCGCCGGTGATGACCGCTACCCGGGTCTCGTCGTCGCGGGCGACATCGGTCCAGACCCTGGACAGCTGGTTGTGCATCACCTCGTCCGCCGCGTTGTAGACCTCCGGCCGGTTCATCGTGATCAGGAGCACACCCGGATCGGGACGCTCGAAGAGCAGGCGATCGTAGCTGCCGTAGTCCATTCCGGTGCGGCTCCTGTCGTCGGCATGCTGCCCTGGCGCCCACCGGCCGACCGGCCGGGTGCTCGACCGTGGCCAGAGCGGTGGGGACGGTCGATGATGGAATGATGACACGCCGGAGCCTGCCCTGATGGCCTCCGGCGCCCCGGACGGCCCGCTGATCGGCTCCGGCCGGGCGGCCCGGGTCTGCCAGCCCGGGCCTGACCGGGTGCCGCAGCGATCGCGATCGAACGGCCATGACGGGCCTCCGGTCCGCACCGGCGCCGTTCGCCGGCGGCCGGAGAGTGATCACGGGCTGGCCGGGTCATACTACTGTGGAGTAACAACAACTCACACGGCCCGCGCGCGAGCCACCGGTGGCAGGAGCGGCATGAGCGACAACGAGCAGGCCAGTCCTGCCTTCTCCTTCGATCTGTCGGATGACGTGCGGCAGATGCGCGACTGGGTGCACGAGTTCGCGCTGAACGTGATGCGGCCCGCGGCCGCGGAATGGGACGAGCGCGAGGAGACGCCCTGGCCGATCCTCGAGGAGGCGGCCAAGATCGGCCTGTACTCGATCGACTTCTTCGGCCAGCAGTGGCTGGAGCCCACCGGCCTCGGAACGCCGGTCGCGTTCGAGGAGCTGTTCTGGGGCGACGCCGGGATCGGCCTCGCGCTGACCGGGAGCTGCCTGGCGGCCGTCGCGGTCAGCGGCAACGGCACCCCCGAGCAGATGGGGGAGTGGCTGCCGCAAATGTTCGGCGGTCCCGGCGATGTCAAGCTCGGAGCGTTCTGCTCGTCAGAACCCGACGCGGGCAGCGACGTCGGCGCGATCAGGACGAGGGCGGTCTACTCGCAGGCGACCGACGAGTGGGTGCTGAACGGAACCAAGGCCTGGGCGACCAACGGCGGCATCGCCGACGTGCACGTGGTCGTGGCCTCGGTCGACCCGGACCTGGCGAGCCGCGGCCAGGCCAGCTTCATCGTTCCGCCGGGCACCAGGGGACTCTCCCAGGGGCAGAAGATCCGCAAGCACGGGGTCCGCGCCTCGCACACCGCCGAGGTGGTGCTCGACGACGTCCGGGTGCCCGGCCGCTGCCTGGTCGGCGGCAAGGAGCGGCTCGACGCCCGGCTGGCCAGGCTGGCGGCCGGCGGCGCCGCAGGCGAGCAGGCAGCGATGAAGACGTTCGAGGCATCCAGGCCGACCGTGGCCGCCATGGCCGTCGGCGTAGCTAGAGCGGCCTTCGAGTACGCCAGGGACTACTCGACTCAGCGGGTGCAGTTCGGCCGGCCGGTCGGCCAGAACCAGGGCGTCGCGTTCATGCTCGCCGACATGCAGGCCGCAGTCGACGCCGCCCGGCTGCTGACCTGGCGGGCGGCCTGGATGGCCAGGAACGGCCGCAAGTTCGACCACGCGCAGGGATCGATCTCCAAGCTGTTCGCCGGCGAGACCGCGGTGCGGGTCACCGAGCAGGCGATCCAGATCCTCGGCGGCAACGGCTACTCCAGGGACTATCCCGTGGAGCGCTGGCACCGCGATGCCAAGATCTTCACCATCTTCGAGGGCACGTCGGAGATCCAGCGGATGATCATCGGCCGCGCCGTCACCGGCCTGCCGGTCCGGTAGCACCGGCCTGCCGGTCCGGTAGCACCGCCCTGGCGAACGGCCTGCCAGAACAGAGCGGCCAGCCGGAACACAGCGGCCTGCCAGAGCAGAACGGCCTGCCAGAACACAGCTGCGGGCCGCTCCCGGCCGGCCTACAGCTGCCTCACGTCCCCGACCAGAGGCGCAAGTCCCTGCCATGGCGTCAGTGGTCCTCCGGTGGCCTGCAAGTACGGTAGGGCGAGCAGCGTGCCAGCTGCTGAACTCCGCAGAGCGCGCCGTCCGCTGGCAGGTGAGGTGTGAAGGAATACGCCGACTTCCTCGGCGCTCACGCGCCGTATGACTCGCTGGACGCCGCCGACCTCGAGCAGCTAGCCAGGAACGTCGAGGTCGAGTACTTCACCGCCGGCGCCATGATCATTCCGGCGGACGCCGCGGCGCTCGACCGGCTCTACGTGGTCCGGGCCGGCGCGGTCGACGTGCTCGACCGGGGGCGAGTGGTCGACCTGCTCGGGCCGGGCGACACATTCGGGCACGTCTCGCTGCTGTCCGGGCTGCCGCCCGCGCTGGCGGTCCGGGCGGAGCAGGACACGCTCTGCTACCTGCTGCCCGACCCGCGGCGGGTTCTCGGCCACCCGGCCGCGCTGCGCTTCGCCCATTACGGGACGCTGATCGCCCGTGAGCGGCTGGCGGGCGAGGGCGGCCTGCTCGATCACGGCAACGCTCCGGTCTCGGTCAGTGCGCGGCCCGTGGTCTGGTGCGACGCCGCCGACGCGATCGCCGACGTGGCGGCCCGGATCACCCAGGCGCGCCAGTCCTGCGCCGTGGTGCGCACCCCGGGCGGATTCGGGATCGTCACCGACAGCGACTTCAGGCACCACGTAGCGACCGGCCGGGTGCCGGCCCATGCTCCGGTCGGCGGCATCGCCACGATGCCGGCCAGGACGGTCGCCAGCAGCGCCACGGTGGCCGAGGCGTTCCTCCAGATGGTCGAGCACGATGTGCACCACCTGCCGATGGTGGACTCCGACGGCACTCCGACCGGCATGGTCCGCGTGGTCGACCTGGCCTCGGTGGAAGTCCGCGATCCGCTGATGATCTCCTCGGCCGTGCGGCACGCGCCGGACGTCTCCGCACTGGCCGCGGCCGCGAAGCTGCTGCCGTCCGCCGCGGTCGCGCTGGCTGACGCCGGGGTGCCGCCGCTCCGGCTGGCCGCGCTGCTCGCGACCGTGCGGGACGCCATCATGCGGCGCCTGATCTCCTGGGACGCGGGTGCGGAGGCGACCGGCGCTGAGTGCGCCTGGCTGGTGCTCGGCTCCACCGCCCGCTCGGAACCATTCCCGGGTTCTGACCTCGATACCGCCGTGGCCTGGGCCGATGAGCCCGGCAAGCCGGAGCCCGCCGACCTCGTCCTGGCCGCGGCGGGCCGCCTGCTTGACGACATGGAGCTGTGCGGACTGCGCCGCTGCCCGGACGGCGCGAACGCGACCGAGCGGCTGTTCAGCCGGTCGGCTGCCGACTGGAAGGCAGCCGCCAGCCGCTGGGTCGGGCAGCCGACCGGCACCGGGACGGCGCTCCTCGTCTCGATCATCGCCGACAGCCGGCCGCTTACCGCCCCGGCCCTCGGGCGCTCGGTCACGGCCGCGCTGCTCGCCGCCATCAGGAGCTTCGACTTCATCGAGGGCGTGCTGCACCTCGCGCTGCACTACCGGCCGCCGACCGGATTCGTCAGGGACTTCGTGGTCGAGCACTCGGGGGAGCACCGCGGCGAGCTCAATCTCAAGCGCGGCGGCCTGGTCCCGATCGCGTCGATCGCGCGCTGGGCCGCCATCGTGACCGGCGACGTGGCAGGCTCGACCGTCGAGCGGCTCAGCCGGGCAGAGCAGGCCGGCCTGCTGACGCAGGACGAGGCAGCCAGCCTGACCGGCGCATACGAGGAGATCTTCGGGCTGCTGCTGGCCAGGGAGATCGACGCGATCCGGGCGGGCGCGGCACCGAGCAAGTACCTGGCGCCCGGCGATCTCGGATCGCTCACCCGGCGGCTGCTGCGCGAGACGTTCCGGGTCATATCGCAAGTGCAGGCCACACTTGAGGGCGAATGGGTGTCCAGGGTCAGGTGAGACTCGGCCGGCGCGGCCCCGCTGGGGACACAGCCCGCGCGTACTACCGCACCGCCGTGCGGCTGGACCAGCCGTGGCGCTCGGCCGGGTACTGCGCGGTGGACCTGGAGACCACGGGACTTGACCTGAGCCGCGACGCGATCGTCAGCTTCGGCGCGGTCCTGATCGACGGCGGCCGGGTCATCGCGGGCAGCTCGATCTACCGCCTGGTCGGCGGGCCGGCGAAGGCCTCGCCGACCGCGATCACGGTGCACGGGCTGCGCCCGGCGGACCTGGCGGACGCCCCGCCGTGGGAGGACTCGGTGGACCTGCTGCTCGAAGCGCTCACCGGCCGGGTGCTCGTGGCCCACGCCGCCTGGGTCGAGCGCGCCTTCCTGCGCCGGGCGTTCAGGCTGCGCCGCGTACCGCCGCCCCGGGTTGTCGTGGACACCGCGGCCCTGGCCAGGGCCGCCGGCCTGGCGGCGGTCGGCGCGGCCGCCGAGCCCTCGCTCGAGGCGCTGGCCGGTGATCTCGGGCTGCCCGCGCACGCACCGCACCACGCGCTCGGGGACGCGCTGACGACGGCCGAGGTATTCCTGGCACTGACGGCCCGCCTGGATGCCGCCGCGGCGCAGACGGTCCGCTCGCTGGCGTCCACCTCGGCCGCGTTCGGGCTGCGCTTAGCGACGCCGCACACGGATACGCTGGCAGTGCTGGGTTCGAGAACAGGGCCGGTCCCCGGACCTGGCAGCGCCACCTGACCCAAGGAGCCTGGACGTGAAGACACCGATCTGCGACATGCTGGGGATCGAGCTGCCGCTGCTGGCATTCAGCCACTGCCGCGACGTCGTGGCCGCGGTCAGCAACGCGGGCGGCTTCGGCGTGCTCGGCGCCTCGATGCACACGCCAGAGCAGCTCGAGCGCGAGCTGGGATGGATCGACGAGCACGTGAACGGCCGGCCGTACGGCGCCGACATCCTGGTGCCCGAGAAGTTCGCGGGCAAGGGCCAGGGCCTGGACGCGGCCGCCGTGCACGCCATGATCGGCCAGCCGCAGCGCGACTTCGTGGACGCGCTGCTCGCCGAGCACGGAATCACGCCGGACGGCCCGGCCGGGGCATCCAGGCTGCCGACCGCGGTGACAATCAGCGACGAGGCCGGCGAGCAGCTGCTCGACGTCGCTTTCAGGCATCCGATCGCGCTGATCGCCAGCGCCCTCGGCACGCCTCCGGCTTTCATGATCGAGCGCGCCCGCGCCGCCGGCGTGCCGATCGCCGCGCTGGTAGGGGCCAGGGAACACGCGATCAGGCAGGTCAACGCCGGCGTGGACATCCTGGTCGCGGCGGGCACTGAGGCGGGCGGGCACTGCGGAGAGGTGACCACGATGGTCCTGGTGCCCGAGGTCATCGAGGCGATCAGGCCGATCAGGGAGGTACCTGTGCTCGCTGCCGGGGGGATCGTCACCGGCAGGCAGATGGCGGCCGCCATCGCGCTCGGCGCGGCCGGGGCGTGGACCGGGTCGGTCTGGCTGACGACCGAGGAGGCCGAGACCGCGCCGTATACCAAGCAGCGGATGCTGGCCGCGTCATCGCGTGACACGGTGCGCTCGACCAGCCGCACCGGCAAGCCGTCCAGGCAGCTGAAGTCGGACTGGACGGCCGCCTGGGACTCGGCCAAGAGCCCGGGCGCGCTGCCGATGCCGCTCCAGTCGCTGCTCAGCGAGCCGGTGATGCGGCGGATCGACACGCTCGCCGAGCGGGGTGACCCGGGCGCTCAGGCGCTCGCCACCTACTGGGTCGGCCAGGGCGTCGGGCTGATGAACAGAGTCAGGCCGGTCCGCGACGTGGTGTACGAGATGGCGGAGGACTTCGCCGCGGCCGCCGAGCGACTCGCCCAAGCGCTCGCCGACTAGCCACGACCAGGGTCAGGCCCGATCGGGATGGCGAATCGGCAGGCTGAGCACCAGACGGCAGGGGAGCTCGCATTTGCGCCTTCAGCGGACCAATGCCGATCCGCTCGCGTCAGTACGTAAGAATGATTCATGAGCAAGCAGCCGAACCCGCCGCCGCCTGGTGACAAGCCCGTCCCGACGGCGCCTCCGCCACCGCCGCCCTGGCGGCACTGGCTCTGGCCGATCGCGATCCTCGCGATGCTGGCGCTCTACTTCTTCCTGCCGGGAATCAGCACGTCAGGGACCGTGACGCTGAGCTATTCGAGCTTCCTGACCGACGCGAGCCAGCACCAGGTCAAAACGGCCGTCTTCGGCAACAGCTCGAGCGGCTCGAACACCACCGTGAGCGGCGTGCTGCGGAACGGCAAGAACTACACGACCGTGGCGCCTGCCGACACCTCGGTGCTCTCGGGTCAGCTGAAGGCCGACGGGGCCACGGTCACCTACTCGGCGCCCAGCTCGTCGCTCGGATCCGAGCTGCTGTACTTCCTGGTCATCTTCGGGCTTCCGCTGGGTATCGCGTTCTACCTGTTCCGGCGGCTGTCCCGGGGCGCGGCCGGCCAGCTCCAGGGAGCGCTCGGAGTCGGCCGGTCCAAGGCGAAGATCTTCGACGCCGAGCGGCCGCAGACCAAGTTCTCCGACGTGGCCGGATATGAGGGGGCCAAGGAGGAGATCGCCGAGGTGATCGACTTCCTGCGCAACCCCGGGCGCTACCAGCGCGCCGGGGCGATGGCGCCGCGCGGGATGCTGATGATCGGCCCGCCGGGCACCGGCAAGACGCTGCTGGCCAGGGCGGTTGCCGGGGAGGCCTCGGTGCCGTTCTTCTCGGTCACCGGATCGAGCTTCGTCGAGATGTTCGTCGGCGTCGGCGCGGCGCGGGTGCGCGACCTGTTCGCCGAGGCACGCAAGCGGGCGCCGGCCATCATCTTCGTGGACGAGGTCGACGCGATCGGCCAGCGCCGGGCCGGCTCGGGCGCCGTGGTCGCCAACGACGAGCGCGAGCAGACGCTGAACCAGCTGCTGGCCGAGATGGACGGCTTCGACATGACCCAGGGGATCGTCGTGCTGGCCGCCACCAACCGCCCCGAGGTGCTCGACCCGGCGCTGCTGCGGCCGGGCAGGTTCGACCGGCAGATCACGATCCCGCTGCCGACCCTCGACGAGCGGGCCGCGATCCTGGAAGTGCACTGCCGCGGGAAGCGGCTGGCGTCCGACGTCGACATCCGGGTGATCGCCAGGGGAACGCCCGGCTTCTCCGGCGCGGACCTGGCGAACCTGGCCAACGAGGCGGCGATCTTCGCGGTCCGCGGCAACCGGGAGATCCTCACCGCCACCGACTTCGACGACGCGCGAGACCGGATCCTGCTCGGCCGCCGCGAGGGCTCCAACGTCCTGCTGCCGGAGGAGAAGCACGCGGTCGCCATTCACGAGGCCGGGCACGCGATCGTCGCCGCGCTCTCCGAGCACGCCGATCCGGTGTCCAAGGTCACCATCCTGCCGGCCGGCCAGGCGCTCGGCGCTACCCAGCAGCTGCCGTTGATCGAACGGCACCTGTACGGCGAGGACTACCTGCACGACTCGCTCGCGGTGCGCCTCGGCGGGCGCGCCGCCGAGCTTGTCGAGCTCGGCCAGGGCTCCACCGGCGCCGCCAACGACCTGTCCACGGCGACCGACATGGCCACCAGGATGGTGCGCGAGTTCGGCCTGTCGGCCGAGCTCGGCCCGGTCGGCTATCCGCAGGGCGGCTCGGTCTTCCTCGGCGGCGGCAACGGTTTCTCCAGCCGCCCGTTCGCCGAGTCGACCCAGGCGACCATCGACGCCGAGGTCGCCAGGCTGCTGCGCGAGGCCGAGCAGACCGCCGTCGATCTGATCAGCTCGCACCGGGACATGCTGCATCGACTCGTCGAGCTGCTGCTCGATCGCGAGACGGTGGACGGCGCCGACGTCTACCGGATCGCGGGCCGGCCGGTGCCCGTGCACCGGCCGGAAGAGGTCGCCATCGCACCGCGCGCGGCGGCCCACTCGGCGGCGTCCATGGCCGTAGCGGCCACGGCGGCCGCCCCTCCGGCCAGCCCTGCCGCCCCTCCGGCCAGCCCTGCCGCCCCTCCGGCCAGC
>DATNIU010000094.1:0-11305 GCA_035604275.1 Streptosporangiaceae bacterium | reverse complement strand
GACGGTTGCGCTGGCAGGACGGTTGCACTGGCGGGACGGTTGCACTGGCGGAACAGGCGGGACGGTTGCGCTGGCAGGACGGTTGCACTGGCGGGACGGTTGCACTGGCGGGACAAAGGTCACTGACGGCCGGCCCTGGCGGACCTTGCGGCGGTTCTCCCAAGGGTGTTCGCTGGGCTCCGGCGGATGCGGGAGGCGCAGGTGGGAACCTCAACGGGCGGGATGACGACAGGGCCGGGCGGACGGCCGGAGATCTCGCTGGCCGAACCGCCATCGGACCGTTCCGTGAGCACCATGCCGCTGATCGCGCGGATCAGGAGCGGCATCATCGGCGAGGGCGAGGTGCTCGACGGCCCCTACGGCCTGCGGCGGATCACCTACGCCGACTACACCGCATCGGGCCGGTCGCTCGACTTCATCGAGGACGTCATCCGCGAGCAGGTCCTGCCGCGTTACGCCAACACCCACACCGAGAGCTCGGGCACCGGCCTGGCCACGGGCAGGCTGCGCGAGGACGCCAGGCAGATCATCCACGACGCCGTCGGCGGCGCCGACGAGGATCTGGTGATCTTCGCCGGCTCGGGTGCCACCGCCGCGGTGAACAAGCTGATCGGCATCATGGAGCTGCGCCTGCCCGACGGGCTGGCCAGGCGCTACCGGCTGCTCGACGCGATCCCGCCAGCTCAGCGGCCGGTGGTCTTCGTCGGGCCGTACGAGCATCACTCCAACGAGCTGCCCTGGCGCGAGACGATCGCCGACGTGGTGGAGATCGGCGCCAGCGCCGACGGGCACATCGACCTCGCCGACCTGAGCGCGCAGCTGGCCCGCCACGCTGACCGGCCGCGGATCGGCAGCTTCTCCGCCGCCTCCAACGTCACCGGCATCCTGACCGACGCCGACGCGATCGCCTCGCTGCTGCACTCCCGCGGCGCGCTGTCGTTCTGGGACTACGCCGCGGCCGCCCCGTACGTGCCGATCCGAGTGCGGGAGTCGGCGCCGGGCGCCGGTGACCATAAGGACGCGGTCTTCCTCTCGCCGCACAAGTTCATCGGCGGCCCGCAGACCCCCGGCGTTCTGGTCGTCCGCAGGGAACTGGTCCGCAACCGGGTGCCGACCATGCCCGGCGGCGGCACCGTGGCGTTCGTCGACCCGGTCGGCCACCGGTATATCGATGATCCGGTCGCACGCGAGGAGGGCGGCACGCCGGCCATCGTAGAGTCGATCAGGGCCGGGCTGGTCTTCGCGCTCAAGGAGGCGGTCGGCGCCGAGGCGATCAAGGTCAGCGAGGAACGGCTGTGGAAGCGCGCGCTTGAGCGCTGGTCGTGCCACCCGCAGATTGAGGTGCTCGGCAGCGCGCAGGCCCGCCGGCTCTCGATCGTCTCGCTGCGGATCCGCAAGGACGACCGCTACCTGCACCACAATTTCGTGGTCGCGCTGCTCAACGACCTCTTCGGGATCCAGGCCCGCGGCGGCTGCTCTTGCGCCGGCCCGTACGGGCACCGGCTGCTGGCTATCGACCGGGCCAGGTCGGTTGCGTTCCGCAATGAGATAGGGCACGGCTGCGAGGGCATCAAGCCCGGCTGGATCAGGATCAACTTCAACTACTTCATCTCAGACACCGTGGCCGATTACCTGATCGACGCGGTCGCGCTGATCGGGGCATACGGGTACCGGCTGCTGCCCGACTACCGGTTCGACCCGCACACCGGCCTGTGGCGGCATCGGGCAGGCAGCGCTGAGCCGCCGCTGCGGCTCACCGACCTGCGCTACGCCGCCGATGGCACGCTCAGCGCGCCAGGGGTTCCCGGACGGGTCGGCGAGGATGCTCTGGCCGGCTATCTGCGCGAGGCACGGGACCTGCTGACCGGCTGCCCGGACAGGATCGATGACGGGCCGACCGGGCTGCCCGACGACTTCGAGGCGCTGCGCTGGTTCGTGCTGCCGCCAGTGTGCCTGGTCTGAGCGCGGGGCGGCACGGGGGGGGTACCGACGGCCGGTCAGCCGCGCTTCATGACGGCCCTGGAGAGCCTGCCAACGAAACAGGACCGGGAACGGCTATCGCGGTGACGCCGGCGAAGGAGGTCTGACTACGGAAGGTAGCCGAGCGATACGCTCGCGTCGCGGATGGGTAGATCTGATCAGACAGCATGCCGCTGCGAGGTCTTCGCTGCGGAATTACGGGGGGCGGAGCATGCGCGCGATGCTGGGGACACGGCTCAAAGGGGCATCGCGCCGCATCACCATCGCGACCGTCACGGCCATCTTCGTGATCGCGTCGGCGGTCGGCGTGACCATCGCGACCACCTGGCGCTACGACGTCGTGTTCTCGCGGCTGGAGTATGCCTTCGAGGCCCGCGGTGACGCCCGGCTGGCCGCAACGCTGTTCGGCATCTTCTGGCAAGAACGCAAGACGATGAACGACTACCTGAACACGCCATCGCCGGCCGCGGCCGGCCAGATCGCCGCGCAGGCGGCTGCGTTCAGGCGGGTGATAGCGCAGATCAGCCCGGAGACCCCGGCTGGGCACCAGGCCCTGGCGCGGGCCAGCGCGGCGGACGCGATTCTGCAGTCGGTGTTCGGCAGCGTCAGGCGGGCCGCCGGCCGGAGCGAGTCGGCCGAGCTGGCGGCGATGAGGCGGCTTGATGCCGCCTCGGTCCCCGTGCTCGTTCCGCTGGCGAGGCTGGACGGCATCGAGGCCTCCTGGGCCGATGCGACGGAGGCCGCCGCGACCTCGGCCGCGGATCAGGCGCTGGCCATCGGGATCACCATCGGCGCGATGACCCTGGTGGGCGGCATCGGGTTCACGGCCCTGATGGTCCGCCTGTTCGGCCGAGCGCTGAGGCGCGAGGAGCAGTTGCACGTGACGCTCGCCCGGCTGAGCGATCGTGATGCCCTGCTCGCCCAGCTCGGGTCGACATCGGCGGTGCTGTCCGAGGTCTCCGGCGAGCTGCGCACGGCGGCCAAGAACGCTGCCGCGGTCGCCACGCAGCAATCCTCGGCCGTGGCCGAGACGTCGGCCACGATCGAGCAGCTGGCCGTCACCGCTGGCTTGATCGCGGAGAGCGTTCGGGCGATGGGTGATGCCGCAAGGCAGACCGGCGACACGATGCGCGACATGCTGGAGAAGGTCCAGGCGATCGCCGACCGTGCGCTCTCGCTGGGTGAGCGGGCACAGAAGATCGGCGACATCCTGGAACTGATCAATGACATCGCGAGGCAGACGAATCTGCTGGCGCTGAACGCCGCGATCGAGGCTGCCAGGGCCGGCGAGGCCGGCCGCGGGTTCACCGTGGTCGCCAGCGAGGTGCGCGAGCTCGCCGAACGGTCCGCCCGGTCGACCGAGTCGATCAGCGTGATCATCGCGGCCGTTCGGGATGAGACGAACGCGACCATCATCGCGACCGAGCAGGGCTCGCGGCAGGCTCGCGAGGTCGGCGAGCTGATGGCGGCGACGGCGGCGATGCTGGACGAGTCGGTCATCGCCACTCAGCAGCAGAAGTCGGCAGCCGACCAGGTGGACAGCGCGATACAGCAGATCAGGGACGCTACCGACCAGCTGGCGGCCGAGCAGCGGCTGTGGGCTGACAGCTCAGAGCGAATCGAGGCGCTGGTGGACGATCTCGAAAGCGCGCTGCGCCACGGCGCCGATCCCGACCGGTCCCGCGCGTCCGACCTGCAGATGGCGAACGCGAGCTGACGTCAGCAGTCGGACTAGGGCGTGTCCCGTAGATCTCCGGCGGCGCGGATCGGCGCCCAGGCGACGACCGGCCGCGCCGCCGGCGCCGAAGCGCCGCTATCGGCTCCTCCTCCGCCTTTCCGGACGCCGCCTGGATCACCGCCCGCATCCACCAAGATCAATGGGACACGCCCCAGCGTTTCCGCCGGGCACGGGAAGCAGCCAGCGCGGGTGCCGCCTTCGACGGTGCCGCAGCCGGTGCATCTTGATGCAGTGATGTTATGATGTTGTCATGCGGACAACGATTGATCTTCCTGAGGATCTGCATAGGCAGGCGCTGGCCATCGCGCGAGATACGGCAAGGACGCTGAGCGACACAGTCGCGATCTTGATCAGGCGCGGCCTGGGCCAGGCAGGCGTGCCAGGGCAGGCTGGTCTGTCGCGCAGCGACCGCACCGGCCTACCCGTGCTTCGGCTGGGCACAACGATCACGAGCGAGGACGTGCGGGCGCTGGAGGATGAACAGTGACCGTCCTGCTCGACGCAAACGTGCTGATCGCGCTGCTTGTGACTGATCATGTGCATCATGATGCGGCAGAGTCATGGCTCACCGGGACTGTGCCGCAGTTCGCGACCTGTCCGATTACTCAGGGCAGCCTGATCCGACTGGTCATCCGCGAGGGTCTGCCGGCCGAGGTGGCGCTCGCGCTGGTCAAGGCCGTGTCGGCCGACCCGCGGCATGAGTTCTGGCCAGACGACGTCGGCTATGCCGACGTGCCGATGACCGGCGTCATCGGCCACCGCCAGGTCACCGATGCCTACCTGGCGCAGCTTGCCAGAGCTCGCCGTGCTCGGCTTGCGACCTTTGACCAGGGGCTCGCCGCGCTGCACCGGGACGTGGCTGATCTGATTCCGGTCGGCTGAACGCGCTCCCGGCCGGGGCCTGTCCGGGCCGGCGGTCAGCCGGTGCTCAGCCGGTGCTCAGCCGGCTGTCGGCCGGCGCTCCGCTGCGGGACGCCGTAGAGGTCGAGCAGGCGCACCCTGGTCGCCTCCAGCCGGTGGGCTATGACCTGTGCCACTCGCTGCACGAGCTCATAGCCAAGCTGCGGGTCGGCGTCGCACTTTCCGCGCAGGCAGGCCGAGTTCAGGGACACGACGCTGGTCGGTTCCATCGCCCTGGCGTCGAACATCCACCGGTGCGGCGGGATCAGCCACGGCCAGTCGAGCACCTCGCCCTCGTCGGCCGAGTCAAGGACGTGCGACCCGGTACCCGGGCTGAACACCTCCAGCGCGATGCGGCCGTGCATGATCACATAGAAATGCTCGGCGGCGCCGCCCTCACGGAACAAGTACTCCCCGGCCCGGACGTGCTCGTTGCGCGCGCATCCGGCGAGTTCGAGTACTGAGGCTGCGTCCAGGCCCGCGAAGAACGGGTGGGCACCGAGGTACTCCGCTATCGAGCGCACTGTCATGACGCGCCCCCTATCGGGGTGAACGGGCGTGACCGCGCGGATCGGAGTCCGCGCAGGCCACCGGGTGGCCTTGGATAGACATACCTAGGAGTCTTCTCGGGCGGGGCAGCCGTTTTCCAGAGTCCAAGGTCCCGTCGCAGCCCGGACGATGCCACCGGGCTCAGGCTCGCTCGCGGTCGGCCTGGGGTGCGGCGGATCGTGCGGGCAGCGGTCGTTGCGGCAGGCCAGGGCAGCTACATACGGTAATCGAACGGTACGTTTTAGTGAGAGAGGGTAGGTTACCGTATCTCCGCCGCGCACCGCGCGCGGCCGGAAAGGCGGTCATGAGGATCCTCATCGCGGAAGACTCATCGACGGTCCGACGGCTGGTCTCCGCCCGGCTCATCGCGGACGGCTACGACGTGCTCGAGGCGGCCGACGGCGAGGAAGCGCTCGCTCTGGCCCGGCAGGAGCATCCGGATCTGCTCGTCCTCGACAAGGTCATGCCCAAGCTGGACGGGTTCGAGGTCGTCCGGGCCCTGCGCGAGGATCCGGCCACGCGCGCTCTGCCGATCGTGATGCTGACCGACAGAACGAGCGAAGAGGACGTGCTCGGAGGCCTCAACCTCGGGGTCGAGGAGTACATGCCGAAGCCGTTCAGCCCGCGCGAGCTGTCCGCGCGGGTCCGGCGGACCCTGGACCGGGCGGCGTCGTGACCGGTGTGCTGACTCACCTGGTCACCTGGCTCGCGGTGGCGATCGGGCTGACCGTCGCGCTCGACGTGGCGACCCGCGTGGTGGTCCGTCGGCGGGATCTGCGCGAGCGCAGGCTCCGCCCGCGCGCTGAGCTGGCGATCGCTGAGTACCTGGCGGGATCTGCCGCCATGCCCGATATGCGGGAACGCTCGGTCGTGCTCGAGGTCGCGATCGAGGCGATCTACGACCTGCGCGGCAGTGAGCGAGCTCGCCTCGTGGAGCTGCTCGAGCAAGGCGGTTACGTGGCCGACGCCATGTCCGGTCTTCGCGCCCGCCGCCGGGTCCGGCGACTGCGGGCCGCGGAGACGCTGGCGGCGATCGGATCCCCGGCGGCGGTGCCCGCCCTGCTGGCCGGGCTGGAGGATTCCGATGTCGATGTCCGCACTACCTGCGCCCGCACGCTCGCCGAGGTGGGCGGCGACGACGTCATTGGCTCGGTCGTCACTGTGGCGGAGCGTGACATGGTCACCGCTCCCGGCGCGGCGGCGGCAGTGGTGCTCGCCCTGGGAACGGCCCGGCCGCCGGCCCTGGCGCATCTGATCAGGCATGGCGCTGCCCCCGAGGCGCGGGCGGTCGCGATCGCGGTCGCCAGTGAATTGCGCCTGTCCGAGCACGCGCCGCTGCTCCAGGCGTGCCTCGCCGATCGCGACGACCTGGCCGCTGCCGCGGCGCGCGGCCTCGGCATGATCGGCGAGATACGGTCGGCCGGCGCGCTGATGGCCCTGGCGGGCGACGAGGACCGCGGGCCGGCCGCCCGTGCCGCCGCGGTGACCGCGCTCGGCGCGCTCGGTGACCTCAGCGCGCTGCCGGTGCTTGAGGATCAGCTGTGCGCCCAGGACTGGTCGCTGCGAGCCGCCGCGGCCGGAGCTCTGTCCAGGCTCGGTGAGCGCGGGCTGGCCGAGCTGAGCGGAGCGGCCGGGTCGGGCGGTTCCGGGCTGGCCGAGCTGAGCGGGTCGGGCGGCTCCGGGTCGGCCGCGTCGGCCGGGTCGGGCAGTTCCGGGTCGGGCAGTTCCGGGTCGGCCGCGCCGGCCGGGTCGGGCAGTTCCGGGTCGGGCAGTTCCGGGACGGCGTCGGCCGGGGCGGCGCGGCCACCGTGATCTTCTACGTATGGCTGATACTCGGGTTCTTCAGCGCATTCGTCATCGTCAACACGGGAGTGCTGCTCCTGGCTGCGCTTGAGCTCAGGCACTACGTCAGCCGGGCGAGCGCCAGCGGCCTGCGGCGCATGGTCCGCTCACCGCTCACCCCCCCGATCTCGGTTCTCGTGCCCGCCTACAACGAGGCCCCGGGGATCGCCGACAGCGTCCGCTCGCTGCTGGCGCTCGACTATCCGCAGCTGGAGGTCGTCGTCATCAACGACGGCTCCACCGACGGCACCACCGAGCACCTCGCGGACGTCTTCGACCTCCGCGAGGTCAGCCGCCCGACGCCGCCCTTCCTGCCGCACCGGCCGGTGCGCGCCGTCTATGAGCCGCGCAGTCAGCTGCGGTTGCTTGTGATCGACAAGGAGAACGGCGGCAAGGCAGACTCGCTGAACGCCGGGATCAACTTCGCGGCCTATCCGATCTTCTGCACGATCGACGCCGACTCGATCCTCGAGGCCGATGCCCTGGCCAAGACCGCGCTGCCGTTCGTCGATGACCCGCGCCAGACGATCGCGACGGGCGGCATGGTGCGGGTGGCGAACGGATGCCGGATCGAGCGAGGGCGGGTCATGGAGGCCGGCCTCCCGCGCTCGAGACTCGCGATGTTCCAGGTTGTCGAGTATGTGCGGGCTTTCTTCGGCACCCGCACGGGCTGGACCGCGCTCAATGCGCTGCTGATCGTGTCCGGCGCGTTCGGCCTGTTCCGCCGTGACGTTGTGATCGCCGCCGGCGGCTACCGCACCGACATCGTCGGCGAGGACTTCGAGCTCGTGGTCCGCCTGCATCGCACCTGCCACGACGCCGGGCGACCGTACCGGATCGTGTACGTGCCTGACCCCGTCTGCTGGACCGAGGCGCCGGAAAGGGCCAGGTTCCTGCGCCGCCAACGGCGCCGCTGGCATCGCGGCTGCCTGGAGACGCTGCTGATCCACCGCCGGATGCTGCTGAACCCCCGTTACCGGGCGGTCGGTCTGCTCGCCATGCCGGCGATGCTCGTCTTCGACGTGCTCGGCCCGCTGATCGAGCTGTCCGGCTACGCGGTGACGCTGGCAGCGTTCCTGTTCGGCAAGATCTCGCTCGTCACCTTCGTGCTCTTCCTCGCCGTGTCGGTTCTGTACGGGCTGTTCCTGACCCTGAGCGCGATCACGCTCGAGGACGCCACGCCGAACCGGCATTCGGCCTGGAGCGATCTTGGCCGCATGGTGCTCTACGCGCTTGGCGAGAATCTCGGGTACCGGCAGGTGATGCACATCTGGCGGACCGAGGGTTTCTGGCAGCTGATCCGCAAGGCGGAATGGGGCGCGATGGAGCGCAAGGGGCTCTCCGCGCCGGAGCAGGCGGCGGCGGCGGCGGCCGGCCAGGCCGCGGCTGGCGGGCACCGTCCGGGCTAACCGCTAACCGCTAACCGCTAACCGCTAACCGCTAGCGCGGCGGCGGACGGCAAGACGGCCCGGTCACCGGGATCCGGCGACCGGGCCGTCAGCGGCGAGCCGGCTCAGTCGAGCGAGGACATGACGTGCTTGACCCTGGTGTAGTCCTCGAATCCGTACATGGACAGGTCCTTGCCGTAGCCGGAGCTCTTGAAGCCGCCGTGCGGCATCTCGGCGACGAGCGGGATGTGGGTGTTGATCCAGACGCAGCCGAAGTCCAGCCGCCGCGCCATCCGCATCGCCCTTCCGTGGTCCGACGTCCAGACCGATGAGGCGAGGCCGTATTCGGTCCCGTTCGCCCAGGACAGCGCCTGGTCCTCGTCGGTGAACCGCTGCACGGTGATGACCGGGCCGAACACCTCGTTCTGCACGATCTCGTCGTCCTGGTTCAGGCCGTCGACCACGCTGGGCTCGAAGAAGAATCCGCGGGAGCCGACCTGGTGCCCCCCGGTCAGCACCCGGGCGTGATCCGGCAGCCGCCCGATGAACCCGGCGACCCGCTCAAGCTGAGTAGCGTTGTTCAGCGGGCCGAAATCGGCCTCGACGTCAGGGCCGCCGGTGGTCTGGCCCTTGGCCTGCTCGACCAGGGCCTCGACGAACGCGTCGTGCACGCCGGGGCCGGCCAGCACCCTGGTGGCGGCCGTGCAGTCCTGGCCGGCATTGAAGTAGCCGGCGATCGCGATCGCCTCGGCCGCCTTGGCCGGGTCGGCGTCGTCGAAGATCACCACCGGCGCCTTGCCGCCGAGCTCCAGGTGAACTCGCTTGAGCCCGGCAGCCGCCGAGGCGGCGACCTCCTTGCCCGCCCGGACGCTGCCGGTGATCGAGACCATCCGCGGCGCCGGGTGCGCGACCAGCGCCCGGCCGGTGTCCCGGTCGCCGCAGATCACGTTGAGCACGCCGGCCGGGGTGTGCTCGGCGATCAGCTCGGCGAGCATCAGGGTCGTCACCGGGGTCGTGTCCGACGGCTTGAGCACCAGCGTGTTGCCGGCCGCGAGCGCGGGCGCCCACTTCCAGACGGCCATCATCATCGGGTAGTTCCACGGCGTCACCGCCGCGCAGACGCCGACCGGCTCGCGCCTGATCATCGACGTGAACCCGGTCATGTACTCACCGGCGGAGCGGCCCTCGAGCATCCGCGCCGCGCCGGCGAAGAACCTGATCTGATCGACCATCGGCGGGATCTCCTCCGAAGCGGTCAGCCCGATCGGCTTGCCGGTGTTCTCGGATTCGGCGGCGACGAAATCATCGGCCCGCGCCTCGAGGGCGTCGGCGATCCGCAGCAAGGCCAGGCTCCGCTCGGCCGGAGTCGCGTCCCGCCAGGTCTCGAAGGCCTCGGCGGCGCTGGCGAAGGCCGCGTCGACGTCGGCCGCCTCCGAGACCGGCGCCGTGGCGAACGCCTCGCCCGTGCTCGGGTTGATCAGCTCCGCCTGCCGGCCGGCCGTCGCGGCGGCCCACTGACCGCCGACGAAGTTGCGCAGTTCTTTCACTCCAGGACTCCGTTCTGTGCTGTGGCTCGCGCTGGTAGACCCGTATCAGCTAATTCGCTTTATCCATGATCATCGGCCGGCCGGCGTGCGTTCCTCGCACGCCCACGGCGAGCCGTAGTCGGTCAGCAGGTCGAGGAACGGCTGCGCTGGCAGCGCCTCGGGCCCGAGAACGCCGGCCCCGGACCAGGCGCCGGAGTCGATCAGCTCAAGCGCCACGACCGGGTTGACCGCGGTCTGCCAGACCACGGCCTGCGATCCGTACTCGGCCATGGACCACGCGTTGTCCGTCACGTGGTACAGGTAGACCTCGCGCGGCGCCCCGTCCTTGCCCTTCCCGGTGACCCAGGTGCCGGCGCAGGTCAGCCCGGTCATCTTGGCGCCGAGCCCGGCCGGGTCGGGCAGGCAGGCGGCGACCACGTCGCGCGGCGAGACCTGGGTCCCGCCGACGGTCACCGGGACCGTCGAGTCGAGCCCGAGCTTGTGCAGCGTCTTCAGGACGCTGATGAACTCCGCGCCTAGGCCGTACTTGAACGTGACCCGCCTGGCGTCGATCCAGCGCGGCATCAGCAGCACTTCCTCGTGCTCGACGTTCACGCACTCGACCGGCCCGATGCCGGCCGGGAAGGTGAAGCTCTCCGGCTCGCTGAACGGCTCCGTGGTGAACCAGCCGCGGCCGGCCTCCCAGATCACCGGCGGGTTCAGGCACTCCTCGATCGTCGTCCAGATCGAGAAGGTCGGCGCGAAGTCGTACCCCTGCACGACCAGGTTCGCCCCGTCCCTGACGCCGAGCTCGTCGATCTCGGTGAACATCGTGTCAGCGGCGTGCCTGGCGAACACGTCGGAGAGCCCTGGCTCGACTCCGATGCCGACCAGGGCCAGCTTGCCGCGCTGCTCCCATTCCTGGGCGAGCGCGAACTGGTCGTCACCCAGCTTGACCCCGGTCTTGCTGTAGGGCGCATCCTGGTGCGGATGAGACAGCGACGCCGCCATGTCCAGATAATGCCTGCCTGTCCGCAGCGCGGCCCGGAACAGCGGCATCACGAACCGGGGGTCCGCGGCGTTCATCAGAGCGTCGCAGGAGTGCTCGGCGAGCAGGCCGGCCACGGTCAGCTCGTCTCTCGCGTCCAGCCTGACCGCCTGGTATCTGTCGCTCGCCGCGGCCGCGCGCTCGGCTCTGGCGAGGTCGTAGTCGCCGATGATGAGCTCGGCGAAGTCCCGGCGGGCTGCGATCCTGGCGAAGGCCGTGCCGACTCCGCCGGCCCCGACGAGAAGTATGCGCATGGCTGCGATCCTATTCATCCGGCGAGCGAGCACCTACGGGACCAGTCGCGAAATTTCGGAGTAACAACGAATATCGTTGC
>DATNIU010000093.1:0-14826 GCA_035604275.1 Streptosporangiaceae bacterium | reverse complement strand
AGCGGCGGGTCAGCCAGTTGCGGGCCAGCGACAGAGCGATAAGCGAGGCAGGAGACGCTGACCGGCCGGTCAGCGCCATCCCGGTGCTGCTGTCGACCGTATCGGTCTTTCCCGAGCGGACTCCGGACGCGTTCGAGGTGGCTGCCCGCCTCGGTTATGACGGCGTCGAGGTCATGGTGACCGCCGATCCAGTTAGCCAGGATGCCGAAGTGCTGAGCCGCCTGTCGGACTACCACGGCGTGCCCGTGCTGGCCGTGCACGCTCCGTGCCTGCTGCTCACCCAGCGGGTCTGGGGCCGGGATCCGTGGGGCAAGCTGGTCAAGACCGCGGAGGTCGCGGACCGCCTGGGCGCCAAGATGATCGTGGTTCACCCGCCGTTCCGGTGGCAGCGAGAGTACGCAAGGGACTTCGAGTCCGGGCTGGCCAGGATGAACTCCGAGACTGACGTCACGTTCTCGGTCGAGAATCTCTACCCGCTCCGTGCCGGGGGTGCCGAGGTAGCTGCCTACGCGCCGCACTGGAATCCGGTCGAGATGGAATGTGACTACGTGACGCTTGACCTGTCGCACACGGCCGTGTCGGACTCCGATGCCCTGGAGATGGCCGACCAGCTAGGCGACCGGCTGGCACACGTGCACATGGCCGACGGCGCCAGGGTCGGCCTGCCCGACGAGCATCTGGTGCCCGGGCGGGGCAACCAGCCCTGCGCGGAGCTGCTTGAGCGGCTGCCCGGCATGGGCTACACCGGGACGGTGGTGATCGAGGTGATTACGCGGCGGGCGCTGACCAGCGAGGAGCGGTACGCCGACCTGGCCGAGTCACTGGCGTTCACCCGTGCCCACCTGGCAGCCGCCCAGACCGGCTCGGCCACCCGGGTCTCATGATCGTGGTCGATTCTCAGCTCATATCGACTGAGAATCGACCACGATCACCGCTGAGGCCGGCGCCGGGCACGTGCCGCGGCCCCCGATCGGCCGTGCGGCGCTGGGCGCGGCCGGGCGATTGCCGGGCAGCTGTCCGTTATGCCTCAAGAATGAGTGTCACCGGGCCATCGTTGACCAGCGCTACGGCCATTTTCGCGCCGAACACCCCGGTCTGCACGCTGCCGCCGAGCGACCGTAGCGCATCGGCGAACGCGGTCACCAGTGGCTCGGCCAACTCGCGCGGCGCCGCCGCCTGCCAGGTCGGCCGCCGGCCCTTGCTGGTCTGCGCGTACAGCGTGAACTGGCTGACCACGAGCAACGGCGCTCCGGTGTCCGAGCACGATTTCTCCTCGTCCAGGATCCTCAGCTGGTAGATCTTGCTGGCCAGCGCCGCCGCCGTGCGCGGGGTGTCGCTGTGCGTCACGCCGACCAGGACCACCAGGCCCGGTGCGGTGAGCTGGCCGACCACCTCCCCGGCTACCGTTACGCTCGCCTCAACGGCACGTTGAACAACAGCTCGCACGAGAAGGCATTCTCCGCCGATGACAGCCGATCCAAGTACCCGACCCGCCGCCAGGCAGGATCCAGCCACCCTGATCACCGTCGCGCCGACAGGCGCCGAGTCGGAGAAGTCGGCGGTGCCGGCCCTGCCGGTCACGCTCGATGAACTCGTCACGACCGCCAAGGAGTGCCGGGAGGCCGGTGCGTCGATCATCCACGTGCACATCAGGGACGCCGGTGCCAGGCCGACCCTCGACATCGGCAGGCTGACCGATACCGTGCACGCGCTGCGCGAGGCCACCGACCTGATCGTGCAGCTCTCGACCGGCGGGGCGGTGACCGACAGCTTCGACGCCCGGCTGGCCGTGCTCGACGCCGGTCCGGACGGCTGCTCGCTGACCTGCGGCACGGTGAACTTCGGCGACGACGTGTTCATGAACCCATGGCCGTTCATGTGCGAGCTTTACGTCAGGACGCAGGAACGTGGCGTGGTGCCCGAATTCGAGCTGTTCGACCTCGGGCATGTCGCAGCGCTGCACCGGCTGCTCGACAAGTTCGGGCCGCCGCACGGCGGGCACGTGCACTGCGACCTGGTGATGGGCGTTCCCGGCGGGATGGCGGGGAACGCGGCCACCCTGGTTCAGGCGGTGTCGGCACTGCCCGACGGCGCGACCTGGTCGGCCACCGGAGTCGGCCGGACCTCGCTGCCCGTAATGTTCGCGGCGCTGGCGGCCGGCGGGCACCTGCGGGTCGGGATGGAGGACACGATCACCTTCTCCCGGGGCCGCCCGGTGGCCAGCAATGCCGAGCTTGTGGCGCGCGCGGCCGCGCTCGCCGAACTTGCTCAGCGCCCGGCGATGGTGCCGGAACAGGCCAGGGTGCTGCTCGGGATCGCCAATCGGGGTCGATGACACCGGCCGGTGGCACCGGTCGGGTGGCACCGGCCTGACGGCACCGGCCCGAGGTGCTTGCTCGCAGATTTGCAATTGCAAGCGCCGGTTGGGACACTGAGAGCATGAGCCCGGTAACGGCAAGCACAATAGGCTCCTTTATCCGTGAGCAGCGGGAGCAGGCGAAGATCTCGATGCGCCAGCTCGCCCAGGCCGCCGGCGTCTCCAACCCGTACCTGAGCCAGGTCGAGCGCGGCCTGCGACGGCCGAGCGCCGACATCCTGCAGCAGATCGCGAAGGGCCTGCGGATCTCGGCCGAGGCGCTTTACGTGCAGGCGGGGATCCTGGACGACCGGCCGGCCGACACCTCGGTGGCCGACGCGGTCATGACCGACCCCGAGCTCACCGAGCGGCAGAAGCAGATGCTGATCGAGATCTACGAATCTTTCCGCAAGGAGGTCAGGGCCGACGCTGAGGCTCGTGCGGCTCTGGCCGCGGCGAGCGCCGAGCTCGATCCGGCATCGGAAGAGGCGACGGCGGCGGCTGGGTCCGCGGAGCACGCGGTGACCGATGCCGAGGCGGCGGCCGGCTGGCTTGAGACCCTGGCCGAGCAGGGGGTGACTGATGCCGTGCCGCGGGCTGCTCGGCCCGAGGATCTGGCCGAGCAGGCGGTGACCGATGCCGAGGCGGCGGCCGGCTGGCTTGACGCCCCGGCTGAGTCCGCCGCGAGCGATACGGGCCCGCCTGGCGAGCCGGAGGCTGACTGGCCGCCGCGCGAGGTGTACGCGCCCGTGCGCGGAACAGCGACAGCCGCCGACGGGCTCGACGACGACGCCGGGCTCGACGAACTCGCCGCCGGGCTCGACGAAACCGACGGGCTCGACGACGACGCCGGGCTCGACGAAACCGGGCAGGCTGACATGGCCAGTGCCGCCGGGGCCGGGCAAGGCTGGACCGGGCCAACTGGCGAAGTCTCAGCCGCTACCGTGAACAGATAGGTTGGCACCGTGTTCTCTGGATTCAACGCGTTCACGCCGCTCTCGTGGCTGTTCTTCGCCCTCGCCGTCGCGGCCTTCATCGTCGAGGTGTGGGCGCTGATCGACGCGCTGCGCCGTCCGCCCGGCGCTTTCGTCGCGGTCGGGAAGCAGACCAAGCCGCTGTGGCTGATCATCCTCGGCGTCGCCGTGGTCATCGGCCTGTACGGTGTCGCCTACGGCGTCTCCCTGATCAGCATTCTGCCGCTGGCCGCGTTCATCGCGGCAGCCATCTACCTGACCGACGTCCGGCCGAAGGTACGCGGGATCGGCCCAGGCGGTTCCTCGCGTCAGGGCCCTTACGGACCCTGGTAGCCCGCCAGGCCCGCGCCCTCAGCCTGCCCGCGGGGGTATGCGTGTGCTGGCCGGTCGTCGCGCCAGGCCGCGCTTCAGGCAGCCCGGTGGCGGCATCCGGTGCCGGAACCCGGACTATGCTGCCGGACATGAGTGATGCCCGATGACCGAGACCTCGTGGCGAACGCATCGCCTGGAGCTGGCCGATCAGACCCTGCGTGAATGGGACGCGAAGGTGCTCGCGTCCAGCCCGGAAGGGATCGTTCTCGATCAGTCGGCCTTCTATCCCGGCGGCGGCGGCCAGCCACCCGACCACGGAGTGCTGCTCTGGGGCGGGGTGCAGACCCGGATCGTCGACGCGCGCAAGGGCGATGACCTCTACCTGATCCCGGCCGAGGCCGATCCGCTGCCGCCGGCCGGGACGGCCGTCCGCGGCGCGGTGCAGGACGACCGGCGGACCGCCCTGATGCGGACGCACTCCGGCCTGCACGTGCTGTGCGGCGTGGTCTACCGTGACTACGGCTCGCTGGTGACCGGCGGCAACATGGAGCCGTTCGCCGCCAGGATGGACTTCGACCTGCCCGAGCTGCCGGCCGGCTTCAGGGACGCGGTCGAGGCAGCCTGCAACGCCGAGATCGCGGCCGGCCGGCGGATCGATGTCCGGGTGCTGCCGCGCGACGACGCGTTCGCCATCCCCGACATCATCCGGACGGCGACCAACCTCGTCCCGCCGGACGTCAAGGACGTGCGGATCATCGACATCGTCGGTCTTGACCAGCAGGCCGACGGCGGGACCCATGTCGCGTCGACCGCCCAGATCGGCCGGATCGAGGTCGTCAAGATCGAGAACAAGGGCAAGGGCTTCCGCCGCCTCAGAATCCGGATCGCCGACTAGGTTCCTGTCCAGGACCGGGTGGACCTCTCAGGGAACACCGCCGAGGTATCCGCCCGATCACCGGATCGACCTGTCGGTCGGCGGGCTGGCGGCGTGGCCGCGGGATGGGCGGCGGCCCGGCGGCACCATCCGGACCCTGCCACGCCCCAGCGCTGGCCGGGAGGCGGTTTGTTCGGCAGGTCCGGGCGGCCGGCCGTTCGGCGGGATGGGCGGCGATCAGAACGGCAGCAGCAGGGCCGCGGCCGGCGCGATCACCAGGAATGCGGCTACCGCTCCGAGCAGGGCCATGGCTATCACGGACAGTCCGGGCTGCGGTCTGAGCAGCCGGGTGACCCTGGCCGCGAGTTCGCAGTCGACCGTGGCTCCAGCGGCTGCCAGCGCGCCGACCGGGGCCCGGCCGCCGCCGGCCGCACCGACTCGCAGCAGCGCCATCGCCAGCTCCCTGGCCGGCCGGAGCCGCCGGGCGCGATCATCGGCCAGCATCTCGACGAGCAAGGCGACCTCACGGTTCGCGTCCCTGGCGGTCTCCGACCAGCGGAACGCCCGCAAGAGCGCGGTGAAGGGCAGCAGCACAAGGTCGTGCCTGGCCCGAAGGTGCGCCCGCTCATGCGCCAGGACAGCGGCCAGCTCGGCCTGGTCGAGCAGGTCAAGAGTGCCAGCGCTGATCACGATCGCCGAGCGCAGCCCAGGGACGCAGTATGCGGCAGCGGCCGGATGGTCCACGACCAGCGCCCCTGGAACCTTGGGGTCACCATGGGCGAGCAGCCTGAGCAGCGCCCGCTGCCGGTGCCTGGCCCGCAGGACGGCGGTGATCGCGGCGATGAGAATCCAGCAGAGCACGGCTAGCAGGGCCGCCCCGGCGACCAGGCACGCCGCCCGCAGGCCGGTGAGCACGCTCCAGGATCGGACCGGGCCGCCGCCGGAGCCGAGCATCAGCCGGGTTGCCTGGTCAGCCGCGGCCGCGGCTACGCCGGCCAGCCGGCCGCCGGCTAGCACCGGGCCGTCGGCGCCCGTGCCGCCGGCTACCGTGCGGCTGAGCCCGGTGGCGCCGATCCCGGCGAGCGCACCGACCGTGGCCACGCCCCAGCTCAGCCCGAGCGCCTGCCACAGCGCGATGGCCGCGGCCGGCGACCGCCTCGGCCAGCGCGCGCTGGCGAGCAGGCGCGCGGCCGGGACGCAGCCGATGGCGACCGCGCTGAGCAGGATGACGGCGGTGGGCACAGGAAATCAGGCCCCGGCTCCGCTGCCCGGCCCGCTGGCCCGGCTGGACGTGTCACCTCCGCCGAGAGCCTCAAGAGCCACCCGGAGCGCGTGCGCCTCGGACCCTGAGACGCTGCGGGCGAACCGGGTCAGCGCCGCCTGCCGGTCACCGGTCTGGTCAAGGGCGGTCAGCATCAGCTCGGCGACGTAGGCTTCGCGGCTCTCGGCAGGACGGTAGCGCCAGGCACGGCCGGCTCGCTGGCGGCGGACGAACCCCTTCTTGGCCAGCCGGTCGAGTACGGTCATGACAGTGGTGTGGGCCAGATCCCGGTCAGTCAGGCAGACGCCGACCTGCCGGACTGTCATGGGGTCCGGCGATTGCCAGAGCACTTCCATGATGGCGCGCTCGAGTTCTCCCAGCCGGTTCATGCACTCACCATACGAGACGATGCCAAGCGGGCCCAGAGCCGGCCGACCCGCCGCGGATCCGCCGGAGGCACTCGCAAGGCGCGAGGAGGCCAGGTCGCGATGAACCTCACCATCGTCCGTGGTGACATCACCGAGCAGGACGTCGACGCCGTGGTCAACGCGGCCAACTCATCGCTGCTCGGCGGTGGCGGCGTCGACGGCGCGATCCACCGCAGGGGCGGCCCGGCCATCCTGGCCGCCTGCCGCGAACTGCGGGCCGGGGCCTATCGCGACGGGCTGCCGGCCGGTCAGGCGGTGCCAACCACCGCCGGTCTGCTGCCCGCGAGGTGGGTGATTCACACCGTCGGGCCGGTGTACTCGGCCGCGGACGACCGGTCGGCGCTGCTGGCCTCGTGCTATACCGAGTCGCTGCGGGTAGCCGACGAGCTTGGGGCGCGGACCGTGGCGTTTCCGGCGGTCTCGGCCGGCTCGTTCGGCTGGCCGCTCGCCGACGCGGCCCAGATCGCGGTAGCCGCCGTGCGGTCTGCGGTAACAAGCGTCGACCAGGTGCGTTTCGTCCTGTTCAGCGCCGCGACGCTGGAAGCGTTCCAGGCCGCGAAGGATGCCCGGTGAGGACGTTTAGCCAACCGGGTGAGCCCGCGCTAGGTTGCAGACATGGAGGTGCCACGGGTCGCGGTGAGCGTCGACCTGGTGATCCTCACGGTGCGGGCCAGTCAGCTGTCGGCGCTGATGTGGCGGCGGGATGCCGAGCCGCACCGTGGTCGCTGGGCGCTGCCTGGAGGCTTCGTCAGGCTCGAGGAAGATCTTCCCGCCACAGCGACGCGCGTGCTGGCCGAGCGGGCGGGCCTGCCGGACGCGCCGGTGCACCTTGAGCAGCTCGCGACCTACGGTTACCCGGACCGCGACCCGCGGCAGCGGGTGCTCTCGGTGGCGTACCTCGGGCTGGCTCCTGACCTGCCGGCTCCTGATCAGCCGCGGATGAGCTGGCAGCCCGTGGCTGAGCTGACCGACCTGGCCTTCGACCATCTGCGCATCCTGCAGGACGGCGTCGAGCGGGCCCGGGCCAAGCTCGAGTACACCTCGCTCGGCGCGGCATTCTGCGCCGATGAGTTCACCGTGGCCGAGCTGCGCCGGGTGTACGAGATCGTCTGGGGGACGCCGCTTGACCCCCGTAATTTCCATCGCAAGGTGACCGGCGCCGAGCGCTTCCTTGTGGAGACCGGATCCGCCAGCTCCTCCGGCGGCCGGCCAGCCCAGCTCTACCGGCGCGGCGCCGCTGAGCTGCTGCATCCGCCGATGCTCCGGCCGCGGCAGCGGTGGCCGGCCGGAGCCGCTGAGCTGCCGTCCGAGCCAGCGGAACCGCTGCTAGCCGGCCCGGCCGCGGAGGCGCCGGCGCGGACGCGGCAGTGGCCGGATGAGACACCAGCCCGGTATATTTCCGTGATCGCTCAGGGCACGGGCGATCGTGATAACTGGCAGCAGGACCGCACGGCTACCCGGACCCGATCAGCCCTGGAGGACGACGATGTCCCGACAGACACCACGATTCAGGCCGATTCTTGACCAGTTCACGCCGTATCAGCCGGGCAAGCCACCGTCCGCCTCGGCTGGCCGCACCTTCAAGCTGTCCTCGAACGAGTCGCCGTTCGGACCGCTGCCCTCGGTGCTCAAGGTCATCACCGAGGCAGCAGGGGAGGTCAACAGATACCCGGACAACGGCGCGGCTGAACTGACCGAGGCGATCGCGGCCAGGCATGATGTGCCCGCCGCTCACGTGGCCGTCGGCTGCGGCTCGGTCGGAATCGTCCAGCAGCTGCTTGAGGCCGTATCTGATCCCGGGGCGCAGGTGCTGTACGCGTGGCGCTCGTTCGAGGCCTATCCGTACCTGGCCGACCTGGCCGGAGCGAACTCGGTGCGGGTACCGCTGCGCGACGAGAAGCACGACCTGGCCGCGATGGCCGCCGCGATCACCGACGCCACCAGGCTGATCTTCGTCTGCACGCCGAACAATCCGACCGGCACGGTGGTGCACACCGGAGAGCTCAGCGAGTTCCTCGACCAGGTGCCCGCCGACTGCCTGGTGGTGCTTGACGAGGCATACGTGCAGTACGTGCGCGATCCTGACGTGCCTGACGGGCTCGACATCTACCGCGACCGGCCGAACGTGGCCGTACTGCGGACCTTCTCGAAGGCCTACGGCCTGGCGGGCCTGCGGGTCGGATTCCTGATCGGCCACGAGCCGGTGGCTGCCGCTGCGCGCAAGACCATGCTCACGTTCACCGTGAACGCGCTGGCGCAGGCGGCGGCCGTCGCCTCGCTGGCGGCAGAGGCCGAGCTGCTCGACCGGGTCGAGCTGGTGGTCTCGGAACGAAACCGGGTCATCCGCGAGCTGACCGCGATGGGCTGGTCGGTGCCGCCCACGGAGGCGAACTTCGTCTGGCTGCGCCTTGGCGCCGCCACGGCGGATTTCGGCGAGGCATGCGGCCGGGCCGGGCTGAGCATCCGGCCGTTCGCCGGCGAGGGCGCGCGGATCTCGGTCGCCGAGCCCGCCGCCAACGACGCGTTCCTCGAGGTCGCGCGCGCATATCCGGCTCGCAACTAGCCGGGTGCCGCCGTCTGGCGCCCTGTCATACGCTGGTACGGGCAGGGCTACGGCGGGAGGCCGGGCAGCGGTGAAGGTTCATGTGATCCACGAGAACCCCGACTGGTATGGGCCGATCGGGGCCGCGCTCGACGAGGCCGGCGTTCCGCATGCGCAGTGGCTGCTCGGTGACTGCATGCTCGACCTTGATGAGCAGCCGCCCGCCGGGGTGTTCTGGTCCCGGATGAGCGCGTCGTCGCATACCCGCGGCCACCCGTTCGCCAAGGATCAGACCCGCGGAGTGCTCAGCTGGCTGGAAAGCCACGGCCGCCGGATAGTCAACGGCCGACGGGTGCTGGAGCTTGAAATGAGCAAGGTCGAGCAGCTCACAGCGCTGCGAGCGGCCGGGTTCGACGTCCCGCGCACGATCGCGGTGGCCGGCGCCAGCGAGCTTTCGGCCGCCGCGAGAAAGCTGCCCGCCCCGTTCATCAGCAAGCACAATCAGGGCGGCAAGGGACTGGGCGTGCGCCTCTTCGAAGGCCACGACGAGTTCGACAGCTACGTCCGGTCGCCGGATTACGAGCTACCTGTGGATGGCATTACCCTGCTCCAGGAGTACCTGCGCGCCGCCGAGCCCCGGATCAGCAGGGTGGAAATGGTCGGCGGCGAGTTCATCTACGCGATCACCGCCGACACCGCGATCGGCGGCTTCCAGCTCTGCCCGGCCGATGCCTGCGCGCTCGGCGACTCACCGGCCCGCGACCTTTTCGCGCTCAGGGAAGGCTTTGACGACCCGATCACCGGCAGGTACCTGAGTTTCGCCGGCCGGCAGGGAATCGAGATCGCGGGCTTCGAGTTCATCGAGACAGCGGACGGCCGGCTGGTCACCTACGACATCAACACGACGACGAACTACAACGGGGTCATCGAGGCCTCGGCGGCCAGGCCGGCCTTGCCGGCCGTCGCCGCGTTCCTCGGGCGGCTGCTGGCGCAGGAGTCGGCCAGGACCGCGATCGCCGCTCGCTGAGGGCCGGCCAGAAGGCCGCGGGGCCGGCCGGGAGACCGGGAGGCCGCGGGGCCAGCCGGGAGACCGCGGGGCCGGCCGCCGGCGCCCGGAGCGGTGGCAGGCTGGCGCTGGCCAGAGACTGCCCGATGGCCGGTGGTCATGGCGTCGGGCCGGTGAAAGGAGCGGCGATGCGGTTCGGGTACTGGATGCCGATCTTCGGCGGCTGGCTGCGGAACGTGCGCGACGAGGGCATGAGCATTGCCTGGCCGTACGTCAGGGACCTCGCCGTGGCGAGCGAGCGGCACGGTTTCGATCTGTCCCTGATCGCTGAGCTCAACCTCAACGACATCAAGGGGCACCACGCTCCGTCGCTCGACTGCTGGACGCTGGCCCCGGCCCTGGCCGCGGTGACATCGTCGCTCGAGCTGATGCTCGCGGTGCGGCCCAACTACCATTCTCCGTCGCTGACCGCCAAGGCGATCTCCACCCTGGACGTGATCGCCCCCGGCCGGATATCGCTCAATGTGGTCTCGTCCTGGTGGAAGGACGAGGCGACGCAGTACGGCGTGCCGTTCGACGTGCATGACGCCAGGTACGCCAGAACCCAGGAATGGCTTGACGTGCTCTCGCGGCTGCTGCGCGAGGACGCGGTGACCCACACCGGGTCGTTCTACCAGCTCGAGGGCACCGTGGTCGAGCCCAAGCCCGGCCGGCCCCCCGCCGTCTACATGGGCGGGGAATCCCCGAAGGCCAAGGATGTCATCGCCGCTCAGGCTGACGCCTACGTGATGCACGGAGACGCTCCGGAAGTGATCGCCGCGAAGGTGGCCGACCTCACCGCGCGCAGGGTCGCGGCCGGCCGTCCGCCGCTGGAGTTCGGCGTCTCTGGCTACGTGATCTGCCGGGACACCGAGGCGGAGGCCAATGCCGAGCTCGAGCGGATCCTCGACGTCCGCTCGTCCGCGGACGCCTACGCCTCCTACCAGAACTTCATCGAGGGCTCGCAGCTGGAGTCACGGGTCTCCCTCGAGGAGTACAGCGTCTCGAACCGAGGCCTGCGCAGCGGGCTGATCGGCACGCCCGACCAGATTATCGATCGGATCACGGCCTATCAGGAAGCCGGCGTCGGCCTGCTGCTGCTTCAGTTCTCCCCGCAGCGCGAGGAGATGGCCCGCTTCGGCGCCGACGTGATCAGCCGCTACCCGGCCACGGCGGCGAAGCCCGCCCCGGACGAGACCCGCGGCTAGCCGCCCGGTCCGTGATCAGCGTGCCGGTACCGGCGCCCAGGCCAGCAGCGTCCCGCGGCCGAAGAGCGGCTTCGGCCTGAAATGCAGGCATCGGCCCGCGCGCCGGCAGGCGGGCGCCGGCACCGGAACGAAGGCCGTGATCTCGATGCCATAGCCGAGCGCGATCACATCGCCGTGCGGGCTGAAGGCCACCGTGTCCCATGGCTCGCCCAGCGTCCGCGGCCGGGACAGCGGCCCGCCGCTGAGGGTTCCCACGTAGCTGTTCCAGCCGACCGAGTTGTCGCCGTATCCCGTGTGCAGCATGAACATCCCGTCGACGCCCCAGCTCAGCTGGATGAGCGAGTCGGTGTCCGGGGCGAAGGGGAGGACCTGACCACCGCGCAGCAGGATCTCCGCTGGCTGCCCGCCGGTCCCGGGGGTATTGGCCAGCGAGATGGCGAGCACGGCGGGCGCGCTGCCAGGGCTCCAGCCATCTGCCCAGATGCTCTCCGGCAGCCCGGCTCGCGGCCGGACCTGCCGGTAGGCCCGGATCAGCGGCTGGTCGGTCACGGTCAGGAAGGGTGTCCGCCGTCCGGTGGTCACGCTGACGAGCTGGAGCGACCGCTGGTCGCGGCTGTCGGCGAGGATGGCCGAGCTATCCCGCCAGATGAATCCGGGCCCGGGACCTAGATCGGTCTTCCGGCCCGTCACGAGGTCGACCGACCAGATCTCGTCGGTCACGTCCCTGACCGAGACGACGTCCTGGACGTCGTAGCCGAGCCGGGTGCCGTCGGGCGAGAGCTCGGCGTCGATCGTGCTCACTCGCTTGCTGTGGCCGGCCGGCCGGACAAGCCTGATGTCCGACCCGTCATCGTTCATCGTGTAGTAGCTGAATCCGTACGCGGTCTGCTTCCAGGCCAGCAGCACCGGGCCGGCCGGGGCCGCGCCGGCGAACCCGGAAGCGACCTGCGCGGTCCGCCCGTCCGGGTACAGCCATTCCAGCGCGCCGGCTGCCGTCGCGAACAGGATCCGGCCTCCGCCGGGGAACAGCGGCCCGGCCGCGCGGTGCTCCCGCACCGGACTTGGCTGCCTGCCCACGGCGCCGGTCACGGCTGTCACGGTGATCGCGGCAGCCAGGGTCAGCGCGCCCGCGGCGGCGATGTTCCGGTTCCGCCGCCGGTAGCGCCGCCGGACCAGCTCCATGATCGCGCGCGGTGGCTCGCACTCAGCCACCGCGGCGGTCATCGCGTCCCTCAGCCGCCTTTCGATGTCGGCTGCCATGGCTCACCCGCCCGCGGGGCCGGCCATGACAGCCCGCGCGCCCGGGTCAGTCATCACGATCACCCGTCTCCGGGCGCTCGGCCTGCGCGGTGACGGCGGTGCCGGGCTGATCGGGAGCCGCCGTCTCAGGTCGCTCCGCGACCCGGCTGGCCGCCGCCTCGCGCAGCCGGGCCAGCCCGCGCGACGCCTGGCTCCTGACGGTGCCGACGGTGCAGCGCAGGACGCTGGCGATCTCCGCCTCGGGCAGGTCCTCCCAGTAACGGAGCACGAGGACGGCGCGCTGCCGCGGCGGCAGCGCTGCCAGCGAGCGCAGCAGCAGGTCGCGATCGGCAATCTCACCGGTCGCGTCCCGGACCTCGGGCCCGGGTTCGCCGGCGGCCGGCGGCTGCCCGGCGCGGCGGCGCAGCGACCGCCAGCGGTCGATCGAGGTGCTGACGAGTACCTGGCGGACGTACGGTTCCGGGCTCCGGTCTCTGGACGCGGTCGCCCGGCGCCGGTAGGCACGCTCGAGGGCGATCTCCAGCAGTTCCCCTGCCTCGGCCCGGTTCTGGCCGGCGAGCAGCATGGCCAGCCGGAACAGCCGGGCAGACCGGCCGCGCACGAACTCCTCGAAGGGGTCGCCCGCGTCCGCATCCACCGCTCACATCCCTGCCAGCCCACGGCGCCTGCCCGCCCACCGCACCCTGGGCCGGAGACCCCGTTCCTCATGCTTGTGCTACGACCGGGCCGTCCGCAAGGCTGCCCAGCCGGGCATGCGCTGGCTGGTGCGATCTGCCAGGTCCCGGTTCCGCGTGAGAGTTGCCGGTGTGGCTGGCGGTGCGTTTCAGTCCAGAGTTTCCTCGGCGATGTCGGCGCCGAGGGCGGTGAGGCGGGCCGCGACGGACGCGTGACCGCGGTCGATCAGGTAGCCGGGCGAGACGATGGTCTCGCCCTGCGCCGCCAGGCCCGCCAGGACCAGCGCGATGCCGGTCCGCAGGTCATGCGCGATCACCTCGGTCCCGTGCAGCACGGTGGGCCCGTGCACGAGCGCGACGGCGTCGGCGACCTCGACCTTGGCGCCCATCTTGTTCAGCTCGCCGGCCAGCATGTAGCGGCCGTCGTAGATCGTTTCCCTGATGTAGCTGGTGCCGTCGGCCAGGCAGCTGACCGCCATGATCGGCGACTGGAGGTCGGTGGCGAAGCCGGGGAACGGGCAGGTGATCACGTTGATCGGGCGGAGCTGCTTGTCCCTGCGCACCTGGAGGATGGCGCCGGAGGTGGCGAACTCGACGCCCATCTGCTCCAGCTTCCAGCGCACGACGCCCAGGTGGTCGAGGGACGCGCCGACCAGGCTCAGCTCGCCGCCGGTGATCGCCGCGGCCATGGCGAACACCGCCGCGTCGATCCGGTCCGGCATGACCGTGTGCTCGACCGCGTTCAGCTCGCTGACGCCCTCGACGGTAATGAAGCCGGTGCCGCCGCCGCTGATCCGCGCGCCCATCTTGCCGAGGAAGGCGATGACGTCCTGCACCTCGGGTTCTTGCGCGGTGTTGTCGATCACCGTGACGCCGGGCGCCAGCGCGGCGGCCATGATCAGGTTCTCGGTGCCGGTATGCGAGGGCGTGTCGAGGTACAGATGCGCGCCTCGCAGGCCGCTCGCGGCCCGTACCCTGATCTGGCTCTCGCCCTCGTCCACCTCGGCACCGAGCCTCGCGAAGCCGCGGTAGTGGAAGTCCAGGTTGCGGCTGCCGAGGTTGCAGCCGCCGACGCCCTCGAGTACCGCCTCGCCAAGCCGGTGCAGCAACGCCGGGACGAACAGCACAGATCCGCGGAACTGCCTGGTGATCGCGGCCGGGAGCACCGGGCTGGTCAGCTCCGAAGCGTCGATGACCAGAGTGCGCTCCACCTCGTGGAACTTGACGACCGCGCCGACGGCCTGGGCGAGCTCGACGGCCCGCCGGACGTCCTCGATCACCGGCACGTTCCGCAGGACCGTGCGGCCCTTGCTGGCCATCAGCGAGGCCGCGATCATCTTCAGGGCAGCGTTCTTGGCTCCCTGGACGAAGACGGTTCCCTGGAGTGGGTTACCGCCATGGACGCGGTAGCGGGTCTGGTGACCGCTGCTCATAACGATGGAACTCCTGTCCCTGGGGGGCGGGACATCATTATCCCGGCTTGCGGTGCGTGCCCCGATCATCGGCTCTGGCCAGAGGAGATCCAGATCGCATGTCGGCGCTCCGGCCATGTCCCGCGTGCTCCAGTATTCCACCGCTACTAGCCCCCCCGGACGATTGACGACAGCGTTACTTAAGGTAACTGATCAATATCAAAGGGTGATGGGCGGCCCTCACCGGCGGGTTCGTCGTCGTAATTCCAGGTCAGACGGCAGTTCATCGGCTGGTAATGCACCCGTTTCGGTTAGGCATGGCGAAGGTCAGCGAGATGGGCTCCGGCCCGAGGCAGCCAGCGGAACGGCGGTCCGGCGCAGGTCGGTGCCCCTTTCCTGGCCGGGTCCCGAAGAAGGCCGCCGTTCACGGCGCCAGGGACCAGCACCGGCCAGCCGCAGGCCCGGCGGCTCGCCGCCGGC
>DATNIU010000092.1:0-19481 GCA_035604275.1 Streptosporangiaceae bacterium | reverse complement strand
GTGCCAGACCGGCCGTGCCAGACCGGCCGTGCCAAGCCGACTGAGCCAGGCCGGCTGAGCCAGAGCGCCAATGCGAGACCGGCTGTGCCAGGCCGGCTGTGCCGCCTCATCCCGGTCGGGAGGTCGCGCGAGCGCGAAGATGGGCACAACGAAGCCTCGGGACCCTGTTCGAGGTCGTGGCGCGGGGTGGGGCACGACGGGTCAGCCATGCCATCTGCGACTATGCCGGTCGTGCTGGCGGCTAGGCTCCCATTTCCCCGGTCTGTCAGGCTGGCCGGCCGGCTGCGCCGGGCTGGCTACGCCTGGCCAGGGATGGTGGCGGCCAGCTCGCTCAGCCCGCGCGCCAGTGCCTCACGGCCCTCCTGGCTCATCGCTTCGAGCACCTGGCCAAGGGCATTGCGGCGCTGAACTCTGATCCACTCGGCCAGCCGCCGGCCTGACTCGGTGGGCAGCAGCACGATCTCACGGCGGCTCGCTGCGGCGCGGTCGCGAGTCAGCAGGCCAGCCGCCTCCATCCGGTCGATCAGCCTGCTCGTCGCGGAGGCGGACGAACCAAGAGCCCTTGCCAGCCGGTTGAGGTTCAGGCTTCCGGCCCGCCCCACGATCAGCAGAGCGCGCAGCTGGGCGGGCGGGACGGCGGGTCCGATCTCCTCGACCGCCCGCTCGCAGGCCTCGAGCAGCGCCGCCAGGCCGACTTCAGCGGCGCCCACGTCCAGCTGGCCGTTCGCAGCCACCCAGGCCACCTCATGTCCCATCAGGCATCATCATCGGTGCCGGTTGACGGGCCTGGCGCACGGGCCAGCCGGGCTGCGACGATCCCTGGCAGCAGCCAGCGCACTTGACCCCTCCTGGCTGTACTGTCCACAGGACAGCGCTCTAAGCGGCGCCGACCTGAATTATCGTCAACCGGCCGCCCGATAGCAGTCACGAAGGGCACATCCGCGGGGTCGGCCTGCTGCCGTCAGCCAGGTCATCACCTGCCGGAACGAGACGCGCCAACGCCTGAACACCCGGACACTTCCCTACTGCACGACGCGGTGAGACCGATCTCATACCGCAGATGTCACTCGCGAGTTTAACAGCGGCCATGACAACGGCACCGTCCGCGCCGCCCGGCGCGCCGCTCCGAGACCTGGTGCCGAGCATCCCGGCTCCCGGCCGCCGACCGCCGGTTGCCGGCCGCCGGTTGCCGGCCGCCGGTTGCCGCGAGCGATGGCAGCGGCCAGGATCGGCGCCGCTGTCCGTGCCTGACCGAAGCGGCCGGAAGGCCCGGCAGCGCGAGAAGTGCCCGGTTCGGCAGCTTCGCCTGCCTGCCTTCGCGTTGATCAGCGTATACTCCCGGCCGTGCGATCCTACCGCGAACTCTGGCTCTGGCTTGGCGGGCTGCTTCTCACGCTTGCCGTTTTCCTGACTGCCATAGCTATTACCTATTTCTCCAAGGAAGCCCGCTACTCCCTTTTCCTTAATTTCTGGATGGTGGCTGCGTGGGCATCGTTCCTGGCATCCTTCGCCAGTTTCTATAGCGCCATAAGAGGCCGGCCGTTCCCGCCATGGGTCAAGCCGAGATTCCCCGATATCGAGGTCGAGATCTATGGCACTGGATTTATCGACACCGAGCGTGAGGCCGGCACGGGCCTGGCAGTCCCTACCCGGCTGCGATCCTTCAATGCTCGTCTCAGCAACCTGGAGACAGAGCGGAGCGCGAGCCTGACGGTGCTGCTCTATGTTAAGTTGATACCTGGTTCGTGGGGACGGGCGGGTGAATTTGTCTGCCCTCCGCCGGAGTGGCTGCTGCCGCCGTCGCTGAGCCTGAACCCGCTTAGCATGCCCGTCGTCCTGCCACCCGGGGGAACGCTGGGCGGGCATCTTATCTACGAAATACCCAGGTACTACCTCGATAAGATCGCCGAGCCCATGTCGGCGCGCCTGGAGCTGTGGGACAGGATTTCCGAGAGGCGAATGAACATACCCGCCGAGATGGGCAATTACGACCGGAGCCAGATGACATCGTCCTCAGGTGAAATTGAAACTCTAGGGCGTGAATACGAAGTTCAGGCAGCTTTGCAGCCCGATCCCGGGCAGACACCGGCCTAGCCTGGCACAAGCGGATTCGCCGGCTCGCGCCCAGGCCGCCACGGTCACCCATGCCCTGTGATAGGCCGCCGACCCGGTTAGCCGACTAAGCGAAGCCGGAGCTGGCCAGATTGGACCCGCCACATGCAGGACCCATCCGAACTGCTCGAGCGGTGGCGCGCCGACCTGGCCTCCTGGGCGATACCAGAGCGCATCCTGGCGGCCGCCGCCGAATCGCCGTGGGTGATGCCCGTGCAGGTGTTCGCCCGCCGGGCCGACCGGCTGGCCGCCGACCCGGGCGGCCCGTCCTTCGAGCGCGCCTGGGAGGCGCTTGATCCGCCAGGCAGTGTCCTGGACGTCGGGTCAGGACCCGGTGCCGCCTGCCTGCCACTGATTCCGAGGTCAACCGCGGTCACCGCGGTCGATGCCGATCAGCGGATGCTCGACCTGCTGGCTGAGCGGGCTGCGGCTCGCGGTCTGCGGGTCCGCTGCGTGCCGGGCACCTGGCCGCAGATCGCCTCGCAGGTCGCGGCGGCCGACGTGGTGACCTGCCACCATGTGCTCTACAACGTCCCCGACCTCGAGCCGTTCGTAACCGCCCTCACCACGCACGCACGCAGGCTCGTCGTCGTCGAGGTGGCGACGACCCATCCGCTTACCTCGCTCAATCCGCTATGGCTGAGGTTCCACGACCTGACCAGGCCGGACCGCCCTACGGCCGACGACGTGCTTGCGATCACCGCGGCCATCGGGCTGAAGGTCGGGCATCAGGTCTGGGGGCGGCCCGCGGGCGCCGACTATGCCAGCTTCGACGAGCTCACGGACGTCACCCGCAGGCGGCTCTGCCTGCCCGCCGATCGCGCCGCTGACGTGGCCAGCGCGCTGCGGGAGCTGGGGGTAGACCCGGCGCACCCGATAGATCTCGGATCCTCCGGGCGGGACGTCATGACCATATGGTGGGAAGGCCAGGCCGGCGAGGCAGAGAGCGCCGGCGAGGCAGGGGACTCCGGCGAGGCAGAGAGCGCCGGCGAAGCAGGGAACTCCGGCGACGCCAAGAGCGCCGAGTCTGGGAACTCCGGCGGGCACTTCGCGTAGCGCCTCGCTGAACCAGTCGAAGGGATTCCACCTGCGGACATGGCCAATTTGGCTGGCAGCGCGTCTTGATTGTAAAGACGATGTGGACAGCCAGGCGCGACAGTGAGGCAGAGTCATGACGGAGTGGGACGACTGGTTTCGCGACGACCAGAAGGCGGGCGGCGGCCAGGCGGGGAGCGCACTGCCCGGGGCCGCACTGCCCGGGGCCGCCGTGCCCGGCGCCGCGGCAGGTCCTGGGGCGGCGGAGCCGACCGTCCAGCTGCCGGTCCGGTCCGCCGGACCAGGTCCGGCCGCGCCGCTCTCACCGCCAGGCCCGCCCGGCGGAACGGCCCAGCCCGGCGGCTGGCCGGCCCAGCCCGCACCGCGCACGGCGGGCAGGCAGCCGCGATCCGCCGACCGGTTCGGCACCGGCCTGGGGGGCGGCGGAGGCAGAACCGGCTGGCGGCGATGGCTCAGGCCACGGCGGATCATCACGGTCGTCGCCGTCCTGCTGTCCCTTGCGCTGATCGGCAGCGTGGCGGCGTACTTCTACCTCGACTCCAAGCTGACCAGGCAGAACGTGCTGGTGGACTACGCCAGCCGGCCGGCTCAAGGGGCCGGCTCGAACTGGCTGATCACCGGCTCAGACAGCCGGCAGGGCCTGACCGACGCCCAGATCAGGCGGCTGCACACCGGCTTCGGGATCGGCGGCCAGCGCTCGGACACGATCATGGTGCTGCACCTGCCGTCTGGTGGCGGGCGGCCGGTGCTGATCAGCATTCCGCGGGACTCCTACCTCCCGATTCCTGGATATGGCGATAACAAGGTCAACGCCGCATTCTCGATCGGCGGCCCGAGGCTGCTGGCCGAGACTGTGCAGAACGCGACCGGGCTCCGGATCGACCACTACATGGGAATCGGGTTCGGCGGGTTCGTCCACGTCGTGGACGCGGTTGGCGGCGTGCGGGTCTGCCTGAAGACGCCGCTCGTCGACAAGGCGGCCGGCCTGCACCTGCGCGCGGGCTGCCAGGTGCTCACCGGCGCCGAGGCGCTCGGCTACGTCCGGTCGAGGCACCTGTACGCGTCGGAGGACCTCCAGCGGATCCAGAATCAGCGGGTCTTCCTGCGCGCCCTGCTGCGCAAGCTGACCAGCGCCGGCGTGCTGCTCAACCCGTTCCGCTCGATCCCGGCCGCGACCGGGGGGGCCGGCTCGATCACCGTGGACAGCGGTACCAGCCTGTATCAGCTGATCGAGGTGGCGTTCGCGCTCCGCAACCCGCTGACTACCACGGTCCCGATCGGCAACCCCAACTACCTGACCTCCAACGCCGGAGACGCGCTGCTCTGGAACACCACGGCGGCGAAGCAGCTCTTCACCGCGCTCAACAACGGTCAGCCGGTGCCGAAGGGCCTGATCACCGGATCGACCCAGGGCGGCTGAGAACCCGGATGGCCAGAGACGCGGCCGGACCGGCGCGGCGCTCAGAGGCGTTTCAGCATGCCTTCAGCTAGCCTTCAGGCTCCGGGCGGACAATAGCAGGATGACCACTTCGGCGAGCGTGCGCCAGCAGCCGACCGCCAGGCTGCTTGTCGTCGAGGACGAGCCGAACATCCTGGAACTGCTGGCGGCAAGCCTGCGTTACGCAGGGTTCGATGTCGTCACCGCGGCGGCGGGCACCGAGGCCGTCCAGGCCGCGCAGCGGCACCGGCCCGACCTGATCGTCCTCGACGTGATGCTGCCCGACATGGACGGATTCGAGGTCCTGCACCGGCTGCGCGGCGGCGGTACACGGACCCCGGTCGTGTTCCTCACCACACGCGACTCCACCGAGGACAAGATCCGCGGCCTGACCCTGGGCGGAGACGACTACGTCACCAAGCCGTTCAGCCTGGAGGAGGTCATTGCCAGGATCCAGGCCGTGCTCAGGCGGACCCGCGGCGGCGCGGCCGAGCCATCGCCGCGGCTCACCTTCGCCGACCTGGAACTCGACGAGGACAGCCACGAGGTCTGGCGCAACGGGACGCAGGTTCAGCTCTCCCCCACCGAGTTCAAGCTGCTGCGCTACTTCATGCGCAACTCGGGCCGGGTGCTCTCGAAGATGCAGATACTCGACCACGTCTGGGACTACGACTTCCGCGGTGATACCGGCATCGTCGAGTCCTACGTCTCCGTATTGCGCCGCAAGATCGACACCACCGAGCCGCACCTGCTGCAGACCCTGCGCGGCGTCGGCTACGTGCTGCGGCTCCCGTCCTCCTAGGCCCCGTACTCCATGACGCACCCGGATGGCCCGGATGACCCGGCAGGGTTCTGGCAGTCGGCGATGAAGCTGCCGAGCCGGATTCCGCTCCGGGTCCAGCTGATCTCCGCGGTCCTCGTGCTCGTCGCCGTCGCACTGGCCGTCATCAGCGTGGCGGGGATCTCGTATCTTCGCAGCTATCTGCTGAATCAGACCGACAGCCAGCTTCAGGGCTTCGACGCGTTCGCCACCCATCAAGTGCAGGAGTACCTGTTCGGTCAGTCTCAGCAGGAGTCCTATCACGCCACCGTGGAGTGGATTCCGCTGGACGGAAAACCGCGCCAGGTGGTGATCGGCGCCAACTACGGCAACGGCGCTCAGCCGCTGCCCGCCCCTGACGTCCCGACGGATCCGGCCTGGCTGGCAGCGCACGCCAATCAGGCGGTGGTCGTGCGCGCCCAGTCCGGCAGTGGCCGCTGGCTCGTCATGGTCAACCCGAGGCAGTCCCTTCTGACCGCTGACGGCAGCACCACCGGAGTCGTTCTGGCCGGGATAGACGTGACGAGCATCTACGCGACCGTCGCGAAGCTCAGGGACATCGATCTGATCGTGAGCAGCATCGCGCTGATCGGCCTGGCCGTCATCGGCGTCGCCGTCGTGCGTGCCAGCCTGCGGCCGCTCGCCGAGATCGAGGAGACAGCTCAGGGCATCGCCGCCGGAGACCTGGGCCGCCGGGTCCCGGTCCGCGATTCGCGCACCGAGGTTGGCCGGCTCGGCCAGTCGCTGAACGCCATGCTCGCGCAGATCGAGACGGCCTTCCTGGCGCGAACCGCGTCCGAGGAAGCCGCTCGCCGGTCCGAGGAAGCCGCCCGCCAGTCCGAGGAAGCCGCCCGGCAGTCTGCCGTGGCGGCCGGCCGGTCCGAGGAGCGGATGCGGCAGTTCGTCGCCGATGCCAGCCACGAGCTCCGGACGCCGCTGACCGCGATTCGCGGTTTCGCCGAGTACTACCGCCAGCGCGGGGGCGTCACCGCCAGGATCGACGACACGGCACCAGGCCCCGGCGACACCGAGAGCCCGGCAGCAGCCGACGACGCCGAAGGCACGGCAGCAGCCGTTGGCGCCGAAGCCCCGGCGGCGGCCGGCGTTTCCTGGCCGGTCGCGTCCAGCCAGGCAGGCAAGCTGACCCGGCCCGACCTGAACCGGATCATCCGGCGGGTGGAGCAGGAAGCGGCCCGGATGGGCGTGCTCGTCGACGACATGCTGCTGCTGGCCCGGCTGGACCAGCAGCGGCCGCTCGAATTCCGCACCGTCGACATGCTAGCGATCGCCGCCGACGCCCTGCACGACGCCCGCGTCATCGCGCCGGAACGCAGCATCAACCTGACCGTCAGCACTCCCGACGCGCCGCTTGTGCTCGGTGAGGAGGTGCGGCTGCGCCAGGTGGTCGGGAACCTGATGAGCAACGCGATGACGCACACGCCGGACGGGACGCCGATCGAGATCACGATCCGGTCCGGCACGCTGAGCAACGGACATGACCCGGCAGCCGGGGCCGGTCCCGGCAGCGGGCCGGCGGCGGCGCGGCCGGGCGACGCAGCGGCAGAGCCGGCCGTCATCCTAGAGGTCGCTGACACCGGGCCGGGCCTCAGCCAGGAACAGACAGAGCACGTGTTCGAGCGGTTCTACCGGGCCGACCGGGCCAGGACCAGGAGTTCCGGCGGCACCGGCCTCGGGCTGGCGATCGTCTCCGCGCTGGTAACCGCGCATCACGGTCGGGTGTGGGTCGACTCCTCGCCCGGCTGCGGCGCCACCTTCGGATTCGCGCTCCCGCTCGCCCCCGAGGCCAGGCCGAAGACGGCGTAAGCGACACGCCGGGCAGCTAGCGCGAACGTTCCGCAGGGCGACATCATGCCCTTGACCGGCACGATAAGGACACACCGCGCCGAGGGACAGGAGACACCCGCATGGCCATGCCGGGACACGGTGTGACCGGAGAACGCAGCGAGATAGTGGTCATCGGCGGCGGCGTGCTCGGCTGCAGCATCGCCTACCAGCTCGCGCGGCGGGGCAGGACCGACGTGACCGTGCTCGAGCGCAGGCGCCTGACCGAGGGCAGCACGTGGCACGCGGCCGGGCTGGTCGGCCAGCTCCGCAGCTCAAGCAGCCTGACCGAGCTGATGCGGTCGAGCGTGTCCACCTACTCCGGCCTGGAGCGGGACACCGGCTACGCCACCGGCTGGCACCCCGTCGGCAGCATCAGGGTCGCGTCAAGCGATGACCGGTGGACCGAGCTGCGGCGCCTGATGACCTCGGCCGCGAGCTTTGGATTCGACGCCCACCTGATCTCGCCAGCCGAGGCGGCCGGGCTCTTCCCGCTGCTCAGCCTGGAAGGTGTTCGCGGCGCGGTCTGGGTGCCGACGGACGGCTACGCCGATCCCAGCCAGCTGACTCACTCGTTCGCCACCGGAGCACGCGCGCTCGGCGTGCGGATAGCCGAGAACTGCGTGGTGACAAGCATCGAGCGAACCGGCAGGCGGGTGGTGGCCGTCGGCACGAACGCCGGGCGGATCGAGTGTGATGTCGTCGTGAACGCGACCGGCATGTGGGGATCGCAGACCGCCCGCCTGGCCGGCACCGACGTGGCCGTGGCCGCCGTCGAGCACCAGTACGTGGTGACCGAGCCGGTCAGCGGCCTGCCGGCCAGCCTGCCGACGCTCCGCGACCCGGACGGGAGGTTCTACGTCAAGCCGGAGACCGGCGGCCTGGTCATCGGCGGCTGGGAGGACGGCAGCCGGGTTCCGTGGCGGACGGTCCCGCTTGACCTCGGACCTGAGCTGTTCCCGCCCGATCACGAGCGGTTCGCTCCGCTCGCGCTTGCCTGCGCGCGCCGGATCCCGGCCACCGCCGACATCGGCATCCGTGCCTGGGTGAACGGGCCGATCCCGTTCTCGCCGGACGCCGAGCCGCTGATGGGCCGGACCGAGGAGCTGGACAATCTCTTCCACTGCTGCGGTTTCTCCGCTGGGATCGCGGCCGCGGGCGGCGCCGGTCACGCGATGGCGAGCTGGATCATCGACGGTGACCCTGGCCTGGATCTGTGGCCGTTCGACGTCTCCAGGTTCGGCCAGCCGCACAACGTGCCCGGCTACCTGGAGAGACGGTGCGTCGACGCATACGCGCACTACTACCAGGTCTCGTTCCCGAACTCCGAGCTCGCCGAGCCGCGCGGCCAGCGGCGCAGTCCGCTGCACGACGTGCTGCGCTCGCGCGGGGCCGTGTTCGGGGCGAAGTTCGGCTGGGAGCGCGCCAACTGGTTCGCACCTGGCAGGCCGGGAACGACGGAGCGGCTGACGTTCGGCCGGAGCAACGCCTGGGCCAGCATCGAGGCGGAACACCACGCCGTGCGGCGCGATGCCGGCCTGATCGACCTGACCTCATTCGCCAAGTACGAGATCAGCGGACCCGGCGCCCTGCCGCTGCTGCAGAAGCTGGCCGGCGCGGACCTCGACGTGGCGAGCGGCACGGTGGTCTACACCCAGCTGCTCAGCGAGCGCGGCGGGATCGAGGCCGACGTCACCGTCACCAGGCTCGGCGACGAGCAGTTCTACCTCGTGACCGGTGCCGGCTTCGGCCGCCACGACATCGGGTTCGTACTGCGGTACGCGCCCGATGACGGCTCGGTGATCGTGCGGGACGTCACCTCGGCGCACGGCGTGCTCGCCCTGTGCGGCCCGCGGGCCCGCGAGATCGCGCAGCGGATCAGCCACAGCGACCTGACCAACGCGGCCTTCCGCTACATGTCAGCGCGCCGGATCGACCTCGGCCATGCGCCCGTGCTCGCCCTGCGGGTCAGCTACGTCGGCGAGCTTGGCTGGGAGTTCCATGTCCCGGTCGAGTACGCCCGCGACCTGTACGACCGGCTGCACGAGGCCGGAGCGGCGGCCGGCCTGCGGGACGTCGGTTACCGCGCGGTCAGCTCGCTCCGGCTTGAGAAGCAGTATCTCGCCTGGGCCGCCGACATCAGGAGCGGCGACAACCCGTACGCCGCCGGGCTCGGTTTCGCCGTGCGGCCGGACAAGCCGGGCCTGCTGGCCGGTCCCGCGCTGCGCAAGATCCGTGCCGAAGGTCCGTCCCAGCGGCTGAGCTGGTTCACCGCCGACGCCGGCCCGGTCATGCACGGCGGCGAGTTGCTGGCTCACCCGGCCGGGGACCTCGCGGTCAGCGTGCGCAGCGCCGGGTACGGCTACACGGTGAGCAGGAACATCTTCTCCGCCTACCTGCCGGCCGCCCTCGCCGGTGAAACCGGCTTCATCGTCGAGATCGCCGGCGACCGGCACCGCGCGATCAGGCACGATCGCCCGCTTTACGACCCCGAAGGCACCAGGATCCGCTCCTGAACCCGGCCTGAGGCCGGTGGATTCCCGCATTCATCACGAAGGATCGTGCTCGAACCGCGGATCCACTCGCCCCCGCGGCATCGGGAGCCCGCCGGCGCTACCCGGCGCCGCCCGGCGACTGTCAGTATGGGGGTCCACAATTGGCTCGTCGACTCAGGAGCTGAACCGGGCCGACGCGGAACCAGGCCAGGCACGGAACCGGACCAGGCGGAACCGGGCCAGGCGGAACCGGGCCAGGCACGGAACCGAGGCCAGCACGGAACCAGGCCAGGCACGGAACCGGGCCAGGCACGGAACCGGGCCAGGCACGGAACCAGGCCAGGCGGAACCGGGCCAGGTGCCAGACCGGGCCGTGCGCGAGACCGGGCCGCGCCCGAGATCGGAGCGAGCGTGGGAGCGGAGCTGATGGACGAGCTGCGCGTGCGGCGGGCCTGGGCGTGCAGGCTCACGCCCGACCGGGCGCTGCAGTCGATTGAGGAGGCGAACTCCTTCCTCACCGATCGCGGCATGCTCACCCGGACATCGGACAGCTCGCTGCCGAGCCTGTTCGGGGCCTGTCACGAGCAGCCCTACCTGGCGGGCGGCCGCGGCTTCGCGAGCTGGCCAGCGACCAAGTGGCCGTGGGCCGCCGAGCTGGCCGAACGAGCCGGCGTGCGGGCGCTGAAGATCCACCGTGGCAAGACGCTCCTGGTCACCGAGGAGACGCTCGCGCTTGCCGACCCGATCTGCCGCGCCGAGCTGGCCAGGATGCAGGACGCGGATCCAGCCTGGCGCCGGCTGCTGACCCATCTCGCCGATGCCGGGCCTTCCCTGGCCGACGACGTGCAGACGGAGCTTGGGCTCGCCGCGGCCGAGCTCCGGGCCCTCCGTACCACGCTGGAGCGGAGCGGCGCCCTGGTCAGCCGCTCGGTGGTCCTCCCGGCGCCGAATGGCGGCCATCGGCATGCCAGCGAGCTTGCCCGCTGGGATCAGGTCTTTCCGGCGGGCCAGGCAGGCCAGGCGGCCAGTGCCCACGACACCGGATCCGGCGTTCTGGCCGGCCGGCTGGCTGATCTCCTGGCCGCGGGGGTCAGAGCGGCGGTGCTGGCGCCGGAGCGAGAGCTCGGCCGGTGGTTCAGCTGGCCGCGGCTGTTCTCGGCCGACCTGGTGAACCGGCTCGTCGAGGACGGCCGGATCACCCGTCCCGCACCCGGCTGGGTCGCGGCGCCGGCCTGAAGGAGGCCCTCATGATCGTGGTCGTTAGTCAGTCATAGTGACTGAGAATCGACCGCGATCAAGGTCGGCGACGCCCGGCCAGTGCCGCGCGGGCCGCGGCGAGCACGGCGTCCCGGTAGCCGACGCCGAACAGGCACACGTGCACGAGCAGCGGGTGCAGCTGGTGCAGTGGCACCCGCTGCCGCCAGCCGTCGGCCGGCGGGGCGGCCTCGGCATACGCCGCCAGGATCCGGTCCAGGTACGGCGCCCCGAACAGCTCGAGCATCGCCAGGTCGGTCTCCCGGTGCCCGCCGTGCGCGGCGGGGTCGATCAGCCAGCCGCGCCCGCCCGACCAGAGCAGGTTGCCCGACCAGCAGTCCCCGTGGATCCGGCTCGGCGGCTCGGCCGGGCCGGCCAGCTCGGCGATCCGGCCGGCGACCGTCTCGACCAGCGCGGCATCGGCCGGGCCGAGCGTACCCGCGTCCCGGGCCAGGCGGACGTAAGGAAGCAGCCGCCGTTCCGCGTACCAGCGCGGCCACGGGCTGGTCTGGTGCGCGGAGCCGGCCAGGGCAGCTCGATCAGCGTGGGCGCCGGGGCCGCCCGGAAGGCCGGACCTGGGCGGCTCGTTCAGCCCGGACGGCTCGCCCAGCCCGGACGGCTCGCCCAGCCCGGGCCGCTCGTTCAGCCCGGGCCGCTCGTTCAGCCCGGGCCGCTCGCCCAGCCCGGACGGATCGTTCAGCCCGGGCGGCTCGTTCGGCAACGGCAGTCCCGCGATGAACCCGCGCCAGGGCGCGCCGAAGTCCGCCGAGCCCGCCGCGTGCAGGCTGGCCAGATCGCGCCCGAATCGTTCCGCAGCACGCTGGTCAGCGTTGCCTGGCGGGAGCCAGATGAGGGCGAGCAACCCGTAATCGCTGAAAATCAGCTCGGGAATCGGGACCGCGCCTGCTTCGCTGAGCCAGCGCAGCCCGCTCGCCTCGGCCGCGAGAGCCAGGCTGGCCTCCGAGAGCCGCCCGGCCGGTCCCGGCCCGCCCGTCGCTGCCGGGTGAGCGACCGCCTTGACGAACAGCTCACGCCCGTCGGCCAGAACGGCTCGGTAGTGCCGCACGCCATGGTCGCCGCCGACCGGGCCGAGCGCCGTGACCGCCGCGCCTGCCAGCCGTTCCAGCCGGGTCGCCAGCGAGCCAGCCGGTCCCGGCCCGCCGGGACGCTCAGCCACCCGCGCGTTCGGCCAGCAGCTCGGCCAGCGCTGCGACCAGGCCGCGGGCCGCCGCCTGGATCAGGTCGAGCACCTCGGCGAACTCGCCGGGGCCGCCGCCGTACGGGTCAGGCACCTGCGCGCCCGGCGGGGCACCAGGGTCGAACGAGCGGAACAGCCTGATCCGGTCCGTCATCCCGTCCCGGCTCGCCGCCATCCGCTGGAGGCTCCGCAGGTTGCTCGCGTCCATCGCGAGCAGCAGGTCGAAGCGGTCGAGCCAGGCCGCTGAGATCTGCCTGGCCCGGTGGCTGTCGCCGTCGTATCCGCGGCTCACCAGCTCGGCCCTCGCTCGCCGGTCCATCGGGCCGCCGACATGCCAGTCCCCGGTGCCCGCGCTCTCCACGCTCACCCGGTCGGCCAGCCCGGCGCGCGCCAGCTCGGCCCGGACCAGCACCTCCGCCATCGGCGACCGGCAGATGTTTCCCAGGCAAACCATGCAGATCTTATATTTTCGCCACGAATTCCTCGGCGCCGGTGGCGGCACGTGAGCGGGATCATCAGCGGGCATGAGACAAGGATGGCCGGCCGCCGGGCCTGCCTGCGCACATGGGACGGTAGAGGCTATGAGCCGCACGGATGAGTACCGCACGCTGTCGTTCTGGCACGACACCGTGCCAGGTTCGCTGGAACCGGCCGCCAGCCTCGATGCCGACACCGAGGCCGATGTCGCGATCGTCGGCGCCGGGCTCACCGGCCTGTGGACCGCGTACTACCTGAACCAGGCCGACCCGAACCTGCGAGTCGTGCTGTGCGAGCGTGAGATCGCCGCGTTCGGGGCCTCGGGCCGGAACGGCGGCTGGTGCTCGGCGCTGTTCCCGGCCTCGCTGGCCAAGCTGGACCGGATGGCGGGCCGCGAGCAGGCAATCGCCATGTACCGGGCCATGCAGGAGACAGTGGACGAGGTCGGCAAGGTTACCGCGGCCGAGGGCATCGACTGCCACTGGGCCAAGGGCGGCACGGTCCAGTTCGCCCGCTCCCCCAGCCAGCTGCACCGCGCGAAGGAGGAGGTCGCGCAGGCACGGCTCTACGGCTTCGGCGAGACCGACCTGCGGCTGCTGTCGGCCGCGCGGGCACGCGAGCTCGGCGGGGCGACCGACCTGCTCGGCGGCGTGTTCACCCCGCATTGCGCGGCGATCCACCCGGCCCGGCTGGCCCGCGGCCTTGCGGCGGTGCTGCGCGGGCGGGGTGTCATGATCTACGAGCGGACGCCGGTGCACCGGATCGAGCCAGGGCGGCTGGTCACGTCGGGCGGCATCGTCCGGGCCCGGCACGTGATCAGGGCCACCGAGGGATACACCCCGGCCCTGCCCGGGCATGAGCGCGCCGTCGTGCCCGTCTACTCGCTCGTGATCGCGACCGAGCCGCTGCCCGAGTCGGCGTGGGCGCAGATCGGCCTGGAGACCCGGCCGACCTTCAATGACCTGCGGCACCTGATCATCTACGGCCAGCGGACCGCCGACGGACGGCTGGTGTTCGGCGGCCGCGGCGCTCCGTACCACTTCGGCTCGGCGGTCCAGCCGTCCTTTGACCGGGTGCCGGCCGTCTTCGCCGCGTTGCGCAGGACCCTGATCGAGCTGTTCGACGTGCTCGGTGATGTCGCGATCACGCACGCCTGGGGCGGGCCGATCGGCATCGCCAGGGACTGGTGCGCATCGGTCGGCCTGGACAGCTCCACCGGGATCGGCTGGGCAGGAGGGTACGTCGGTGACGGGCTGTCCACCACCAACCTGGCAGGCCGGACCCTGGCCGACCTGATCACCGGTGCCGACAGCCAGATCACCAGGCTGCCCTGGGTCGGCCACAGGTCCCCGGACTGGGAACCAGAACCGCTGCGCTGGCTCGGCGTCAACGTCGGCCTGCGCATGATGACCTGGGCAGACCACACGGAGTCCAGGACCGGCCGCCCATCACGCTCAGCCGCGGCGCTCGGGCGCTTCATCGGCTCCTGAGCGGCCGGTGCCAGGCCCGGATTGCGGTCGCTGCGGCCTCACCCCGCCAGCGGTTCCGGCTCGCACCGCCAGGTGGGATGCTGGTAACATCGCTGAGGCTCATGCGCCGCTAGCTCAATTGGCAGAGCAGCGGACTCTTAATCCGCGGGTTCGGGGTTCAAGTCCCTGGCGGCGCACCCGTCCTGACCTGGGCTTATACCCGATCCGGTCTTCTCGTGAAGGCCGTTCCCTGGCCATGTTCGCTCCACGTTTGCTCGTCAGTCCGGACCTAGTCCCACGGGCCGCCCTAGTCGGCCTCGCACCCGCCCGTGCCACCCGCCGACCCTGCCGTCCTAGCCACAGCGTCCGGCCCGGAGCGGCCCTACCGATGGCATTACGCAGCGTAAGGTCGCCTGGTTCCTGGCCAGGCGGCTGCCCCGTCCTGCCACGCAGAGTCCGGCCGCCGGCGCGCTCGACCAGCCCGCTTTGCAGGTTCTCAAGCAGGTCACGCACCGGCTGGCACGGCCAGGTTCCGTCAGTGTCCGTCGGTGCGTTGGCGAGAATCTGGCGACGAGCATCTCGGCGACTTCCCTGAAGCCTGCCTCGCCTGCAAGCTGTAGGACACGAGCAGTCCAGTCCTTGAGCACGTCGGCGTTCGCTGTTCCCTGCCGGTCCAGGTCCGGGCCGGGGACCGCCATCAGGCTCCGCACGATGGACGCGGAGATCAGCCGCGCAGGTGCTCCCGGTCAGCCGGGGAGACCTGGCCCCGCTGCACCTGCCCGGTGCCGGTGCCGAGGTAGTCGAAGGTCAGCTGCCTCCGGTTTATCCAGCCCGCCTACGATGGGCATCGGGACCTCCTCAAGCTCCCGAGGGCGGCCCCTGGGCCGCCCGAACGTGAATTGCTACGACTCAATCGTCGCGCGACTGAGCTGAGGAGGTCTCGCCGCGCAAGGCAGCGGCCACCTCGTCAGCCCAGCCGCTGTCGGCCGGCCAGCCGATGCATGTCATCTAATTGAGACGGCAAGATGCAGCATGGCTTTGCAGGCGTTCCTGATCGGGATGTTCTGTGCGGGGCAGCTGGACGGGTGCAGTCGCGCCCGAACTGCTGCTTATCGCGGGCGCTGGCCTCCCAGCTGCAATGTTCCCGGCGGGTTTTCGCTACGTGAAGCGGAGGGGGGCTACCGGGTTGGAGCCAGAGCGCTGCTGACCACCGCAAGATTCGGAACAACGCACGGTCAGGCGCGCACTGCTCACGGCGTTATTACGCCAGGAGCCACCTCATTGCGAGTTCGAGCACGTCTGCGTGGCTGCGTGCGCCGTGATCGGCGACCATGAAGTGGTTGCCGATCACTAGTGAGAAGGCGAGCGTGCTGCGGGCCTCGACCTGATCCTCGTCGGGGCAGAGGGCGCCGAACAGCCGACGCAGGTAGTCCATGCGCCGGTTGTCGACGCGCCGCAGGCGCTCGGCGACCGCCTGGTCGCGCCGGGACCAGTCGCGGATTGCGAGGTCGATCGGCAGCAACTCGCTGGAGAAGGTGAGCGCGCCCGCCAGCCTTAGCCTGGCCCTGACGTCGCCGCCATGGCGCTCGACGCGCTCCAGCACCTCATCGGTGCTCATCCGCTCCCACGTGTCGAGCATCTCGTCGAGCAGCGCGTTCCGGTCGGCGAAATGCCCGTAGAAGCCACCCTTGGTCACGCCGAGCGCCTGCGCCAGGGCCTCGACCCGGACGGCGTCCGGGCCGCCGGCCGCAAGGGCCCGCAAGCCTTCCTCGATCCACCTGCCACGGGGCGTCCGGGTGATGGCGGCCATGGCCTCTCACTATCAGTCCGGGAGTTGACGGCACCGCTGGCGATGCTACATTCCATATATACGGTACCGTATATATGGAGGTTCCCACATGCGGCTCCCGAACACCGCGCACACCTCCCGGCCCTGGCGCATCCACGAGCTCACGGGCGACTTCCGGCTCGAGGACGTGTGGGCTCTCCCGACGCCGGGCGACCCGGACGACTTCCCCCGGCTGGTGCAATGGTGGGCGTCGCGCGGCGACCCGTCGCAAGCCTCCGCCTCCTGCGCCGTCCGCACGCTCTGGGCGATCCGCTGGAAGGCCGGGGAACTGCTCGGCTGGGACGGCCCGGACGCCGGCCCCGGCCTGGGGGGGCCGACGCTTCGCGACCGATTGCCGGAGGACCTGCGCGAGGCCCCACCCGGCCCGGACTTCGCTTCCCTCCCCTTCACCTCGCTGTACCTGACCGGCAACGAGTGGGCCGCAGAGATCGTCAACCGGACCGTTCACGGGGTCATGCACATCGGCTGGGTTCCAGATGGGGCCGGCGGCTACCGCGGCCAGATGGCCGTCCTCGTCAAGCCGAACGGGCTGCTCGGGACCGGCTACATGGCCGCGATCAGGCCGTTCCGGCACCTGATCGTGTACCCGCCGATGCTGCGGGAGATCGGGCGGGGCTGGCAGGCGCTCCCCGGCGATCCGCTACCGGCGCACGCCTAACTCAATGGTCTACTCCAAATCCCGGATCGGGGATCCGGTGCCATGGGACAGAACAGGGGCGCCGGTGCCGGCCATGAACCAGGACACCGCCATCGGCCTTCTGCGATGCACTCGATTTACCGATCACCGCGCCAGGTACTTCAGTTAAGGAGGGCATCGACGTGACCGCGGGTACAGACAGCCATCCGAACGACCCGCACGTGGAGGCGCAGGGCAGAGTGCGCCAGGTCACGCTGCCGTCGGCCGCCCGAGCGCTCAGCACGCTCTCCCACATCGACTACGAGGACGCCTTCCTCGTCGAAACCGGCCCGGCTCAGGACCGCACGGGCGAGCAATGGGCCCGGGCGATCCTTGAAGGCGCTCCGGTGAGCACGCGAATAGCGCTCTCGAGGGGATGGTCTGCGCTCGGCCTGCGGCTCGGTGCAACTCGGTCTGACCGACTCGCGCTCGGCTGGGAGGTCCGTCGCAGCACACCGGACGTCGCGCTCCTTGGAGCCAGCGGCCGGCTCGGGTTGTCGGGCGAACTGCTCTTCGAACGCCAGCAGCAGACGCTGCTCTTCGCCACCTTCGTGCAACTGGACAACCCCGTCGCACGCGCACTGTGGGCCGGAATCGCGGCCCGGCATCGACAGGTCGTGCGGGACCTCCTCGAGCAGGCCAACAGCCCGGAACGGCCCCCGCGCCAGCCATGACCCGGGACACCGCCATCGGCCTTCTCGACCGACTGCACAAAGCGCAGAACGAGTTCTACGCGGGCGGCCCCGGCGCTGCCCTCCGCAAATCGTGACCACTGCTGAGCGGCACGCAGAGAAGCCCCGCCGGCTGGCTGCAGGCAGGGCTTTTCACGAGGATCTCTGACAGAAGATCGTCAGGTGGTGAAGACGACGGTCACCAGGGACGCGGTGGCGCTCTGGGCCGTGGCGGTGATGGTTCCGGCGGCGTCGCGGAACGCGCCGGTCCCTCCGGTTACCTTGCCGGTGAAGATCGGCGACGTGCTGGAGGCGCTGGTGAGCCTGCCGTAGATAATGCCGCCATCCACAGCGACAGCCGCGTGAATCCTCACTTCTCCCGAGACCGGGTTCGTCGTGAAGTACAGCACAGCGAAGCCGATCAGCTTGCCAGATGTGCTGAAGTCCTCATCTGTCGCAGCCAAGGCGGTCGTGGAATACCCGACCGCATTTTGCTCGACAGTTACAAACTCCAGGGTTTGCGGAGCGCTGTGGGCGCTGGCGGTGGTGGTGGTAAGCAGCAATCCACCGCTAACGACCACAGCTGCCGCGCCGATCCGAGCGATAAGTGTGCGGACCTTCATGAGCCAGTCTCCCTATCTTCCCTGCTTCATCTTCCCTGCTTCGTGCTGATCATGGGCGCACCTGGTCACCATAATGTGTTAACGCTTACCTGAAATTCCCTAGTTCTGCTCACCGAATTTTCCCCACCTTGGGCGACACGCCGCCGTGGTTCTTCGGGCCGGGGCGGCGCCTGTACCGTGCCAATACTCGACCGTGCTCCCCATTATCAAGTTGTCGTAGAAGAACGAACCGGGGTGCTCGCGGTTTGCCCCTATCCCGCCGACCCGCGCGGCCAGATGCAGGACGATCTGCGCACCGGCGCCAGCTGCACGGTGACGTGCGTGCCGACGAAACCATGGCCGCCGGTGACGATAACCGCTGAGACCATCTAACCCATATCGGCACCTGGAATTCCCGCGCATCTGACCGGGATGCTCCGGGCCGCTGAGGTCACGTCGCATCGGTCACCGGCCGCAGTGCCACCGACTCGATCGAGGCCACCGGGGCGCCCGTGGCGTCCGCGAGCAGCACCGTGACCGTTTCCGGGCCGATCGCGGTCAGCCGCACCCGCAGCGCGGTGACCCCGGCGGCGTGCAGGCAGACGCCCTGCCAGGAGAAGGGCGCCACCATCCGGCTGTGGTCAGCGTCCGGCCGCAGAGAAGCGGCCTGCAGCGCCGCGTCGAACAGCGCCGGGTGCAGGCCGAACCGGTTCGCGTCGGCACAGGCCTGGTCGGGCAGGGCCACCTCGGCGAATATTTCGGTGTTCCTGAGCCAGGCCGCGCGCATGCACTGGGAGGTCGGCCCGAAGTCATAGCCACGCCTGGTCATCTCGGCGTAAAAGCGGTCCACGGCGACCGGTTGAGCACCAGGCGGTGGCCACGCCGCCAGGTCCGAGGGCACAACGGCGGGCGGGACGAGCGTGCCCGTCGCGTGCTGGGTCCACATGCCACCGTCGTCTCCGGCGGGGCGAGCGTGGAGCGTGACGGGCCGCCAGCCCGAGGCATCCGCCGCGCCCACCACGATCTGGACCTGGATCTGTTCGTGGCGAGGCACGACCAGCGGAGCATGCATAGTCAGATCGGCGATCTGACCACAGCCAAGCTCGGTACCGGCCCGGATCACGACCTCCACCAGCGCCGTGCCCGGCACGGCGGCTGCGCCCGGCACGGCGTGGCCGGCGAGCCACGGATGCGTGCGCAGCGACCAGAGGGCCGTCGCCACCATCCCGTCGCCCGTGGCCAGCTTCACCGCCGCGGCGAGCAGCGGATGATCCGGCGCGGTCAGCCCGGCGCGAGACACCACGCCCGCCAGCTCCGCGGGCCTCGGCCAGTAGGGCTGGTGTTGGAAGGGGTAGGTGGGCAGGGGAACGCGGCGGGGGGGGCCGGTGCTGGTGGTGGCGGCGTAGAAGGTGTCCCAGTCGGTAGGGGCGCCGTGGGTCCAGGCACTGACCAGGGAGGTGACGAAGCGGTCCAGGCCGCCCTGGCCGCGGTGCAAGGTGGCGGTGACGGCGGCGGGCGCCCC
>DATNIU010000091.1:0-6267 GCA_035604275.1 Streptosporangiaceae bacterium | reverse complement strand
GTTGCTCGACAATCTTGCCGACTACGTCGACGGTGACGCCCATGAAGACGTCGGCGCGTACCTGCCCGCTGGTCAGCTTGCTCACCGCCTCGGTCATCGTGCTGAAGGTAGTGAGTTCCACCTGGCAGTGGTACTTCCTGGCGAAATCATCGAGGCACTGCTGGCTGACGTAGCTGACCCAGTTGAAGATCCTGAGCGTCGCGTGGCGCTCGGGGAGCAGGCCGCTCTTGATCGGCTCGTTGGTGCCGAAGACCGGCCAGGTGACCGGTGCGTTCGGCCGGGGGAGCGGGAGATGCCTCGGCTGGCCGGTGGCGGCCGTGACCGGGCCGCAGGCGTCGAGCAGGCTACCGAGGCTGCCCGCTGCCAGGCCGGCGCCGATGGTCCGGGTCAGGAAGCCGCGTCTGGTCAGCCCTGGTCCCGGCACCGGACGGCCCGGGCCGCCGTCAGGACGGCCCATACCGCCGCCGGGACGGCCCGCGCCGTCGGGTGTCCAGCCTTCTCGTGGGTGCATCGCTGTGCCTGCCTCCGCCAGTGGTGTTCCCGCGAGCCCGGTTGGTTACGGCCGCTACCGCCGCGTCTACGGCGTTTGAGCCTACCGGCAGATCAGCGATGACATCATGACGTCAGGTCATCTACCGCCATCAGCCATCATCTAAGACCTTATAAGGCATGAAGGTTATCTGATGGATTTTACTGATTCCGCCCGGCGGCCTCGGCTGTGCCCGCGACGCTGGACGTGAACGCGGCCACGTTGCCGATGAACCGGTCTATGTCTGTCTCGTCGTGCTGAACCGAGATCAGCCATTGCTCGGACTTACCCCACGGCGGGAGGAAGACACCGCCATTGTGCTGGAACAGCCAGTGTGCATGGCTGAACGAGTCGTTGATCGCGAGGAAGTCGCGGAAGTCGCGGACCGGCTGGGCGGCGAACACGATGCAGCCCTTCGCGCCGACTGACACCGCGTGCGCGGCCATGCCGGTCCGGGCGATCTCCCGCTGGACGCCGTCCACCGCTCTCTGGCAGAGCCGGTCAAGGCGCCGGTACGCCTGCGCCGTCGCGACCTCGTGGAGCATGGCGCGGGTCGCGGCCATCGCCAGCGGATTGCCGCTGAACGTGCCGACCATCTCGTAGTCGCCGCGGGCCACGTAGCCCATCACCTCGGCGGTGCCGCCGATGGCAGCGACGCTGACGCCGCCGCCAATGGCCTTGGCGAGGCAGATGATGTCCGGCGTTACCCCGGTCACGCCCGTAGCGCCGGATGGTCCGGCGGTCAGCCCGGTCTTGACCTCGTCGTAGCTCAGCAGGGCGCCGTGGGCGTGCAGCAGGTCCTTCAGCCCGGCCAGGTAACCAGGCTCGGGCAGGATGATGCCCGCGTTCATCATGATCGGCTCGAGGATCAGGCCGGCGATCTGCCCGCGGTGCTCGTGCAGCAGCCGGTCCACGGCGGCCAGGTCATTGAAGCCGACCACGAGCGTGAGATCGGTGACGCCACGGGGGATTCCGGTGCTCGAAGGCACGCTGGCTGGCCGGTCGGCCGGTCCCATCTCATCCGGATCGGGATAGACCGATACCTGAACGGAGTCATGATGGCCGTGGTAGCAGCCCTCAACCTTGATGATCAGGTCGCGGCCGGTGATGGCCCGCATCAGGTGCACTGCCTCCATCGTGGCCTCGGTGCCTGAGTTAGCGAAACGCCACAGCGGAAGCTCGAACCTGCGGGCAAGCTCGCGGGCGACGGCGAGCGCGTCGCGGTTCGGCTGAGCGAAATGAGTGCCGCGGGCCACCTGGCGCTGCACCGCGGCGACGATCGCCGGATGGGCATGACCGGCCAGCGCGACGCCGTAGCCGCCGTGCATGTCGACGTACTCGTGGCCGTCGACGTCGTACAGTTTCGATCCGCGGCCGTGGCTGAGCCATACCGGTTGCGGCCGGGAGATCTGCCAGCTTGAGGTGACGCCGCCGGCCAGCGCGTCGCGGGCCTGGGCGGCGAGCCTGGCCGACTCGGGCTGACGGTCGATGAAGATGCGCTCCTGCTCGCCGATGATCTCGTCGAGACTGCGCCAGCCTTGTCGGCTCGTCACCGGTGCCTCACCCTGCACTGACACTGCGATCGGCCGGTCGGCGACGCCGACCGTGCGAGTACCGGCGGCACCGGAGCTGGCGGCACCGGAGCTGGCGGTGCCGGGGGTGGCGGTGCCGGGGGTGGCAGAGCTGATCGAGCCGGGCTGGCGGGCGGGTTTCCTCTTGATCTGGGCCTGTTTTTCGGCCATGACTCACTCCCTGAACGGGTTGACTGAATGTTCAGTCTAAGGTTGGCCTGGCCGGCCTGACAAGGTACTGCCTGGTCCGGCGCTCATGTCGCTTGGACCTTGGTCAGAAAGTGTTACGTGGTCGATTCTCAGTCGTAGTGACTGAGAATCGACCACGATCATGGCGGAACACCAGGCGGGCTATGCTCCGGGCACATGCGCCGTCTGCTGCTCGTGCACCACACGCCGTCGCCAGCCATGCAGTCGATGTTCGAGGCGGTGATCTCCGGGGCGCGCACAGACGAGATCGAGGGCGTGGACGTGATCGCCGCGCCGGCGCTGACCGCGGGCGCCGCTGACGTGCTGGCCGCCGACGGCTACTTGCTCGGCACGCCAGCCAACATCGGTTACATGTCTGGCGCGCTCAAGCACTTCTTCGACGGCATCTACTATCCGTGCCTGGAGGCAACCAAGCGCCGTCCTTACGGGCTGTACGTGCACGGCGCGAGCGACACGACCGGCGCCGTCAGGGCTGTCGAGGCGATCACGACCGGTCTGAGCTGGCGGCAGATTCGGCCGCCGGTCTGTGTCACAGGCCCGCCGACCCGCGATGACCTGCTGGAGTGCTGGGAACTCGGTGCCCTGCTAGCTGCCGAGCTGTCGGGCTGATCGATCCGCTGAGACTGAGTGGATTCGTCAGGGGTGGATTCGTCAGGGCGATACCCTGAGAACCGCCCAGCCCTTGCCGGTTATCTAGTTCCGTAGTTGTAGAGCTGCTGATTGACCGGATTCTCGTTGGCGCTGGCAAGTACGGCGCTCAGCGTGAACGCCGCGCCCACGGCGAGAGCGGCGCCGACCACCAGCGAGATCAGCATCAATCCAAGTCGCGTCACGACGAGCCTCCTTGGCCGGACCCCTGCTCGGGACCGGGCGTGGACCCAGCCTAGGGAATGTTCTGGTCATCTAGCCAGAGCAGATATCAAATAGCAATTTACCGACGGCTTCGGAGCAACACCCTACTGCCTACCCGCTCCGTCTGGGCAGCCGGAACAGAATGAGATCGGAGCTGGCCAGAACGACCTGAGCGCCAGGCAGCCCGGCCTGCGACGTGAGCCTCGGTCCGTGCTGGCCGAGCAGCGGGCCCGCGTCCACGACGACATAGCGCACCCCGGCCGAGCGGAGCGCGTCGGTCATCGGGCGGCCCGACGTGATGAGCGGGCCGAGCTTCCTGGCTTCCGGGCTCTCGGGTGCCACCGCTATCGAGCCCACCTGCAGTGCGTCGTTCCAGATCATCGTCGTGGCCAGCAGCCGCGGCCACGGGTCGAACACGGCCTCGCCGTTGTTCCACGGATAACGCCGGTATTGCGCCCACGGCAGCAGCAAAACCGAGCCGGGGCGCCGGTCTTGCTCGATGATCTGGCGAGCTCGGAGCCAGTCGGCCGGATACGGCACGGCCCGCAGCCGTCCTGCGGCTCCCCAGGCAAGCCCGGGCAGCAGCAGGACCGGCGCGAGCAGAATCAGCACGCCGATCACCGCCGCGGGTCCGGCCGCAGCCGCTCGTGTGCCGGCCGGCCGGCCTGCTCGCTGCCGCGCAGCCCGGTCAGCTGCCCTGGTCCTGGCGTCCTGATCCGTGGCCGGGCCCGCTGCCCAGTCGGCATCGCGGTCCGTGGCCGGCTCGGTTGCGCGGATGGTTGCCAGGGTTGCTGCGTGGTCCGGGGCCTGGGCGGTGACCAGGTTCGCCGGACGGACTGGGGCGGCGATCGGACGGCCTGCCGAGACGGCCTGGCCGGCCGTGCTGAGCAGCCAGCTGATGCCTGCCCCAAGACCGACTGCTTCGGCAAGCGCCAGCGGCGCGAGGAATTGCTGACCGTCGCGCAGGATGGCGAAGCCCGGCCAGAACGAGATCGCGGCCGAAAGCGCGGCCCTGGTCGGTGCCCACAACCCTAGCGCCGCGAGGCACGCCCCGCCGACGGCCGCGATTCCCAGGCCAGGGCAGATCCGCTGCCTTCTGGCGGCTGCCAGATAGCCCACGCAGGCCAGCAGCACCACCACCAGCCAGCCAGCGGATGCCCAGCCGCCATAGCCAGCCGGAACCGCCTCGGCGTTCCAGATGCCGCCGAGCATCAGCAGGCTTCCGATCGCGCCGAACGGCGTGTCGGACCGGGCAGCGAACGCGTCGACCCCGTTCGGGTCGGCATGGACCGGTACGACAAACGAAGGAATCAGCCATACCAGGCTAAGCACGAGGATGACGGACAAGACCGTGACGAGCCTGCGGCCACTCGCTCGCCCGGGCCGCCTGCCGCAGAGCGCGGCTGGCACGGCCGCGAGCGCCGAGATCGACATCGCCGCGAAACCGCCGACCGCGGCCGGGATCAGGGCGCCGCCCAGTCTGCGGGCCGGGATCCGCCCCTGGTTCTGGCACACTTCGCGGACGACCCAGGGCAACCCGGCATAGCCGAGTAGCAGGGCCCACTGACCCATGATCAGCCGCTCGGCTACGAACGGGTTCCAGGCGTAGCAGACCCCGGCCACTAGCGGGGCGATCAGCCCGCTCCGGTTCCGGCTGGCCGCGTCACGTGCAGGACTGCCCGCGAGCGGCGCGTGCTGGTCCTGGCCGGCTGCGTCACGCGCCGGATGGCCAGTGATCAGGGCCGGCCGTTCCTGGTCGGCCGCGTTACCTGGCGGACGGCCACTGATCAGCGCGTGCCGGTCTCGTCCGGGCGCGTCACCCGGCGCACGGCCGGTAACGAGGGTCGGCCGTTCCTGGTGGGCCGCGTTGCCTGGCGGATGGCCAGTGATCGGGGTCGGCCGTTCCTGGTCGGCTGCGTTACCTGACGGACGGCCGGTGACCGGGGTCGGCCGTTCCTGGTGGGCCGCATTGCTTGCCTGACGGCCAGCGAGCAGAGCCGCGGCCCCGGAGCAGGCGACTACGAATATCCCGAGCAAGATCATTTTCTGAACGAATTCGGCGGGGATGATCCTGGCCGCCAGGGCGACGACGAGGTCGCTGGGAACTGCGCGGGGCGGGCCTCCGGCCAGTCCGAGCTCCGCCGACCCGATCGGCGGGTTCGGAACGAAGACCATGTCGTAGGAGAGGACGAAGCCTCGCGCCAGCGCCGGGCCGAGCGCCAGCAAGCCGAGAGCGAGGCCGGCCGCGGCCGGCCAGGCATGCGGACGCGCTCGCCGCGCCAGCCGACGCCACATCACGCTTTGCGCGCGTGGACCAGCAGGATCGAGGCTGCCGCCGGCCAATGGCAGAACGCCCGGTCAAGCGGGCGCAGGACCGCGGGCACATCGTGATAGCGGGCCCCGGCTACCTGGACGCACTCGAGCCGGTAGGCGGCGAGGAACTCGACGAGAGCGCGGCGGGTGAACATGTGCAGGTGCCCGGCGACCTGGCTGCCCGGCCTGCCGAACACCGACCGCAGGCTCACCTCTGAGAAGACCGGCTGAACACCGAGCGCGAGCAGCGCCCGGTTGTACCAGGCGGCGAGGTTCGGCGTCGAGAGCAGCAGCGAGCCTCCAGGCCGCAGCACGCGGTACACCTCCTCGATCGCGAAATCGGTATCGACCAGATGCTCGATCAGCTCGCTCATGATGACCACGTCCGCGCTGCCCGAGGCGATCGGCAGGCCGGGGCGGTCCACGCCTGCGCGGAGCACGGCCAGCCCTCGTCGCCTGGCCTGCGCGAGCGAGCCCGCCGACCAGTCAATCCCGACGAAGCGGTGCCCGCCGTTCCGGTCGGCGGCGACCGCCATCGCGAACCCGTCGCCGCAGCCGATGTCCACGATCCGGGCCGGGGAAGTCGCCGACCGGAGTACGTCGGCCAGCATCTCGGCCTGGCGATACGCCCGGTCCGGACCCGAGCTGGCCGGCACCTCCGGGTCCTCGTAGAACTCGCGCAACGGGTTGCCAGCAGCAGCCGGCGGCGCGTCGCCAGGGTCTGGCGGGGTGCTGAAGTCGGGGAGGGGCCGGGGTGCGGGTTCTGGTGGTGGCGGGGTGCTGGGGTCGGGG
>DATNIU010000090.1:0-24384 GCA_035604275.1 Streptosporangiaceae bacterium | reverse complement strand
CGGCAGGACCGTCGGAGCGAGCCTGGATCACGCGATGTGGTTTCACCGCCCGTTCCGCGCCGACCGCTGGCTGCTCTACGCGCAGGAGTCCCCGGTCGCCGCCGGGGCCAGGGGCCTGGCCCGTGGCGAGCTGTACACGGCAGACGGAGAGCTCGTGGTGTCCGTGATGCAGGAGGGCCTGATCCGTACTAGGTCCTGACCTGGCGGTTGCCCTCAGGTAACCGTCTGGACACGGCATCGGAAAAACAGTTGCCCCGCCCTCGGCACGCTGTCTAAGGTCGATCTATGTCAGGCGGTCTCGTAATCCTGCTGTGAAGGAGGTGCCTGCATTGCTGAGCCAAATCTCTCTGGCTGATGTCGCGTCTAACCCGCGCGGCTGCGCTCGCGCAGGTGCCTTGATCACCTGCGGCGGCGAGGCACTCCGTCGTGAGCGCGCCTTTGCCACGTCGGCCGCTATGTCCGTCGCGTGGCTGCGGCCGGACTCAGCGTCTGCCCGCTACGGCAGCGGCGCCACCGAGGCTGGCCAGGCCGGGTTCACCTGGCAGCAGCGCAGCAACAGGAAGCCCAACCACACCACCCACACCACCCGTATCGCCGCCGCAGGTGGCGGTGCTCTGGGTTCGCATCCGGCGAGGGATCCGGTCTAAAGCCAGACCGGCCAAGATCCCCACAGGCCGCGGACCCGGAAATCGGGTTCGCGGCCTTCGTCATGCGAGGCCACCGTTTGTCAGACGGATGAGAGACGCTGCGACCAGCAGATGAGAGGGGATGGCACCGATGTACCGGCCAGGAACCGCCCCGGTGCTTGACGGCCCGAGGGCGGCTGAGGCGGAAGTCGTGCGGGTGACGGCGATCGGCAGGACCATGCCGGTCGCTGTGGCGGTCCCGGTGACGCTGGCAGGAGTCGCCAGCGGCCGTGGCCTGCCATGTGCGGACGACCCGGATCTGTTCTTCGCCGAGTCGCCCGACGATGTTGAGCTTGCCAAGTCGCTGTGCGGCGGCTGCCCGGCCAGGCTGGCCTGCCTGGCCGGGGCGATCGAGCGCAGGGAGCCGTGGGGCGTCTGGGGCGGGCAGCTGTTCCTCCGCGGCGACGTCGTGCCGCGGAAGCGCGCTCGCGGCAGGCCGCGCAAGTCCGAGGTCGCGGCCTGACCCGGCCGTTCCCAGGATTGGGTCGATCTCTCAGGTCTATTCGCCGAGAAATCGACCCGATCCTGGGCCGGCCCGGCGCCTCGCCTCGCCCGGTCCCGGCGGTCGGTCAGCCCGGGCGGCGCGGCACTGGCAGGCGCCGGCTGCGGCAGTATCTAGCATGGGGAGCATGCGGCTCTTTGATCGCCGGCGACAGGCCGGTGCGCGGTGACCTCACCCCCAGGCTCGGCCCGGACGGCGATCATGACCGTCGATGACGATCCGGGCGTGTCCCGCGCGGTCGCTCGTGACCTCCGCCGCCGGTACGGGGACCGGCACCGGATCATCCGCGCGGAGTCGGGGGAGGCCGCGCTCGGTGCGCTGCGCGAGATGAAGCTGCGGGGCGAGGCGGTAGCGGTGATACTGGCCGACTACCGCATGCCGCAGATGAGCGGGATCGAGTTCCTCGAGCAGGCCATGGATGTCTACCCTGGAGCTCGGCGAGTGCTGCTCACCGCCTATGCCGACACCGGGGCCGCGATCGACGCGATCAACATCGTCGATCTCGATCATTACCTGCTCAAGCCGTGGGACCCGCCGGAGGAGAAGCTCTATCCGGTGGTCGACGCGCTGCTTGACGCCTGGCTGGAGGCAGACTACCGGCCGGTGCCCGAGACCAAGATAATCGGGCACCGCTGGTCGGCGCGCTCGTCCGAGGTCCGCGAGTTCCTGGCCAGAAACCAGGTGCCCTACCGCTGGTATTCGGCTGACGAGCCAGAGGGACAGCGACTGCTCGCAGCGGCCGGGGCGGACGGAGACTGCCTGCCGGTCGTGATCACGCCGGACGGCGAGGCGCTGGTAGAACCGTCCGATCCCGACCTGGCCGGGCGGGTCGGGCTGGCCACCACGCCGTCGGAGAGCTTCTACGACCTGATCGTCGTCGGCGGCGGGCCGGCCGGCCTGGGCGCGGCCGTCTACGGCGCATCCGAGGGACTGCGGACCGTGCTGGTGGAGCGCACGGCCACCGGCGGTCAGGCCGGCCAGAGCTCCCGGATCGAGAACTACCTGGGATTTCCCGACGGCGTCTCCGGTGCCCAGCTGACCGACCGGGCCCGCAGGCAGGCGGCCAGGTTCGGCGCCGAGGTGCTCACCACCCGCGAGGTCGTCAGCCTCGAGGTCAACGGGTCGGCCCGCACCGTCCGGTTCTCGGACGGCACCGCCATCGACGCGCACACGGTGATCATCGCGACCGGGGTCTCCTACCGGCAGCTGACCGCGCCCGGGCTGATGCCGCTGACCGGGCGCGGCGTGTTCTACGGGTCCTCGCTGACCGAGGCGGCCAGCTGCAAGGGGCAGGACGTCTACATCGTAGGCGGCGCCAACTCCGCTGGTCAGGCCGCGGTCTACCTGTCCAGGCACGCGCGGTCGGTGACGCTCCTGGTCCGCGGCGGCTCGCTGCGGCAGTCGATGTCGCACTACCTGATCCAGCAGATCGCGGGCATCGGCGAGATCTCGGTCCGCACGCACGCGGAGGTCGCCGCCGCGCACGGCACCGACCACCTGAACAGCCTGACCCTGCGGGACACGGCCACCGGCACCACGGAGATCGTCGACGCCGAGTGGCTCTTCGTGTTCATCGGAGCGGCCCCGCTGACCGACTGGCTCGACGGCGTCCTGGTCAGGGACGACCGGGGCTTCATTGTGGCCGGCCCGGACCTGTCCGTCGGCGGCGAGCGGCCGCGCGGCTGGCGGCTCGACCGTGCCCCGTACCACCTGGAGACAAGCGTGCCCGGAGTCTTCGTGGCCGGCGACGTGCGGGCCGAGTCGGCGAAAAGGGTCGCCTCGGCGGTCGGTGAGGGTGCCATGGCCGTCATGCTCGTCCACCGTTACCTGGAAAAGCTCTGAGCGTAACAATGGCCTCAGCCGATCCTGGCAGCGAGAACCGGGCGATGCCCCAGCGGAGGGAGGTGCCCTGGTGACAGCCTCACCCGATCAGCCAGCGCAGCCGGCTCAGCCGCAGCCCGCCGAGCCGCAGCCGCCCCACTCCCTTCAGCCCGAGCCGCCGCAGACCCTTCAGCCGGAGCCGCCGCAGACCCTTCAGCCGGAGCCGTCTCACGCCCTTCGGCCCGAGCCGTCTCACGCCCTTCGGCCCGAGCCGCCCCACTCCCTTCAGCCCGAGCCGCCGCAGACCCTTCAGCCCCGGCTGCCCCAGGCAACGCACGCCCCTCAGCGATGCAGCGTGGAAGAGCTGCGCACGCTGTTCCTTTTCGAGAAGCTCTCCGACGAGCAGCTGGCATGGCTGTGCGGCGAGGGGCGGATCGAGAAGCGGGACCCGGGCCTCCTGTACCGCGAGGGCGATCCGGCCGCGTGCTTCTACGTGCTGCTCGATGGCACGATCGTGATGTCGCGGCTGGTCGGCGGCGAGGACATCGAAGTGCGGCGGATGTCGAGGCGCGGCACCTACTGCGGAGCGTTCACCGCGTACCTCGAACGGGGGCCGCAGGTATACAACGGCTCGGTGCGGGTCACCGCGCCGTCACGCTTCTTCGTGCTCGACGCCGCCGCCTTCGCGCAGCTCATGCGGGACTGGTTCCCGATGGCCGTGCACCTGCTCGACGGGCTGTTCTTCGGCAGCCAGAACACCCAGCAGGTGATCGGCCAGCGGGAACGGCTGCTCGCGCTCGGCGCGCTGTCGGCCGGCCTGACCCACGAGCTGAACAACCCGGCGTCCGCCGCCGTGCGCGCCACCTCGGCGCTGCGCGAGCGGGTCGCCGGCATGCGCAGCAAGCTGGGCCTGATCGCGGCCGGCCCGTACGACCGGGCGGCGCTCGGAGCACTGATCCGGCTCCAGGGGGAGGCAGCGGATCGGGTCTCCAAGGCGCCTGCCCTGCCCCCGATCGAGGCGTCTGACGCCGAGGACGCGGTCGCGGACTGGCTCGATGATCACGGCATCTCCGGCGGATGGGAGCTCGCTGCCACGTTCGTCCAGGGCGGGCTCGACAGCGGCTGGCTGGACCAGGTGGCGGCCAGCGTGGACGCCTCGATCCTCGAGGGCGCGGTGCGGTGGCTGAACTACACCGTCGAGACCGAGCTGCTGATGAACGAGATCGAGGATTCGGCGAACCGGGTCTCCGCGCTGGTCGGCGCGGCCAGGCAGTACTCCCAGCTCGACCGCGCCCCGTACCGGGAGGTGGACGTGCACGAGCTGCTCGACAGCACCCTGACGATGCTCCGCGGGAAGCTCGGGGAGCAGATCAGCCTGGTGAAGGACTACGACCGCAGCCTGCCGCCGGTGCCGGTCTATGCCGCCGAGCTGAATCAGGTCTGGACCAACCTGATCGACAACGCGGCCTACGCGATGAACGGGGCCGGCACGCTGACCGTGCGGACCGCGCACGAGCGGGACCGGGTCCTGGTCGAGATCGGTGACACCGGCCCCGGAGTGCCGCCGGAGATCCGGGACCGGATCTTCGAGCCGTTCTTCACCACCAAGCCGGTCGGCGAGGGCACCGGCCTCGGGCTCGACATCTCGTGGCGGATTGTCGTGAACAAGCATCACGGAGACCTCCGGGTCCAGTCGGCTCCCGGGGACACCCGCTTCCAGGTGCGGCTCCCGCTGACCGCGCCGGAAGCCGAACCGCAGGAGCGCCCATGACGGCGATGCCAGGAGTCGACCCGGACGCCCGGCCGAGCGGGACCGGCTGCGTCGAGTGCGAGGCCAGCAGCGGCTGGTGGGTGCACCTGCGCCGGTGCGCGCAGTGCGGGCACATCGGCTGCTGTGACACGTCGCCGTCGCAGCACGCGAGCGCCCATGCGGCGGCGACCGGGCACCCGGTTATCCGGAGCTTCGAGCCCGGCGAGGCGTGGTTCTGGAGCTACCAGACCAAGGATTTCTACGACTCAGGACCGGCGCTCGCACCGCCGGAGCATCACCCGGCCGACCAGCCGGTTCCCGGCCCGGCTGGCCGCGTACCGCCCGACTGGCGCGCCTACCTGCACTAGGAGGCTGCTGAAATAGCCGATCTTCCTTCAAGAGCAGGCCGCTGACCTGCGGCTTTGCGGGGGCGAAGAGCCGGAATAGGGACTAAATCAGCAGGCTCCTAGCCGGGCCGGGCGCGGGATCCGGTGCCTTGCCGGGCCGTCTTGCTGACCCGCGAAATCCCGGAGACGATAACCCAGGAAAACGAGCCGCCAGCGTCAGCGTGGCGCTGAGCTGGCAGCAACAGTGGCGCTGAGCTGGCAGCAACAACAGTGCTGGCAATCAGCCGGGTCCGGGGTCTGAGATGTCCTCGGGACCGTAGCCGGGCATCCAGCGCAGCACCTCGGCACGGAAATTTCCCTGCGATCCGAGCTGGCAGAGCACGCCGATTCCGGCCGTCGAAACTCGGTGGATCAGGATGTAGGAGGGCGGCAGATTGAGCTGCCGCCCCACATTGGCGCCGCGCAGGTCAGTGACCCTCGTCGCCTCGCCGCGCATCCATTCCCGGCTGAAGGTGAACGAGTCATACTTCGACGGGTCGGCCAGCGGCGCCAGGAAAGAACGGAGCGCCTCAAGATCGACGCTGACCTCGGCGCGCAGGAAGCCGTACTGGCGAAGCTCTGACTCGACGACCGCGATGTCCCCGTCGGTGTGCACCAGCCAGAGCAGCTTGCCGAAGAAGGGGGGGAACCCGCTGGGCAGCCGGTCTACGGCGCCGAAGTCGAGCACGCCCAGCCTGCCGTCGTCGAGCAGCCGGAAGTTGCCCGGGTGCGGATCGGCATGCAGCAGCCCTGCTCTGGCCGGGCTGGAGAACAGCAGCCGGACCAGCAGCAGCCCGGCCCGGTCCCGCTGTTCCTGAGTCCCCTCGGAGATGATCCTGGACAGCGGCGTGCCGTCCATCCACTCGCTGACCAGGACGTGGTCGGTCGCCTCGACGACCCGTGGCACGAAGATGTCAGGGTCGCCGTCGAACGCTTCGGCGAAGGCGTTCTGAGATGTCGCCTCCAGCCGGTAATCGAGCTCCTCGGCCACGCGTGCCTGGAGCTCGGCGAGCAGCGGCCGGACTTCCAGGCCGGGCATTAGCACGCCGAAGAGCCGGCCCACCCGGCTGATCTGCGCGAAGTCGTTCATCAGGGCCTTGCCGGCGCCGGGATACTGGATCTTGACGGCTACCTGCCGCCCGTCCTGCCAGGTGGCCCGGTGCACCTGCCCGATCGACGCGGCCGCCGCGGGGTGATCGTCGAACTCGGCGAACGCCTCACGCCAGTTCTCGCCCAGGTCGGCGGCGAGCACCTTGTGCACCGTGCGTGCCGGGAGCGGCGGTGCCGACTCCTGGAGCTTGGTCAGCGTCGCCCGGTAGGGCCCGGCCAGCTCGGGAGGCAGCGCGGCCTCGAATATCGAAAGGGCCTGGCCGAGCTTGAGCGCGCCGCCCTTCAGCTCGCCGAGAACCCGGAAGATCTGCTCGGCCGTGCGCTGCTGGATCTCCTGAGCGACGATCTCGGCGGGGCGCCCGCCAACTCGCTTCCCGATCCCGAGCACGGTGCGGCCTGCGAGTCCGGCGGGCAGGGCGGCCAGCTTCACCGTGCGGGTGACGGCACGGCGCGGCAGATCGCTCATGATCCCTATTGTCGGCTACGCGGTGGTGTGACCCGCACACGTGCAGGCTGGATGCGGCGGCCACGTCCGGCGGCGCCACTGCCATCCCGGCAGTACCAGCTCAAGGGTGCCGTTGACGGCGGCGCAGCTGGCAGCGGCCTTGTCGATGGCGGTCAGCGCCTGCGCGGCCGCCTGCGCCGCTACGGAAGCCGCGAGCACGGCGTCGCAGGCAGGCGGCTCAGGCCGTCTGCCCGACAGCTGCGCCAGGATCAGCGGCCAGGCGGGATCGTTGCCCGCTCGGAAGTAATCGATGCAGCGCAGGCACGCCGTCGCGCCGGGGATCACGAGCGGTCCAACCACTCCGATCGCCTCGCCCGCAGATACGGCGAGGTGCGGGATCCGTTCCCTGACCAGCTCGTCTGGCATCCCCGTGGGCTGATGGCCGATCAGTATGACCAGGTCAGGCCGGATCGCGCTGGCCGGCCGCCCGCCTGGCGGCTGGGCCGAGCAGACGAGTCCGACTCCGGCCGAGGATAAGATCCGGGCGATCGCCCGTCCTATCCGGCGGTCGCCTTCGATCCTGACGAGCGCGGCACGGCGCCTGGCGATCACCCGGGCGCCGCCATCGCCTTCCCCATGGGCGAGCGCCGCCGTCGCCAGCTCGGCAGCCAGCTTCGCCCGCTGCGCCGCCGGAAGCTCGCGTAACATGCCCGCCGGGAAGTCATCGAGCGCGCCGCCCGCCGCGAGCAGGGTCAGGATCCGCTCCGCGGCAGGCACCGGAATGCCGCGCCGGGCGGCGGCGGCGATCACCTGCTCCCGGTCGCGGCTCCCGTCGAGCAGGCCGATCAGACCGGCGGCCTGGCTCATCCCGGACAGCGCGATCGCGCGCCGTGGGTCTATCCCGATCTGCACGGTGTCCTGGTCGCGCCAGACCGGCAGCAGTCCTGACTTGAGCGCTGGTCTCATGACCGCAGCATCCCAGCCAGGTCCGACATCGCCCAGGTCCATCGCCTCGTACCCGGCCGCCTGGCGTGATCCTGTGGATAACCCTGTGCGGACGTTGGGGAGGGACCGGCGTATCGCTGTGGATATCCGGGGGCGGCCCTGTGAGTTACTCCGACGTCAGGCCCCAGCGAACCGCCCGGCACTGCGTTCTCGCCGTCCACCTGCTGTGGATAACTCGCGCTGCGGTCGGGCCTCGTGCCACCCGGCCGGAGTCGCGCCCTGTGCCGCTTCGGCCGGAGTCGCGCCCTGTGCCGCTTCGGCCGGGGTTGTGTCCTGCGCGGCACGGCTCGGGTTGTGTCCTGTGCCGCTTCGGCCGGGGTTGTGTCCTGTGCCGCCCCGGCCGGGATCGCGCGGTCCGGGTTGCGCGGTCCGGGCTGTGCCGCCGGGTTGCGCCGCCCGGGCTGGGCTGTGCCGCACGGCTCGGGTTGCGTCGCTGTCAGCCGGAGGGCTCGGTGCCGTGATCCGGATCTGTGCCTGGCCCGGACTCGGTCCCCGGCCGCGGGTCCGTGCCCGGCTCGTGATCCGGCGCCGGCTGCGACGGCAGGTCCTCGCCGGTCAGATCGGAGATGTCGATCTCCGGGCGGCCGCGGACGAAGCCGTCGGGGTCATCCAGATCCTCGGCCGTCGGCAGCAGATCGGGATGAGCCCAGACCGCGTCCCGCCCGTCGACGCCGCGAGCGTCGGTCAGGCCGCGCCAGATCGCCGCTGCCTCGCGCAGGCGCCGCGGTCGCAGCTCAAGACCGACCAGGGTGGCGAAGGTGCGCTCGGCCGGACCGCCGGTCGCCCGCCGCCGCCTGATCGCCTCGGCGAGCGCGTCCGCCTGCGGCAGCCGGTTCTGCGCCGCTTCGGCGACCACGGTCGCCACCCAGCCCTCGACCAGCGCGAGCAGCGTCTCGAGCCGGCTCAGCGCGGCCTTCTGCTCCTCGGTGTCCTCCGGGTGGAACAGCGCGGCGCCGGCCAGCGCCTCGTTCAGCGCCTCGGGATTGGCCGGGTCGATCTGCGGCATCGCGTCGCGCAGCGCGTCGGCGTCGACCTTGATGCCCCTGGCGTAGTCCTCGACGGCGCCAAGCAGGCGCGCCCGCAGCCAGGGAACGTGGCTGAACAGCCGGTGATGCGCCGCCTCGCGCAGCGCCACGAAGAGCCTGACCTCCTCGGCGTCGACCGAAAGCCCGGCCCCGAACGCGGCCACCCCGGCGGGCAGCAGCGCGGCCGTGCCCTGCGGGCCGATCGGCAGGCCGATGTCGCTTGAGCTGATGATCTCCTCGGCCAGGGCGCCGACCGCGGCGCCCGCCTGGCCGCCGACCATCATCCCGCCGATCCTGCGCATCATCTCGCCCAGGCCGCCGAGCCCGCCAAGCCCACCTAGGCCGCCGAGGCCGCCAGCCCCGCCGGTCAGCGCGGACATGGCCGACCGCATCTCGGGCGGCAGGTCATCCAGATCTTCAGGGCCGACCGCGAGCAGGCCGCCCATCGTGTCGACCGCCCGCTCGGCGATCGGCTCGCAGAGTGTAGACCAGACCGGCAGCGTCGCCTCGACCCATTCGGAGCGGCTCCAGGCCGCCGCGGTCCGGATCCCGCTCGGCAGCGTCGTGGCGTCCTCCAGCCACAGGTCCGCCAGCCGGATGGCCTCGATGACGCTGGTGCGCTCGTTGGCGAGAACGCTCGGATCGCCCTTGGCGGCCACCGTCTGCCTGGCGATGTTTTTGGCCAGATCCCAGTTCACCGGGCCGCCCTGGTAGGACATCAGGTCGGCGAACTGCCGCAGCGCCTCGGCGAACTGCTGCGGGTCGCCGAGCGGGCCGCCGGGCCCGAACGGCGCATTTCCGCCGGATCCGCCCGAGCCGCCGGATCCGCCAGCGCCGGATGACCCCCCCGGATCGTCGCCTGGCTGTCCTGGCAGACCAAAGCCGAAGGGAGGCTCACTCATCGCCACGGCCTCTCGGGCAGGATGGAAGCATCACATCCGCCAAGTTATCTCAGGAGTCCCTCGCGGTGAGCGACCGAGTAGCCAAGGTTCGCCAAGGGCTGAGCGCGGCCGGCCAGCCGGAACGCCCGCCAGCCGCAGGAAGCGAGCCGGTGCGGCAGGCCGCCGGGCGCGAGATCAGCGACCCCGCCAGCGGACCCGTAGTCGCCGTGACTGGCGCGGCGCATGGCCTGGGGCTCGCGCTGACCGCCAGGCTCGCTCAGTCCGAGCGGTTCAGCCGGGTCGTGGCGATCGATGATCATCGCGGCGAGCTGACCGGCGTGATCTGGCGCGTCGTCGACATCCGCGACCCGGTGCTCGCGTCGCGGCTGGCCGGCATCGACGTGGTCGTGCACACCGACCTGGATACCGCGCCCGATTCTGACCAGCGAGCGCGGCGCGCCTACAACGTGCGCGGCGCCCAGACAGTGCTTACGGCCGCCGCGGCCGGCCGGGTCGGCCGGGTCGTGCTGGTCACCAGCGCGATGGTGTACGGCGCGGATCCGGACAACCCGGTCCCGCTGGCCGAGACGGCGCCGCTTCGGGCCGAGCCCGACGGCAGCGTGGTCGGTGACTTCATCGAGATCGAGCAGTTGGCCGAGCGCTCGCCGCGCACCAATCCGGGCATGGCGATCACCGTCGTCCGCCCGGCCGCTCTGGTCGGCGAGGGCATCGACACCCTCGTCACCAGGCACTTCGAGGCGCCGCGGCTGTTGGTGGTCAAGGGCTGCGCGCCCCGCTGGCAGTTCTGTCACGTCAATGACCTGGTATCGGCGATCGAGCTGGCCGCGGCCGGCCAGGTGACTGGCGCCTTCGCCGTGGGCTGTGACGGGTGGCTGGAGCAGGATCAGGTGGAGGAGCTATCCGGCCTGCGCCGGATCGAGCTGCCGGCCGGCGTCACGTTCGGGACCGCTCAGCGGCTGCACCGGGCCGGGATCACCCCGGCGCCGGTCCAGGACCTGCACTACGTCGTCTATCCGTGGGTTGTCGACTGCCTGGCGCTGCGGGAGGCCGGCTGGCGGCCGTCCATCACCAACACCGCGGCTCTCCAGGTGCTGCTCGATCAGCGGGCCGGCCACCACGCGGTGGCGGGGCGCAGGCTGGCGAAGAAGGACGCGACGATCACCGCGGCCGGCGCCACCGTGGCCGTGATCGGCACCGCGGCGATCGTCCGTCAGGTACGCAAGCACCGGCGCCAGGTATGAACATGCGGCACGGGGTCCTGTAATCGCTAAAATGCTCCGGTTTGTTCCTCGCTCGGCTGTGCCACCGGGCTGGTGGATTGCGCATTCCAGCTTGGTTTTTCATGATGGATACGCGGTTCCACTCGGCTGGTCCGGGGTCCGGGGCTGGTGGATGCGCGGTTCCACTCGGCTGGTCCGGGGTCCGCGGCTGCTGGATGCGCGAATCCACCAGGCCGGGCGCCGATGTAGCGTGGGCCGGTGACTATCATCGCCCTCGCCGAGCTGAGGGAGACCCCGCTGTCGGTGGACGAGGTGCGCGGGGCCGTCATGGATCCGGCGGCCGGCGGCATCGCGATGTTCGCCGGAGCGGTCCGCGACCACGATCATGACCGCGCCGTGACCGGGCTGTCCTACACGGCGCACCCGTCGGCCGCGGCCGAGCTGCGCCGGGTGGCCGAACAGGTTGCCGGCAAGTACCAGGTGAACGCCGTTGCGGCGGTGCACCGGGTGGGTGATCTCGCGATCGGCGACCTGGCGGTCGTCGTCGCCGTGTCGGCCGGCCACCGGGCGCAGGCGTTCGAGGCGTGCCGCGCGCTGATCGACGACCTGAAGGCGACCGTGCCGATCTGGAAGCGCCAGCGGTTCGCGGACGGCGAGAGCGAGTGGGTGAACAGTGCGTAGTCCGTTCCGGCTGTCCAGGCGCGGCCTGACCCTGCTGATCGCCAGCGTAGGGCTGGTGGGCGCCCTGCTGGTAGCCGCGGTCGCGCCGGTGCCCTATGTCGCGCTTGTCCCCGGACCGACGCTGAACGCTCTCGGTCCGCTGCACGGCAAGCCGATCATCCAGATCGTCGGTCACCGTACGTATCCCGCCTCCGGGCACCTCAATATGGTGACGGTCTCCTACTTCGGCGGCCCCGGCGCGAATCCGCCGTTCAATATCTTCGCGGCGCTCAAGGCGTGGCTGAGCCCGCACGAGGCTGTGGTGCCGCAGCAGGAGATCTTCACTCCAGGCCAGACCCAGCAGCAGGTGTTCCAGCAGGACTCGGAGCAGATGCTGAACTCGCAGCAGACCGCCCAGGCGGCGGCGCTCTGCCAGCTCGGCATCCCGTTCACGATCAGGGACACGATCACCTCGACGATCCGCAGCGTGCCGGGGATCAGCCGGCTGCCTGCCTACGGGGTGCTGCGCGCCGGTGACGTGATCTCCGCGGTCGACGGCAAGCCGGTGACCTGCCGGGCCAGCGCCGCGTCCATGATCGGGCAGGTGGTCGCGGGAAAGCCGGTCGTGCTCACGATCAGCCGCAAGGGCATGACGCGCAAATTTTCCCTCACGACCGCGAGCAACCAGGGCCAGCCGATGATCGGCGTCAATGTGGTGGAGTCGTTCAGCTTCCCGTTCACGGTGAAGATCAACATCGGCAATATCGGCGGGCCGAGCGCCGGGATGATGTTCGCCCTGGCCATCATCGACAAGCTGACTCCGGCGGACCTGGCGGGCGGCCGGTTCATCGCCGGGACCGGCGAGATCGAGGTGAACGGCACCGTGGACCCGATCGGGGGGATCCAGCAGAAGATGGCCGGCGCGCGCGCCGCCGGCGCGACCGTCTTCCTGACCCCCGCGGCCAACTGCCCGGACACGGCCGGTGCGGTGCCGGCCGGAATGCGGCTGATCAAGGTCAGCACCCTGAGCGGTGCGATCGTGGCGCTGCGGGCGCTGAAGCACGGCGGGGCTGTCCCTTCCTGCTAGCCGGTCCCGGCGGCCGGCCGCTCTGGCGCCGGCCGGGCCGCCGTGACCGCTAGCCGCAGGGCGAGCGCCGCCGAACTGTGACCGCCAGCGGGGGATATCGGCGCGGGAACTACCCGGCTTGCCGGTAAGTTGCCGTCAAGGACTAACGCGAGCGCGTTGTTCCGCTGAGCAACGCGCCCGCCGCGAGGCTCGCGCGGCGCGTTCCGCGGGCCGATGAAGGGAAGATCCGTGGCTTTCCGAGTACCCGGGCCGCACAATCCGGCCGGCGGCCGCCCTGTCGTACTGCCGCGCTGGCCGAGGTACGTCGTTCCGGTCGTCATCGTGCTGGTGGCCGCTGGCGTCCTGATCTCGATCACCGCCGGGATCTGGACCGACTTCCTCTGGTACCGGTCAGTCGGCCAGACCAGGGTGTTCACCACGACCTACAGCACCAGATGGCTGCTCTTCGGCGTCGGCGCGGTGTTCATGATGTCCGCAGTCGGCGCGAACATCTGGCTGGCGCACCGGCTGCGGCCGGAGGAGCCGTCGCCTGGGGCCGGGCATCAGGGAGTGGATGCGTACCGGCAGGCGATTGACCCGCACCGGCGCGGCGTCGCGATCGTCGTGCTCGCGCTGATCGGCCTGGTGGCCGGGCTGACCGCGGGAAGCAACTGGCAGACCTGGCTGCTCTTCGTGAACCGGGTCCCGTTCGGCACCACCGACCCGCAGTTCCACCTGGATCTCTCCTTCTTCGTCTTCGTCTACCCGTTCCTGCGGCTGGCGCTGTCGTTCCTGTTCGCCGCGATCCTGCTCTCCCTGGTGCTGGCCACGGCCGTGCACGTGCTGTACGGCGGGCTCCGCCTCGCGCGGCGGGCCCGTCCGACGCCTGGCGCCAGGGCGCACCTGTTCGTCCTGGTCGGCATCTTCATCGCGCTCAAGGCCGTCGCGTACTGGGTGGACAGGTACGGGATCAGCTTCTCCCAGCGCGGCGTCGTGCAGACCGGCGCGTCCTACACCGATGTCAACGCCGTGCTCCCGGCCAAGACCGTGCTGGCCGTGATCGCCGTGATCTGCGCCCTGCTGTTCCTGGCCGGCGCCATCCGGCGCAGCTCGCTGCTCCCGGCGATCGGGTTCGGCCTGCTCGTGCTGTCGGCGGTGCTGATCGGCGGCGTCTACCCGTTCGTCATCCAGCAGTTCGTGGTCAAGCCGAACGAGCAGGTCAAGGAGCGCCCGTACATCGCGCGCGAGATCGCGAGCACCCGTGCCGCCTACGGCGTGGCCGGAACCCAGGTGATCGGCTATCCGGCCATCCCCACTCTGACCCGCGGGCAGCTCGCGACCGCGGTCGCCGCGCTGCCTGACCTCCGGCTGCTCGATCCCGGCGTGGTCGACGCGGCTTTCCAGCAGCTTCAGCAGGTGAAGGGGTACTACCAGTTCCCGCCGGTGCTGGCGATGGACAGGTACATGGTCGGATCGAACCCGCTGCCGCAGGACATGGTGGTGAGCGTCAGGGACATGGCCGGCCCGCCGGCCGGCCAGGCCAACTGGATCAACACCCATCTCATCTACACCCACGGGTACGGGTTCGTCGCCGCGTCGGCCAGCACGGCCAGCCAGAACAGCGGGAACCCGCAGTTCGCCGAGTCCGACATCCCGCCGACCGGAGAGCTCGGCTCGTTCCAGCCGCGGATCTACTTCGGCAACGAGCAGGCCAGCTACGTGATCGTCGGCGGCCGCCAGCCCGAGCTCGACTACCCGAGCAAGAACACCGGCGGACAGCAGAACAACACCTACCACGGCGGCGGCGGCGTGCCGATCGGCTCGTTCATCAGCCGGCTTCTCTATGCGGTGAAGTTCCGCGACCTGAACATCATGCTGTCCAGCGCGATCGACGGCAATTCCAAGATCCTCTACGTGCGGAACCCGCTGGCCCGGGTGGCTAAGGTGGCACCGTTCCTGACCCTGGACGGCGACTACTACCCCGTGATCGAGGGCGGTCAGATCCTCTGGGTGGTCGACGGCTACACGACCACCGACAATTACCCGTACTCGAAGCGGATCAGCCTCCGGCAGGCGACCTCGAACACCTACAGCCCGGGCGGGTCGGCCGTCGGCCCGGCGAGCGAGATCAACTACATCCGCAACTCGGTGAAGGCCACAGTCAACGCCTACACCGGGGCGGTGCACATCTACCAGTGGCGCGGGGCCGATCCGGTGCTCCAGACCTGGATGAAGGTCTTCCCCGGTCTGATCTCGCCGGAGAGCGCCATCCCGGCATCGCTGCTGCCGCACCTGCGTTACCCCGAGGTGCTGTTCGGCGCTCAGCGTCAGATCCTGGCGCAATTCCATGTGCTTCAGCCGCAGGCGTTCTACGGCGGCCAGAACTTCTGGTCGGTTCCGAACGACCCAACCATCCCGCCGCAGTTCTCGCTCAGCCAGCCGCCGTACTACCTGACTCTGTCGATGCCCGGCGTGGCTGCTCCTGAGTTCTCGCTGGCCAGCCTGTTCACCCCACGGGCGCGATCCAACCTGGCGGCCTTCATGGCCGTGAACTCCGATCCGCTCAGCCCGGACTACGGCCAGATTCAGATCCTTCAGCTACCGCAGGACACGGCGATCCTCGGCCCGCAGCAGGTGCAGAGCAACTTCGAATCCGATCCGCCGGCCTCGATCGAGCTGACGCAGCTCAGGAAGGGCGGATCGCGGGTCACGCTGGGCAATCTCGTGACCGTGCCGGTGGGCGGCGGGCTGCTCTCGGTGGAGCCGGTCTACGTCTCGGCGTCCGCGGCGAACAACAGCGGCTCGTACCCGCAGCTCAAGCGGATCTTCACGTTCTACAACGGCCAGGTGGGCTACGCCAACACGCTGTCAGCGTCCCTCGCCCAGCTCTTCGGCAACCTCAGCGGCCAGGGCCAGGGCGGCACCAGAGGCGGTTCCGGCGGCGGGCACGTCAGCGCGGCTGTCCAGGCTGACCTGCAACTGGCCGAGAAGTACTACGCCCAGGCACAGGCGGCGCTGCGCGGCGGCAACCTGGCGCTCTACGCTCAGGACATCGCGAAGGTGAAGAGCGCGCTAGACCAGGCACAGCAGGCGGCGAAGAGCCCGGCGAGCGGGCCGGGCAAGCATCCGTCTAGCTCGTCGTCCCCTACTCCGTCTCCATCTCCGTCCTCCTGATACCCGGCGTGGCTCGCGGGCTGGCTCGCGGGTCGGCTCGCGCGCCTCAGCCGGCTCGCAAGCTAGTTATGCATAAAGCATTAAGGCCGCTGCGGCTGCGACGCGGTGCTGTCGGCGAGGGCGTAGGCTCGGATCAGGCGGGGACATCCAGAGCGAGATTCGTGATGGCGTTCCCGATCGTCCAAAACCGGGCCAGCTGAAAGGAGCCTGACGCGTAGTGGCCCCCCGTGTGCTCGTTGACGCGACCGGCGTCCCCGCGGATCGCGGTGCGCTAGGCCGTTACGTAGACGGCTTGGTCGGCGGGCTGGCCGAGGCCGGCGCCGACCTGGCCATCGCCTGCCAGCGCGCCGACGAGGAGAGATACTCTCGGCTGCTGCCCGACGCGAAGGTCGTCCCCGGGCCGCCTGCCATCGCGCACCGGCCGGCCCGGCTGGCGTGGGAGCAGAGCGGCCTGCCGCTGGCGGCGACGCAGGCGGGCGCCGATGTCATTCACTCGCCGCACTACTCGATGCCGCTCCGGCCCGGCCTGCCCACCGTGGTGACCTTCCACGACCTCACGTTCTTCACCGCGCCCGACACGCACAGCCCGGTGACCGCGACCTTCTACAAGGCCGCGATCCGTACCTCGGGCAGGCGGGCCACCCGGCTGATCGTCCCGTCCAAGGCCACTCGCGACGAGGTGGTCAGGGTGCTCGAAGCCGACCCGACCAAGATCGACGTCGCCTATCACGGCGTGGACCACAGCGTGTTCCGCCGGCCCGACGAGGCGCAGCTCGAGCGGGTCGGCGGGCGGCTCGGCCTGCACGGCAAGTCGTACGTGGCCTATCTCGGCACGCTGGAGCCGCGCAAGAACGTCCCGGCCCTGATCGAGGGCTGGGTACAGGCGGTCGCCGACCTGGCCGATCCGCCGGCCCTGGTGCTGGCGGGCGGCACCGGCTGGAGCGACGAGGTCGACCAGGCGGTGGCCGACGTCCCCGCGCACCTCCGGCTGGTCCGGCCCGGTTACCTGCACTACTCGGACCTGCCGGGGTTCTTCGGCGGGGCGCTCGTCGTCGCGTTCCCCAGCATCGGCGAAGGATTCGGCCTGCCGGTGCTTGAGGCCATGGCTTGCGGCGCGCCGGTCCTGACCACGCACCGGACCTCGCTGCCCGAGGTAGGCGGCGACGCGGTCGCCTACACCGAGCCGGATGCGGGCAGCATCAAGACGGCGCTGCGTGCCCTGGTGGATGACCGGGCGCTGCGCGAGTCGCTCGCCGAGGCCGGTTACGCCAGATCGCTCGAATTCACCTGGGCCGCGTCGGCGCATGCGCACATGGCCTGCTATGAGCGTGCCGCGTCCGCTGGGTAACGGGTAATCTCGCTGGTCATGCCATCCGATCTGAACAGTTCCAGTGGCGTGCGGCCGGGCAGGTCCGCGCTTGAGGCGATCGTGCTCGTCGGCGGTCAGGGAACCCGGCTCCGTCCGCTGACCATCGGAACGCCGAAGCCGCTGCTGCCGACCGCGGGCGTGCCGTTCCTCGCGCACCAGCTCGCCAGGGCCGCCGAGTCCGGCATCACCAGGGTCGTGCTGGCGACGTCATACCTGGCCGAGATGTTCGCTGATGCCTTCGGCGACGGCTCAGGCCTGCACCTTGAGATCGTGTACGTGCACGAACCCGAGCCGCTCGGAACCGGCGGCGGCATCCGCAACGCCGCGGCCAGCCTGCACAGCGGCCCCGACGACCCGGTTGTGGTGCTCAACTGCGACATTCTCTCCGGCCACGATCTCGGCGCTCAGCTCGACCTGCACCGCAAGGCGGAAGCCGCGGTGACGCTGCACCTGGTCGAGGTGCCCGATCCGGCCAGGTTCGGCTGCGTGCCCACGGACCTGAGCGGCCGGGTGACGGCGTTCCTCGAGAAGACCCCGAATCCGGCCTCGAACCAGGTCAATGCGGGCTGTTATGTGTTCACCCGCCGGTATATCGACGCGATTCCGGTCGGCCGGGCGCTCTCCGTAGAGCGGGATACCTTCCCGGGCCTGATCGCGGCAGGCGAGACCGTCATGGGCTACCTGGAGTCCGCGTACTGGCTGGACGTGGGGACGCCGGAGACGTTCGTGCGCGGCTCCTGTGACCTGGTGCTCGGCGAGCTGTCCTCGCCGGCTCTGCCCGGACCGCACGGTGCCGTGCTGCTGCTGCCAGGCGCGGTGATCGACCCGTCGGCCCGGCTGTCGGGCGGCACGGTCGTCGGCGCGGGCAGCACGGTCGGCGCCGGGGCCAGCCTGGACGGCTCGGTGCTCTTCGACGGCGTGACGATCGGCGCCGGCGCCCGGGTGGAGGCGAGCGTGATCGCCGCTGGCGCCCGGATTGGCGAAGGTGCCGTGCTGCACGGCGTGGTAATCGGGGCCGGAGCCGAGGTGTGCGGCGGCAACGAGCTACGGCGCGGTCTGCGGCTCTGGCCCGGCGTGCGGCTGGACAGGACCTCGATCCGGTTCTCCGCTGATGCCTGACCAGGCAGCGCCATCCCCGCCGTCTGGTCCGCAAGTTCTCACTCCCGCACCACCAGCCACTCCGGTGCCACTCGGTGACCTCGCGCCGGCGGGTCCCGTAGCCGCAGCCTCCCTGACACCGCAGGCGACTCAGGCGCCGCGGGCGCGGCGGGCGCCGCTAGCCCACGCTGGCGCGCGAGCCGGGGCTGAATCCCGGCCTGACCCGCCGCTGGAACGCCGGTGGCTGGCCCCCTTCGCGGTGGACGTCCGCGCGGTGCTCTTCGTGCACCGGCGGGGCCATGGCGACCCGGCGTTCGCGGTCGATCAGGCCGGTGCGATCTGGCGGGCGTGCCGGACGCCAGACGGTGCGGGCACGCTGAGGGTGGCCTGGCGATCGGTACCGAGCCGTGCCCACCGTGCCCACCCCCACGAGGTCGGCCGCGCGCAGGACGGCTCCGATCACGCGACGGACGGCTCCGGCCACCTGCAGGACGGCTCCGGCCGCGCGCAGGACGGCTCCGGCCGCGCGCAGGACGGCTCCGGGCGTGCGGTGGCTGAGGGGCGGGCCACGCTCGTGCACGCCGCGGCGTGGGGCGCCGGGGCCGCCTGGCTGCTCGCTGCGCTGCCTGGCCTGCTCGGCGCGGAGGATACGCCAGAGGGCTTCGCACCGGAGGACCCGCTGATGCGCGGCCTCGTGCGGCAGCATCCCGGCCTGCGGATCGGCCGGTCCGGTCTGGTGCTTGAAGCCCTCGTCCCGGCCGTCCTCGAGCAGAAGGTGGTCGGCATGGAGGCGACCCGGGCCTGGCGGCTGCTGCTATGGCGCTTCGGCGAACCCGCTCCCGGCCCGGTGCCGCGCGGAATGCGGATCCCGCCCGCAGCGCAGACCTGGGCGGCGATCCCGTCCTGGGAGTGGCATCGCGCCGGGGTCGAGGCGGTCAGGGCACGAACGATCGCCGCCGCGGCCAGGGTCGCCGGCCGGCTGGAAGAGATCGTCGCGATGCCGTCTGAGGCGGCGGACCGCAGGCTGCGGGCGCTGCCCGGGATCGGGCCGTGGACCTCGGCCGAGGTCAGGCAGCGGGCCTGCGGTGACGCCGACGCCGTATCGGTTGGCGACTACCACCTGCCGGCCATCGTCGGCCTGGCCCTGGCGGGCCGGGCCGTAGACGACGCCGGAATGCTGGAGCTGCTCGCTCCCTATCGGGGCCACCGGCACCGGGCCGCCACCCTGGCCGGGCTTAGCGGAGCCCGCAGGGCCCGCCGCGGCCCGAGAATGGCCGTCAGGGACTACCGCGCGCTCTAGCGGCACTCGCTCGCCTCGGTCCGAAGGCCCTCGTGACGCTGGGTCCTGCCGGAATCCGGGTATAACGGGCGTCCGGTCGGCGTGCGCTGGTCCTATCACGGGTTGCCGTCATGATCACGGTAGTTTTATACCGATTTGAGGGGGCGGTAACTAGTGACAGGTCAGGTGTGACCGCTTGCGGTGGCCAGGCTGGTCACGAAGAGCTAACGTGCCGGGGAGCGCAGCGGCGGCGGGCGAGCCGGCGGCCTCCGCATTGCGGAGCTCGCGCTCGACGGCCTGACACTCGTGCGTTTCCCGGCCAGAGGAGTCCGATGAGCAAGCGCGGCGTGCTTCATCACGTGGAGCTCTGGGTACCTGACCTGACCCGCGCGATCGACAGCTTCGGGTGGCTGCTGACGGCGCTCGGGTACGCGCCCTATCAGGACTGGCCTGATGGCCGCAGCTGGCGGCTCGGGGATACCTACCTCGTGGTCGAACAGTCCCCGGCGCTCACCGGCTCCGGCCATGACCGATGCCGTCCCGGGCTCAATCACCTGGCTTTTCACGTCGGCGATGTCGCGCGGCTCGACGAGCTTGTCGCCGTGGCGCCTGACCACGGGTGGACGCTCATGTTCGCCGACCGTCATCCGCTGGCTGGTGGCGCCGATCACTGTGCCGGGTACCTGGAGAACAGCGACGGCTTCGAGATCGAGCTCGTCGCCAGCCGCGACGGCGCGAGCCTGCCGAGCGCGCTTTCCCGGCGAAGCCGGGCCAGGGAACTCGGGATCGCCCCTGGGCGGTACCGGCCTGGGCCGCTCAACTCGATGACCGACGTGGCAGGCGTCAGGGTCGGCCAGACGACGGTGATCGAAGGGACCAGCGTCCGCACCGGCGTGACCGCGGTCGTGCCCGTCAAGGTCGGCCCGGTCGGCGGACAGCTTCCGGCCGGGTTCTTCGTGGGCAACGGCTATGGCAAGCTCATCGGCGCAACCCAGATCGCGGAGCTTGGGGTGATCGAGACCCCTATCGTGCTCACCGGAACCTTGTCCGCGTTTCGCGCCGCTGACGCGCTTGTCTCGTACGTGCTCGGGCTCCCAGGCAACGAAGACGTCCTGTCGGTCAACCCCGTTGTCGGCGAGACCAACGACGGCTTCCTCTCCGATATCCGGGCCCGGCCCATCACCGAGGAGCATGTCCTGGCCGCTCTCTCAGGAGCGACCGACGGCCCGGTGGCAGAGGGGTCCGTCGGCGCAGGCACCGGGACGGCAGCGCTTGGCTTCAAGGCCGGAATCGGAACGTCGTCGCGAGTCGTGCGGCTAGCCGACGGTGAGCCATGCGTGATCGGCGTGCTCGTGCAGGCGAACTTCTCTGGCACCTTGTCCGTGCTCGGCGTCCGCATCGACCACGCCACGGCCCTCGCGAGCTCGGCACGCGAACCGCAGGAGTCCGAGCGGAGCGATCCGGGAGCCCGCGCCGGGGGCAGGGCACCGGGCGGAGACGGAATGCCGGGCGGGGATGTCGTTGAGGAAGGGAACTCCTGCATGATCGTCGTAGCTGTCGACCGTGCGCTCGACGCGCGCCAGCTGGCCCGGGTCGCTAGGCGAGCCATCTTCGGCATGGGCAGGACCGGCTCTGACTTCGCCGGAACCAGCGGCGACTACGCCATCGCGTTCACGACTGCGGAAGGTACCCCAGCGGCTGACTCGTTGCTCGGGCCGGTCTTCGCCGCCGTTCAGGAGGCCGTGGAGGAGGCAATCCTGAACTCGGTCTTCATGGCCACGACGACCGCGGGCTACCTCGGTCATACCAAGTACGCCGTCCCGACTGACTATGTCGCCCGAGCATGCCGCGCCGCTGGTGTGCTCGGACGCTAGCCGCACACGTAGGCCGCAGGCAGGCACAAGCGGGAGAAGCCGCAGGCAGGCGCGAGCGGGAGAAGCCGCAGGCAGGCGCGAGCGGAGAAAAGGGCCTGATAGGGCTGATTCGCACCGTCTGGCGGTGGCCGCTGGCGAGCGCACCGGGGAAGATGGTGGTGTCACTCCGGCTGGACTCAAGGGGGTTGCCGTGCTCTACGCATTCGGATTCGAGCGGATTGGCGTGCTGGTCAGCGACCTGTATTTCGTCGACCCGGCGCCGCGTCCCGGTCAGGAGGGCGCCGAGCGAGGCGTGCGGCTCGAGGTCAGGCTGCTCGGGCAGGGCGACCTGAAGGGATCGATCTACTCAGCCAGGCCGATCGAGGTGGGAGAACCGGTCTGGCGCGCCGACCTGCTGGAAGCCGTGGACGGAACGCCGGGAAGCCTGAACCGTGCGCATCACCACCCGGCATTCAACGGCTGGGAGCCTGGACGGCGCGTGTTCGATGAGAACCTGTCGGCGGATCCGGTGCGCTGGGTGGGGGACCAGCTCTCCGATCTCGATGCGCTGCTTGGGCGCGCCGGGATCAGCGCCAACGGGTCGTTCGCCGCCGACGCCCAGCGCCTGCGCGGCTGCGTGCCCGAGATCATGGCGGCGGTGCGCGGCCTGCTCGACAAGGTCAAGGCCGGTGAGCTGGCGACAGCGCCCGGCGGCGCGGAACTGACCAGCGCCCGGATCGGCTGGCTGTAGCAAGCTCCGGGCAAGCTGAAATCGCGCGTCCTTCCCCGAAGGCCGAGCTGGATCGCGCTGGCCCAGCAGGCCTGCCAGGCGCGGCCGGCTCCGCAGCTGACATCGGGTGCCGACGGATCTCCGCGGGGCGCCGCCTAGTGTGGGGACATGCGAACCGCCGACGTGGGGCCGGTGCCGTCCGAGAGCGCGCTGCGCCGCGCCCTGGCACGAGCGCGAGACGGGAAGACTCTGGACCAGACTGAGGCAGCGACGCTGCTGCAGGCCCGCCGCGAGCAGCTGACCGAGTTGCTCAGCTACGCGGCCCGGACTAGGGATGCCGGGCTGATGGCAGCCGGCCGGCCAGGTGTCATCACCTACTCCCGCAAGGTGTTCATCCCGCTTACCAGGCTCTGCCGGGATCGCTGCGGGTACTGCACGTTCGTCACCGTGCCCGGTCGGCTGGACAGCGCGTTCCTCTCTGAGGACGAGGTGCTCGACATCGCCAGGCAGGGCGCCGCGCTCGGCTGCAAGGAGGCGCTGTTCACCCTGGGGGACCGGCCGGAGGCGCGCTGGAAGCAGGCCAGGGAGTGGCTGGATTCCCGCGGCTACGACGACACGCTCTCCTATGTCAGGGCGATGGCGATCGCCGTGCTCGAGGAGACCGGACTGCTGCCGCACCTCAATCCGGGCGTGCTGAGCTGGCAGGATTTCCAGCGGCTGAAGCCGGTGGCGCCCTCGATGGGCATGATGCTTGAGACCACGGCCGACCGGCTCTTCAGCGAGCCGGGAGGCCCGCATTTCGGCAGCCCGGACAAGGACCCGAAGATCAGGCTCAGGGTACTGGAGGACGCCGGGCGGAGCGCCGTGCCGTTCACGACCGGGATCCTGATCGGCATCGGCGAGACGCTGGCCGAGCGGGTCGACTCGATCTTCGCGATTCGCGGTGTCGCCAGGGAGTACGGCGGCGTCCAGGAAGTCATCGTGCAGAACTTCCGCGCCAAGCCAGACACCAGGATGCGCGGCGTCCCCGATGCCGAGCTCGACGACCTGGCCGCGACGATCGCGGTCACCAGGCTGGTGCTCGGTCCGTCGCTGCGGATCCAGGCGCCGCCGAACCTGATCGGCGAGCAGTATCAGCTGATCCTGGATGCTGGGATCGATGACTGGGGCGGGGTGTCGCCGCTGACGCCGGATCACGTCAACCCGGAACGCCCCTGGCCGCAGATCGACGATCTCGCACGCTGGACGGCGGCGGCCGGGTTCGCGCTCCGCGAGCGGCTGACGATCTATCCCGGTTACATCCGCGAGCCGTGGCTCGACCCGCGGCTGTGCGCGCACGTCGGAGCGCTGGCCGACCCGGAAACCGGGCTGGCCGCCGATGGCGCGATGCCCGCCGGGCTGCCCTGGCAGGAGCCCGACGGCGGCTGGGGAGAGGCGGCAGGCCGGACCGACCTGCACCTCACGATCGACACGACCGGCCGGACGACCGACCGGCGGGCCGACTTCACCGAGGTCTACGGCGACTGGGCCGAGATCGCCGGCCGGATCGATCCCGCCGCGCTACCCGCGCACGATGGCGCGACCGAGATCGCCGCGACCAGCGGGACAAGCGGCGCGAGCGGGGCTGACGGTGCGGGAGGCGGCGCGATTCCGGCGAGGTCGCGGCCTGAGGTGCTGGCAGCGCTGCGCAACGCGGAGCGCGATCCGGCGAGCCTGACCGACGCCGAGGCGCTGGCCCTGCTCGACGCCGACGGACCCGAGCTTGAGGCACTGGCCGGGATCGCCGACGCGATCCGCCGGGACGTCTGCGGCGACGACATCACTTACGTCGTCAACAGGAACATCAACTTCACCAACGTCTGCTACACCGGCTGCCGGTTCTGTGCGTTCGCCCAGCGCCGCACGGACGCGGACGCGTACACGCTGTCGCTCCAGCAGATCGGTGACCGCGCGGCCGAGGCGTGGGACGCGGGCGCCACCGAGGTGTGCATGCAGGGCGGCATCCACCCCGACCTGCCCGGCACCGCCTACTTCGATATCGCCGCGGAGGTCAAGCGCCGCCGCCCCGGCCTGCACGTCCACGCGTTCTCCCCGATGGAGGTGATGAACGGCGCCTCCCGCACCGGCCTGCCGATCAGGGAGTGGCTGTCCCGCGCCAAGCTGGCGGGCGTCGACTCGCTGCCCGGCACGGCGGCCGAGATCCTCGACGACGACGTGCGCTGGGTCCTGACCAAGGGCAAGCTGCCCGCCTCGGCCTGGATCGAGGTGATCACCACCGCGCACGAACTGGGCTTCCGGACGTC
>DATNIU010000089.1:0-10091 GCA_035604275.1 Streptosporangiaceae bacterium | reverse complement strand
GCCGGCTGGACCGCCCTGCCCGCCCTGACCGTCTCCGGCGACTACCTCGACACCGCCTACAAGATCGTCACCACCACCGGCAGCTACGCCGCCGCCGGCACCATCAGCGGCCAGTGGATGGCCGGCATCATCACACTCAAGGCGGGTTAGGAGCGGCTAGCGAGGTCCCCGTTCACTCCGGCAGATGGCAGACCGCTTCGACGTTGTTGCCGTCCGGGTCGCGGACGAACGCGCCGAAGTAGCTGGCGTGATACTCGGGCCAGAGCCGCGGCTCGTTCAGAACCTCGGCACCCGCGGCAGTCGCCGCGTCGAAGAAGGCCCGCACGGCCGCCCTGCTTGGCGCGGTGAACGCGACATGCGACTCGCGGAAACCCTCGCCGGTCGCTCGCGGGCCGATCCAGAACTCGGGCTTCGGCGCGACTCCGTACCCGATTACCTGGCCGAAGTCCATCACCCGGCTGCCGCCGATAGCAGCGAGCACGGAGTCGTAGAACGCGGCGCTCGCGGCCACGTCGGCACACTGGACGGAAAGGTGATCGATCATGCAGGCAATCCTGCCCTAGCCGGGCGGGTAAGCCAGACACCGGCGCCGCCGTGGCGGCGGGCGAGCCGGCAGCCTGCACACGCCCAGCTCGCCCTCGCCGACCTGGACGCCACCGCGGTCAGCCGCTTCCGTGCCCCGGCGCGACCGGGGCCGCGCCGGATGACTGGCTTCGCGGTCGGAGCGAGGTAGTCGACTGGCACACCGGCCGATCCCGACAGTTCGCCTACCGATCGATCGTCTTCCGATATAGACTGCGCGGCATGAGCAGGTCGGATGAGGCAGCCAGAGAGGCCGGAGCGGCAGCCGGGGAGGCCGGAGCGCTCGGCATGCTCGGCCGGTCGTCCGGCCCGGCCAGCCTGATCCTCGCCAGCCTGGCCGAGGGCGCCAAGCACGGTTACGCGCTCACCAAGGACATCGAGTCGTTCGCTGGCGTCAGGCTCGCTCCAGGAACGCTCTACGAGGCGCTCGGCCGGCTGGAGGCCAGCGGCCTGATCGAGGCCCTGGAGAGCGATGACCGACGGCGGCCCTACCGGCTGACCGCGACGGGCGCCACCGCGCTGAGCACGTACCTGCGGAGTCAGCGGCAGGTCGCCGAGGTAGGCCTGCGCCGCCTGGCCGACAGCTGGGGACTGGCATGACCACGACCAGAAGGACGATCGCTCCCGGTACCCGCGGCGGCGAGCCGCACGACCAGGGCCAGCCTGGTGCGGCAGCCCGCCGCGCCAGGCTGCTGCTGCGCTGGTACCCGCGGAGCTGGCGAGCCCGTTATGGCGAGGAGTTCACCGAGCTGCTGATCGCCGACCTGGCCGAGCGGCCACGATCCTGGCGGCGCGCCGCGGACGTGGCCCGCAGCGGCGTCCTTGCCCGGCTGGCCAGCGCCGGGCTGGCCGGGCATCCGCTCGACCCGGCGGCGGCGGCTCGATCCGGGCTGGCCACGCTGGCCTGCTCTGCTGCCGCGTTCGGAGTGGTGGGCACGGCCATGAGCTCACAGCTAGCTATCGGCCTGCAATGGTCGGTCCCCGGAGATCATTACATAACGGTCGCCATGGACCTCATGTCCGGCGCCTTGCTGGTCTTCGCGGTGCTTGCTCTGCTCGCCGCGATCCCGGTGGCCTGGGCGGCGATCGCGGGCCGCTCCGGCCGGAGGGCCGGCGCGCTTCTGCGGCCCGCGGTGCTCGTCAGCGCCGGCGCGCTGATCCTGGTCGTGGGGGGTCGGCATTTCGGGAATGGCTGGCCGGGAACGGGCGGCAGCTGGTGGGCAGCACATGGCCTGGTTCCGAGCGGAGTCGCCGCGTTCGGCTGGGCGACCACGATGTCCGTCAGCTCCTTCTGGGCGCACCCGGCCATGCTGGCCGCGTTCCCGGCTGCCGAGCGAGCCTGGATGGTGCTGAGTCCCGCCGCCGCGGCCTGCCTGGTTACCGGCGTGGCGCAGCTGGTGCGGCGAACCGAGCTGTCGGCCCGGGCCATTCGTTATGAAATGTGGCTTGCCGGGGTCGCGGGGGCAGGCATGGTCGCCTTCCTCAGCGGCGCGCTGTGCTGGGTTACCGCAGGCGTGGCCGGGCCGCAGCGGCTGTTCCATGCCGGGACGGTCGACCTCGCCGGGCTGGCGGTGCTTGTGGTAGCGCTGGCCACCGGCGCGCAGGCCGCGCAGCAGGCACGTGCCGCGGGCCGGGCGACACTGGCCGGACAGGCCGGGCAAGCTGGGCGCCCCTGGCCGACGCGGACGCCGGGCCGGTGACGCCGGCAGGCCCGGCGGGCCAGACCGGGCCGGCGACACCGGCAGGCCCGGCGGGCCAGACCAGGCCAGCGACACCGGCAGGCCAGACCAGGCCAGCGACACCGGCGGGCCCGGCGACCCAGACCGGGCCGGCGACACCGACGTGCCCGGCGGGCCAGACCGGGCCGGGATCGCCGGCCGGGGTCGGGCAATCGGCGGAGGAGCGGTGAACGCCGGTGCTCACGGCTGGACGCGCCGCCGGCTGATCCGCGTCGGCCTGGGCGGGCTGGCCGGGTTCGCGGCAGCCGGAGCAGTCGGCGTGGAACTCGTCGCCCATGGCGTGCTGCCTGGGAAGGGAGTGCTCGACCAGGTGGACGGAGCTTGCACGGTCCCGCCGCCTCCGCTCGAATTCGACCGGCCAGGCCCCTCCTTCGCCGGGAGCTTCTACTCCCGCGCCAGGCAGCGCCGGGTCGGCTATGCGATCGCCTACCCGCCCGGTCACCGGCCCGGCAGCGAACTGCCGCTGATCATCGTGCTGCACGCGTTCGGCGGCAGTCACCTTCATCCGCTGACCGGGATGTCGCTCGCGCAGGCGCTGGCACTTCGCGTGGACGGCCGGCCGCTGCCGCCGGTGGCGATGGCCGCGGCCGATGGCGGTGGCGGGTACTGGAACCCGCACCCGGACGACGATCCGATGGGAATGGTGACCGGCGAGCTGATCCCGTTGTGCCAGCGAAGAGGGCTCGGGCGGCCGCGGCCGATCGGCGCTCTGGGTATCTCGATGGGCGGGTACGGCGCGATCCTGCTGGCCGAGAAGCATCCCGCGGTTATCTCGGCGGTCGCGGCGATCGGCCCGGCGATCTGGACCAGCTACTCCCAGGCGCGGTCGGTCAATCCGGGCGCCTACGCGTCGGCTGCGTCCTTCGCCGCGGCCGACGCGGTTACCCATGCCTCCTCGCTCGCCGGGGTCGCGGTGCGGGTGGCGTCCGGGCTGAGCGACCCGTTCCGCCCCGGAGTCGAGGCGCTGGTCCAGGCACTCCCTGCTGGCGCTGTCGTGGACATCGCGCGCGGCTGCCACACAGGTCCGTTCTTCCTGGCGCAGGAACCGCCGTCGATGGCATTCCTCGGCCGGCATCTGAGCGGATAGGCGGCCCGGTCAGATCGTGACCGGCCCGCGGCCGGTCAGGTCCCGCACCCTGGTTTCACGCAGCTGAAGGTCAGCGAGACCGGCCTCGCGGTGGCCGACGGCCAGAGGTGCACGAGGGCATTGCCGCCGGCCCTGATCAGGAAGCCCAGATAGAAGTCGGTCATCAGGCCGTTGTCGCCGACCGGCGTCCCGCGCGGGCAGGACGCGAGGGTCAGCCCGGACACGCCGTCGCGCAGCGTGTAGGCGGGCGGCTGCGTGAATTCAGTCAGGAACCGGAAGTACGACCGTGCCTTGGACGCGACCCTCAGCACGACGGTCGCGCCGTAGCCGACTTCCACGACCATCGCGCCAACTTGCAGCTTTCCAGTCCGGTTGACCGCGGCCGGCCGCGCGGACGAACCCGTGATCCGCACATAGCCCTGCTGACGTGCGTAGACGAACCACAGCGGGCCGGCCTCGATGCTCGTGGCACGCCAGTTCGCGGACAACTGGCCGTAGACATCGTTCGCACATCCCAGCAGGACCGTGCCGGCGGCGGCGGCCGGCGGCGCGAGAGCGGAAACCGCCGGAGCGGCTGACTGGCCCTGCGCCGAGTGAGCAGCCGGGTCCCGGCCTGCCTGGAGCACGTGCGTGACCGGGGGGACAGCGAGCAGGATCGCGGCGGTGGCCGCCGCCCAGCCAGCAGCTACCCGCCAGACATGCCGGCGATGGCGGCGGCGGATTCCCTCCTGCAACCCCGCCAGCCACCGCTCGGCCGCTCCGCCGCATGACGAGCTCCCGCCTGGCCAGCGCCCGCGTGATCCGAGACCGCGTAGTCCGAGACCGCGTGATCCGAGACCGCGTGGTCCGAGACCGCGTGGCCGGCGCCCGCCCGGCCGGCGCCAGCGCCGTGCGAGCCAGCCTGACGGACGCCCACCCGCCGGCTGCTCGCGGGATGCCTGCCCGCCGGATGCCTGCCCGCCGGATGCCTGCCGGCCGGACAGATGTTCAGCGGGCCATCGGTCGGCGGCCTCGTTCAGGGCGGCACGCAGCCGGCGCTCGATGTCGTTCACGCGCGCACCGCGTCTTCCTGGTGACCGGTATCTGGCTCGTCCGATTGCCCGGCAATTTCGCGCAGCCGGGTGAGCGCACGGGATGCCTGGCTCTTCACGGTGCCGGTGCTGCAGCCCAGCATCGCCGCGATCTGCGCCTCGGAGAGATCTTCGAAGTACCGCAGCACAAGAACCGCACGCTGCCGGGGCGCCAGCTCGGCCATGGCCCGCAGCAGCAGGTCCCGGTCCGCGGTCTGGACCGCCTGGTCATTCGCCATCGGGTCGGCCGTATCGAGGATCAGCGGCTCCTCTGGCCGGCGCCGCAGCCGCCGCCTCCGATCGACCGCGGCATTGACCAGCATCTTGCGCACGTACGGCTCGGGACAGCCGTTGCGGACTATTCTCGGCCAGCGGCGGTAGGCCCGCTCAAGCACGTCCTGAAGCAGGTCCTCAGCTTCCGCCCGGTGCCCGCTGGTCAGCAGCAGCGCCAGGGTGAGCAGCCGGGTCGACGCGGCCCCGACAAACTCGTCGAAGGACGGGCCGGTCACGCCGAGCACACCGGCCTGGTCCTCCGGGGCCGGGCCGGCGTGATCCGGGCTCATAATCGTCCTAGCAAGGCTAGCCACATTCTCTTGCACGACTCAGGCACCGGGAACGTTGCCTCGCCGACCCCAGTCTCCTGCCGACCAGGAGCACGAGGATGCGGCCGGGACCGCCAGACCGCCCGGCACCGGCTCAGCTGGACGGGATCAGACCTGCGCTGCGCGCTCGGCGAGCTGTGCGATCAGCAGCTCGGCGATCTGGGCGGCATTGAGCGCGGCTCCCTTGCGCAGGTTGTCGCCGCAGACGAACAGCTCAAGCGCGCGCGGGTCGTCCTTGCTCTGCCTGATCCGGCCGACCCAGGTCGGGTCGGTGCCGACGACATCGGCTGGCGTGGGGTACTCGCCAGACTCCGGCCGGTCGGCCAGCACCACGCCGGGAGCGTCACGGAGCATCCGCTGCGCTTCCTCGCGGCTGACCTCGCGGTCGAAGACAGCGTGCAGCGCAAGCGAGTGCCCGGTCACGACCGGCACCCGCACGCAGGTAGCCGAGATTCTCAGGTCAGGAACGCCGAGGATCTTCCGCGTCTCGTCCCTGATCTTCAGTTCCTCGGACGTCCATCCGTCTGGCCGCAGCGATCCGGCCCACGGAATGACGTTCAGCGCCAGCGGCACGGGGAACGGGCCGGCGTCCGGGACGGCGGTGCGCACATCGCCGGGCCGCTGGCCCAGCTTCCGGTTCCCGGCCACCGCCTCGATCTGGTCGTAGAGCGCGTCGGTACCCGCCTGCCCGGCCCCGGACGCGGCCTGGTAGGAGGCGGCGACCAGCTCGCGGAGCCGGAACGCCCGGTGCAGCACGCCCACGACCACGATCATCGAAAGCGTCGTGCAGTTCGGGACCGAGATGATCCCCTTGGGCCGGTTGAAGGCCTCGAGCGGGTTGACCTCGGGGACGACCAGCGGCACGTCAGGGTCGAGCCGGAACGCTCCGGACTTGTCGATGACCACGGCGCCGCGCGCCGCCGCTACCGGGGCCCACAGCGCGGAGACATCGTCGGGCACGTCGAACATGGCGACGTCGACACCGTCGAAGGCCTCCGCCGACAGCACGCGGACATCGACTTCCTCGCCGCGCACCGGTAGCCGCCGGCCGGCCGACCTGGCCGAGGCAATCAACCGGATCTCGCCCCAGACGTCGGCCCTCGTGGAGACGACATCCCGCATGACAGTGCCGACCGCTCCGGTCGCGCCCACGATAGCCAGCACAGGCCGGTAGCTCATCTCCGTCATTGTATCGGGAATCGATATATCGTCAACCGACTCAGCGCTCACGGCCATCTCCGTATTCAGGAACGCCCGACGACGCTCGCGCTCCGAGTCCGGGAGTCACCACGCGTTCCCCCTGAGCTCGGCCGCTGCTCTTCGGCCGTCGGCCCGGAGCGGCCGGCCTGTCCGGGGGCGCTGCCAGCCGCCACGCGGTATCAACGGCCCGTCCCGCCATAGACAACGGCTTCGGTCTGGCCGTCGTCCAGCCCGAACGCCCGGTGCGTGGCCCGCACCGCCGTGTCCAGATCGGCCGCGTCGACCACCGCGGAGATCCGGATCTCCGATGTGGAGATCATCCTGATGTTGACCCCTGAGTCGGCGAGCGCGCCGAAGAAATCCGCGCTGACTCCCGGATGCGACCGCATTCCGGCGCCGATCAGCGATACTTTCCCGATCCGGTCGTCGAAGATCAGCGACTCGAAGCCGATCGCGTCCTGCGCACCGCGCAGCGCGCTCATCGCCGCCTGGCCGTCCCGTCGTGGCAGGGTGAACGAGATGTCGGCCCGCCCGGTCACCTGGGATGTGCTCTGGACGATCATGTCGATGTTGATATTGGCGCCGGCGATCGTGCGGAAGATCATCGCAGCGACTCCGACCTTGTCCGGCACGCCGGCCACCGTGATGGTTGCCTCGCTCCGGTCGTGCGCGACTCCGGTGATGATCGGCTGATCCATTCCGCTTCTTTCCGGTCCCGGGTCCGGCCGGCGGGTGACCCAGGTGCCTTCCTTGCTGCTGAACGATGACCGGACATGGATCGGCATCGCATACCGGCGTGCGTACTCAACGCACCTCAGATGCAGGACCCTCGCGCCGCTCGCAGCCATCTCCAGCATGTCCTCGTAGCTGATCCGCGGTATCCGGCGAGCACCTGGCACGATTCTCGGGTCCGCGGTGAAGACGCCGTCCACGTCGGTGTAGATCTCGCAGGTGTCGGCGCCCAGGGCGGTAGCCAGCGCGACGGCGGTGGTGTCGGAACCGCCGCGGCCGAGCGTGGTGACGTCCTTGCTGTCCTGGGAGACGCCCTGGAAGCCGGCCACGATGGGGATGGCTCCGTCGCTGAGCGCCCCCGATATCCGGCCAGGAGTGACGTCGATGATCCTGGCCTTGCCGTGGGCCGAGTCCGTGATCACGCCAGCCTGCGATCCGGTGAAGGATCTGGCCTCGAAGCCGAGGTTGGCTATGGCCATCGCCACCAGTGCCATCGAGATTCGCTCGCCCGCGGTCAGCAGCATGTCCAGCTCGCGGGCCGGCGGCAGCGGGCTGACCTGCCTGGCCAGGTCGTGCAGCTCATCGGTGCTGTCGCCCATGGCCGAGACGACGACGACGACCAGGTGGCCGGCCTTCCTGGTGGCCACGATTCGCTGCGCCACCCGCTTGATGCCGTCAGCGTCGGCGAGTGAGGACCCGCCGTACTTCTGCACAACCAGGGTCACAAGCGCGTCGCTCCTTGCGAGTTCGGTACGGCCGAGCCAGGGAGATCGAGTCTACTGGAGGATCCGCGAGCCCGGCCTCGGCCCGGTCAGGCCGGGAGATGCTCGTCGGCGACATCCAGCCGGCTATGCGCCACCACGGCGTGCAGCGCCCGCAGCGCAGCGCCGCCATGGGTACCCCAGTGGTTCACGAAGGAGTACTGCCACCACCACAGCGCCTCAGCCGCCCGGCCCGCCTGATAGTGCCGCAGACCGTGGATCAGGTCCGAGGCGACCGTTGCCAGGTCATCGGAGAGCCGGAACGAGGTCGGCTTGGTGTCGGAGTACGGATCGAACAGCTCCGCGTACTCGTCGCAGCCGACTAGCCGCGCCGCCAGGCCGACCCGCAGCGCATCCAGGTCCGGGTCGGCGCCCACGTCCGGCTCGGCGTTTCCCGGCGGTACCACGTCCCTGCTGGCGCCGAGCTGCGCACCGGCCAGCATCACCTGTGCGACCTCGAGAAGAAGCAGTGAAACGACCTCATCGGCCCCTTCGCCGCGCCCGAGCGCGGCCAGCGCGTCAAGGAAGTCCCTCGCGTGCCCGGCGATGCGGTCGGCGAGCGGCAGCCAGTCGCCGGCCGACGCGCTCATCTCGCTGATCCCGGACGGTTCCGGTGCCTGACCGCTCATCGCGCGCTCCGCTTCGGCGGCCCGGCACCTCGCCGCACTCGCCTAGACATCTACTGTCCTCCGTCCTTCAAACGCCCGGCCAAGCGTGACCTCGTCGGCATACTCAAGCTCGCCGCCCACCGGCAGCCCGCTGGCCGGCCTGGTGACCCGGATGCCAAGCGGCTTGATCATCCGGGCCAGATAGGTCGCCGTTGCCTCGCCCTCCAGATTCGGGTCGGTCGCCAGGATCAGCTCGGTGATCGTCCCGTCAGACAGCCGGCTCATGAGCTCCTTGATCCGCAGGTCCTCGGGGCCGATTCCGTCGATCGGGCTGATCGCGCCGCCGAGCACGTGGTACCTGCCGCGGAACTCCCTGATCTTCTCGATCGTGGCTACATCCTTGGGCTCCTCGACGACGCAGATCACCGACGGGTCCCTGCGGACATCCCGGCAGATCCGGCACTCGTCGTTCTCGGCCACGTTGCCGCAGGTACGGCAGAACTTGACCTTCTCGGTAACCTCAAGCAGCGTCGACGCAAGGCGGCGCACATCGGCCGGATCCGCGGTCAGCAGGTGAAACGCAATCCGCTGAGCGCCCTTCGGGCCAACCCCTGGCAGCAGGCCGAGCTCGTCTATGAGGTCCTGGACGATGCCCTCGTACACGTCAGCGACCGTCCGGGCCCGGCAAGCCGTCCGCGTCCGTGCCCTCCGCGCTGGCCGAGCCCGACGATCCGGCCGCGGCGTCGTGGCCAGACGAGCCGCCGGGGTCCTGGCCGGCCGAACCGGACCGCTGACCCGGTCCGGACGGGCTGGCCGGTCCGGCGGAGCTGGCCGGTCCGGCGGAGCTGGCCGGATTGCCGGGATCCGGCTGGCCGAGCGCTCCTGGCAGGCCGGACAGGCCAGGAATGCCAGGCATCGACGGCAGGCCGGGCAGGCCGGCCGAGTCGGCGCCGAGACCGGCCGCCAGCGGGCCCATCATCTCTTCCTGCAGATCGGCAATCGCGCCGTAGGCGGCGCGGCAGGCCGCCAGAACCAGGTCCGCAAGCGTCTGGGCGGTCTCTGCCGGATCACCGGCGTCGATCGCCGCGGGTGCGATCACGAGGTCGACGAGCTCACCCTGCCCGCTGATCGTCACCGTCACCAGGCCGCCGCCGGCCGTGCCGGTAACCTCGGTGTCGGCCAGTTCCTGCTGCGCGCTCATCAGCTGGCTCTGCATCTGCGCTGCCGCAGCGAAGAGCTGCTGGATGTCAAGCTGCCCGCCGGGTTCCACGCCGCTTCACCTGCCTTCCACACACTGCATGGCCTCGTCCGCCCGCCACCGGGCTGCCGACGGCGCGGATCGCCATGGATGGCCTTGCCGCTCTCTGAGAGCCTACGGCTTACCCGGACGGCTGGCACCACGGCGGGCCGGCCCGCGGCCGCGCTCAGCTCTCGCCGATCTCCCCGATCACGCGACCGCCCAGCTCCCGCTCGATCAGATCGGTCCCGGTCAGAAGATCGCCGGCGTCTTCTCCGGCTGGCACGGCGTCGGTCAGGGGCCGCGGATCGTCAGCGTCGGCCGCGATCACCTGGGATCTGCGAGCCGAGCCACCGTTACGCTGGCCACCCGGCCGTGCGGCAGCTGACCCGGCACCGGCCTCACCAGGCGGGTAGCCGCCGGCCGAACCGCCCGCGCCGCTGGCTGGCATGACGGCCGCGGAGCCGATCCGG
>DATNIU010000088.1:0-18596 GCA_035604275.1 Streptosporangiaceae bacterium | reverse complement strand
GATCAGGTCGACGGCCGAGGCGATCTGCTCGCGGATGGCCCGCTGCGGCAGGTCCATCTCGGCCATCAGCACCATGGTCTCCATCCGGGACAGCGAGTCGCGCGGCGAGTTGGAGTGCAGGGTCGTGATGGAGCCGTCGTGCCCGGTGTTCATCGCCTGCAGCATGTCCAGCGCCGCGCCGTCCCTGACCTCGCCGATGATGATCCGGTCCGGCCGCATCCGCAGCGCGTTGCGGACCAGGTCGCGGACCGTGATCTCGCCCCGGTTCTCCAGGCTCGGCGGCCGCGACTCCATCCGCAGCACGTGCTCCTGCCGCAGTTGCAGTTCGGCGGCGTCCTCGATGGTCACGATCCGCTCGTCGGCCGGCACGAACGAGGACAGCACGTTCAGCGTGGTCGTCTTCCCCGAGCCGGTGCCGCCGCCGATCACGATGTTCAGCCGGCCGCGCACGCAGGCATCGAGGATCTCGGCCACCGGACCGGTCATGGTGCCGAACCCGATCAGGTCGCCCACCGTGAACGGATCAACGGCGAATTTCCTGATCGTGAGCAGCGAGCCGTCCAGGGCTATCGGCGGCACGACCGCGTTGACCCGGCTTCCGTCCGGCAGCCGCGCGTCGACCATCGGGCTCGACTCGTCCACCCGCCGGCCCACCCGCGCCACGATCTTGTCGATCGTGCGGCGCAGGTGACTCTCGTCGGTGAACGCCGCGGCCACCGGGTACAGGCGGCCGTCGCGCTCGACGTAGATCTGGTCGTGCCCGTTGACCATGATCTCGGAGACATCGGGGTCGCGCAGGTAGGGCTCGAGCGGGCCGTGGCCGAGGATCTCGTCCGCGACCTCCTGGGCGATCCTGGACCGGTCGGCCGCGGTCAGCGGCGTCTCGTCGCGCTGGAGCACCGCCTGGAGCGTCTGGGTTACCTGGAGCTCAAGCTCGGCCTGATCGAGGTGCGCGTCGTACAGCTTCGGCCCGAGCACCTCGAGCATCGCTTCGTGCACGCTGCGCTTGACCCCGGCGAACGGGTCGGCCTGGCGCGCGGCCCGGCGGGGCAGCCCCTGGAGCTCCCGCGGTGTCTGCGCGGTCGCCGTCCGCTGGGCAAGCCGGTCGGAAAGGCTCATGTCAGGCGCCTCCTGCCACGTGATCGCCCGGCCTTCCTGGACCTGGCCGTCTCTGGCGCTTCGAGCAGCCGCTGCCTGGCGAACCTGGTGATCGCCTGGCTGACCGGATGGCCGGAGCTGGCCAGCGTCAGGGGCATGCCCTTGTTGATCGAGACGGGCACATCACGGCTGGACGGGATGTGGGCCGAGATCGGCCAGCGCACCACCCGTTCCACGTCCTCCATGCTCAGCCCTACCTTGGAGTCGGACCGGTTGAGCACGACCGAGCGGGCCTGCCTGGGGTAGGAGAGCAGATCAAGCATGTCGAGGGTGATCCGCAGGTTCTTCAGCGCGGGCACGTCCGGGGTGGTCAGCAGGACGTGGTGGGCCGAGGCGTCCATCGCGGTGAGCACGTGCTCGCTGAACTGTGCGGGCGTGTCCACCACGACGTAGTCGAAGATGCCGCGCAGCACGCCGAGCAGCTCTCCGATCAGCGCCGGCGGTATCTTCTCCGCGTCGCCCGGCGTCACCGGCGCCAGCAGCATGTCAAGTCCCGGCCGGTAGTGGGTCAGCAGCGAGGCGGCGCCGGTGGTGTCTAGGTGACCTGCCATCGGAAGCGCGTCGATGATGGTGCGCTCCGGATCGAGCTGCACGCTGATCGCCACGTCGCCGAACGCCAGATCGAGGTCGACGACGCAGACCCGGTGGCTGGCGTCGCTGGCCAGCGCGACGGCGAGGTTGATCGCCAGGGTGGTCTTGCCGCAGCCGCCCTTGGCGGCGAAGACGGTGACGATCTGGCCTTCCCGCGCGGGCTCGGAGTCGGCCGCGGCCGGCCCGGCGGTCAGCAGCCGTCGCGATACCTCGTGGGAGCGGCGGCAGGCGGCGGCCAACGCGGCGGGATCACCGGCCGGGACGACCTCCCGCACCCCCGACTGGAGCGCCTGAGTCAGCAGGGCGACGTCGACGTAGTCCCGCGCCAGGACCACGCCCACGGCCGGCCGCATCAGCCGGAGCGTCGCGGCGAACCCGAGCGCCTCGGCGATCGCCGTCTCCGGACCGATCACCACCAGGGTCTCGGCCGGGTCGCTGTCCAGCAGCTGAGCGGCGGCGTGCAGGCTGTCAGCGGCGCGCACGTGACCGTCGATGGCCAGGGCCAGGCTTCCGGCCGTCGCGGCCGGCTCGCAGAGGATGGGCATAGGTGTCTGTCTCACTCACTTCAGGGGCGGGAGCAGCGGCACGATCGTGGTGTCGGGTCCGGTTCCCGAAGAGGGGGTGAGCAGCGCCAGGTATGGCAGCCCGGTCTCGGTGAGGTTGATCAGCCGCTCCGCGTCGGCCTGGTTGACGGCCAGCGTGACAAGCACGGTGTTCTGCGTCGTCGGCGAGGTGGTCTGCGTGAAAGCCGTGCTCGTGGTAGCCGACGAGCTGCTCGATCCGGGCGAGGCGGCCGAGCCGACCGAGATGACCAGGACCTTGGGGAGCACGATCCTGGTGTGGGCCGCGCCGAAGGCCTGCTGCTGGTGCGGCCCGGTGCAGTTCGGCTGCGCGGTCAGCGGGGCGCCGCCGCCATGAGCGGCGTAGGTGTCGAACACCGCGACCTGCGAGCCGGCGCCGATGTAGCCGGCCACCGCCTCCGGCATGCAGAGCTCGACCGTCACGGCCACCATCCCCGGCGGGATCGCGATGCCGGCCGTAGCCTGGAGCGACGTCACCAGCATGGGGCGGAGCAGGAGCTGGCCGGACGCCACGTTGGCGCTCATGACCATGGCGCCGAGGGCCGGGGAGAGCGAGCGGACCGCGTCGGCGGGCACCGAGGAGGCCGGGAGCTTCTGGCTGTCGAGCAGGCCGTCCTGCAGGGCGCTGCTCGCCGAGGTGCCTGCCGGGATCTGCTGCGTCGCCACCAGCACGGTGACCGCCTTCTGGCCGGCGATGGCGCGGGCGTCCGCCTGCCTGACGTAGATCAGCACCGCCCCGGTGCCGATCACGGCGAGCACAATCGCCAGGACGATGGTCAGAATACGACGTGTCAAGGTTCCTCGTTCCTCTGTTCCGCGCGCTCAGGTCAGGTGCGGCTTCAGCCGGTCAGCTTGATGATGCTGGCGCCCAGGTACTGGCCGCCGATGGATCCGTCAGTCGGCATCAGCCCCTGGGTGAAGTAACCGTTAATGCACTTGTCCGAGCCCTTGCAGTTGTTGGCGGGGTTCAGCCAGTCCGATGCGGAGAAGCCAGGCAGGCTGTAGCCGGTGATCACGAAGGCGGCGAACCCCTTCAGGGTGTAGACGCCGTTGGCGCCGTTGCCGGTCTCCGAGACGTAGATCGGCAGGAAGACCAGCGTGCGGTTCGCCTGGTCCGCGCTTAGCACCGTCTTGCAGGCCTGCGAGACGCTGACGCCTGGCTTGTCGCCGTAGCTGCCGTTGATGACCGGCGTCATGCAGTTGCCGCCGGGGTCGCTGGTCCAGCCGAAGAACCCGGGCCCGTCGGCCCCCGACGGCTCGGACGGGCACCCGGTATCTGATGACGTGGTGTGCAGTTTGAGCACCCGGTCGAGCGTCGGCGAGGGCAGCGGGTTCGGCGGGTAAGGCGGAGGCGGCGCGAACAGGGTCCCGTTGTTCGTCGCCTGGTCCCATTCGCAGGCCGAGAAGGTCACGGCGAGGCCGCTGCCGGCGGTGGGCGGACCCCACTGCGCCTGCGCGCACGCGAGCACGGTGGAGCCCTGGTAACTGCCGTTGCCGAGCAGCGTGCGGGCGAAGGACGGCGGCAGCAGCGTCGACCCGCCTGAGGTGAGCGTCGAGGTGTGCACGTCGACGTAGTTCGTCCCGAGCGGTGGCGCCGCCGGGCAGTCGGTGATCTTGCCGGTGCTCGCCGGGCAGCCGCCCAGGACCCCGGAGCCGCATACCAGGTTGACCGCGGACGCCCCGTCCGCGGAGTTCGCGTCGGCATAGGACGTGGCGATGGCAGGTGTGCAGCTCCCGGTCGCGCAGCTCTTGGCGACGGCGAGCGATCCGGCGTCGGCGCCGTTCTGCAGCTGGGCGCGCTCGGCGTAGAGCTGCCCGACGTCCACGACCATGGCGCCCATCCCGAGCAGGACGCCCGCGCCGATCAGGATGACGACGATCGTCGCGATGGCGCCCCGGTCATCACGGCCAGGCAGCCCGCGCAGCCGGCCGGCCAGACCGTTCATCAGGTCTCGCATGGCATGACTCCTTGCGCCGTGATCGTGAGCGGGGACCCGAGCGTCGAGCCGCCGAACATGGCCGCGATGGCGCCGATCGGGGTGATGAACGAGAACGAGTAGCTGACCCTGACGTCCGCGTTGACGCCAGGGCCCGCGCCAGGCGGGCAGGACGTCACGACGGTCACGGTGACGTTGCTGAGCCCGGTCGCGGCTGCCTGGGTACGGCTCACCACGTTCGGCTGGTTCAGCGCGTCGAGCCTGGCCCCTTCCCTCGCCGCCTGGGTGAGCGTGACCTGGGCGTTGAGTGCCCGGCCGAAGTCGATGACGCCGAAGATGAGCAGCAGCAGGACCGGGAGCAGCAGCGCGAACTCAACCGCGACAGCACCGCGATCACGCTCGCTGCCCGAAAGCAGCCGGCGGATCATCGTCGACCTACCCCTTCCCTCGCGTGCGGGCGAGTCCCTCGCGTGCGGGCGAGTCCCTCGCGTGCCGACGAGTCCCTCGCGTGCGGGCGGGACGGCTGCTCGCAACATCCCGCCCGCACGCGCCAGTTCCGCCTGCGCTAGAACGCTCCCGCGATCTGGTTGTAGAGCGCGGTCAGGTTGGTCCCGAGCAGCGTCACGGCGACAGCGATCACTACCGCGATGAACGTGGCCATCAGCGCGTACTCCACCGACGTCACGCCGTGGTCGTCCAGGCCAGCCCGCCTGGTCAGGACCTTCCGCACGAGCGCGCTGAGCATAGAGACTCCTCCCGGCTGGGCGGGTGCCGACTGGAGGCGAGCCTCCGGCCGGCGTCCGGCTCTCGCTCAGATCGCTGCCGCGATGTTGTTGAACAGGGTGCGGAGGTTGGTCCCGAGCAGGGTCACCGCGGCGATGATCACGATCGCGATAAGCGCGACCATCAGGCCGTACTCCACCGACGTGACCCCGCGGTCGTCGCGACGGAGCGGCTGGATGAGTGCGTTGGTCGTGGACACGAAGAGCTTGAGCATTTTCGAACTCCTTAGACGGGCCGGCGCGAGGTGGTGCCACCCCGGCTGGACGGCACCGTGCCGCCTGGTACCGGAAGGCTATAAAGTTGATCATGACACTGCGTGATATCTAGTGAACAGACAGAGAAATTGAGCTGGTCAGCTGACATGTCAGCCGATCGGCCGACAGGGCGGGTCCGCCCGGCATCCGGTGCGGTAATTGAGATGATTCACGGGCGTCACATCTACTGTGGAGCGACATGAACCTCGTGTGGGCCGCCGCGGGCGCCATCGCCGGGCTGCCGGCCGGCACCGTCCTGCGCGGTCCGGTGTTCCGGCTGTCGGTGCCCAGCGGCGAGCCCGAGCGGTCGGCCTGCCAGAACTGCGCCGCGCCGGTGCCCGCCTGGATCGCGCTCCGCTGCAGGTACTGCGGCTCCGAGTTCGGCCCCCTGGTCGCGCTGGAACTGGTGACCGCCGCCGTCCTGGCCCTGCTGCTCGCCAGGTTCGGCGACCAGCCGGAGTTCGGGGCGTTTGCCCTGCTCGGCGTCGTCGGCGTGGCACTCGCCGTCATTGACGCGGCGGTTCAGCGACTGCCTGACCTGCTGACCCTGCCCGCCTATCCGGCGATCGCCATCCTTCTCGGCGCGGCCGCGATCACCGAGCACGACACCGGCGCCCTGGCACGGGCTCTGCTCGGCAGCCTCGCCCTGGCCGGCGGCTATCTGCTGCTCGCGCTGCTCCGGGCCGGTCAGCTCGGCGGTGGCGACATCAAGCTGGCCTTGCTGGTCGGCCTCGCTCTCGGCTGGCTGGGCTGGGGCACGCTGTTCATCGGCGCCAGCCTTGGTTTCGTCCTGGCCGCCGTGGTCGGCCTCGCCCTGCTCGCCCGCCGGCGGGTCACGCTGCAAAGCGCGATCAGCTTCGGTCCCTACCTGCTCGGCGGCGCGCTGCTGGCGATCCTGGCCAGCGGGCAATAGCCCGAACTAGCACCCATCCGGTCTCCTGGTTGCGTATTATGACCAACCGGTTGCTGACCGGAGTGTCACGAAAACATCACGATGCAAAGTGCCTGCAAACCGAGCGTTTCAGCTTCGCGTCAACTCAGTGATGCCCAGCGAGGCCACCGGAGAACTCCGGCGACCTGGCCAGGCGCCGAGGGCTCTGTATGGGAACAGGTACGGAGCCGGGGGGGTTTAGCTGTGCCGATTCGCATTGCCATAGTCGATGGCCACACTCTCACGCGATACGGTCTGCGCGAGGTCATCGCGCTGCACCACGACATCGAGATCGTGGCCGAATGCGGATCGGCGGCCGAGGCGACGGTCATGATCGGGCGGGCCAAACCCGATGTCGTGACCATCGACGCAACGCTGCCCGATGGCGACGGCATGCGGCTGGCACGGGAGTTCAGGGACCGGCAGGCCGATCTCGGGATCGTCATGCTGACCTCGCGCGGCGAAGATGATCTGCTGTTCCGTGCACTCGAGACCGGCGTGTCCGCGTTCGTCGCCAAGACCGCGCCGGTGGAAGAGGTGCTTGCCGCGATCCGGCATGCCGCCGTGGCCGCCTCGTCGTTCACCGCGTCAGGACTTGCGGTGGCGATCGCCCGGCGGCGCACGGCGCGTGAGCGACTCGCGCTCAGCCCGAGAGAGACCGAGGTCCTTCGCCTGCTGCGAAACGGCATGTCCGTGCCCGCGATCGCCCTGGCCATGTTCATCAGCCAGTCCACGGCGAAGACCTATATCGCGCGACTGTACGACAAGCTAGGTGCCGCGAACCGCACCCAGGCGCTGATGACAGCGATGCAGAACGGCCTGATCCACTATGAGGAGACCGATTTCACTCCTCCCGGCCCGGCGCCCGGTCCGCCGCGCCTGAATGCCGGGGCCATCCGAAGCCGCACCGCCTCGTTAGAACACCTCCCCGACCTAAGCCTGGCCACCCCCGCCTGACCCCCGGCCATCGCCCCAGCCCGGCCACCGCCCAGACCGGCCCGAACCTGCACCCGGCCAGCACCCCAGCCCGGCCACCCCCCAGACTGAGCATGGCCGACGCCGTGCGTGAGCATGGCCGACACCTTAACCTGGCCGTGGCCCAGCTTGGCCCGAGATTGAGCCCGGCCGGAACCCGAGGCTAGTCGGAGCCCGCCCGAACTAACTCGGCCCTTGGCCGACCGGCGCCCTGTCTGAGCCCGGCCAGTGCCCCGCCTGGCCAGGCCAACGCAGTGGCCCGGCCGGGGCGCGGACCTAGGCAGCAGCCTCGGGCCTGAAACAGTCGGATCAGCCTGGTCTCATCGTCGCGGGCCAGTCTCAGTAGTCCCACTCGACCCCCGTGCCTCATCTGTGTTGGACAGAGGGGCGGGAGGCTCACTTAGCACGGATTTGGTGTGCACAAAAGGTACTTAACGGGTGTTAACATCACTGAAATCCGTGCTAAGTCGGAAAACTCCCAACAGACAGCCGCGCTGCGCCTGCGGGCTTCTGTCCAGCGACGAGCCAGACCAGCCTGGCAGCAGCGCCAGCCGGTTGGCGGGCATCCTGCGGGGCAGCCCCCGCTGGTCGGCGCGCGGCAGCCTAAGACGGCCAGGTCGGCGGAGATAGGGCATCCGCCCGATGCGGGAAACGCTGTCTTACGGCGAGTCTGAGTCATGCAGGGCCGCGATCGCGGTCCAGCGACTGAAGGAGACAGCCGTGCATCCGTATTTCGTTTCGCAGCTCGCTGCCCTGCATGTCAACGACATGCAGGCGCAGGCCACCGCGGCGCGGCGTGCCCGTCAGGCACGCCGCGCGCGGCGCGGCCGGAACGCTGCGGCCGACCGCGGGCCGCAGCTATGCCAGGACCTCAGCGTTCGTACCGCCTGACGCACATTTCAGGCCGCGCCAGCCGCAACCACCCAGCCAGGCCGTCGTGACCGCCCCAGCCAGGCCGTACAGCTGTTACGAGCGGGTCCATCCAGCCAGGCAGAACAGCCAGCTGGGCGGACCCGCCGAACCTGTCCGCCAGACCAAGTTGAACAGCCATTACGGGCGTACCTAACGCAGCCAGTCCAGTAAGTCATCACGGGACCGATCCACGCAGCGAGACCACAACCGCCGCTAGCCAACCCGCCCGGCCAGGCAACCATCACCCGCCAACCGCCCGGCACGGGCCACACCACCATCACCCACTAACCCGACCGACCAGCCAGGCCAGGGAACCACCACCCATCAACCCGCCCGGCCAGGCCAAGCAATCGCCACCAGCCGACCCGCCCAGCCCGGGCTGCACCACCATCAGCCGCCAACCCGACCAGCCAGGCCAGGGAACCATCACCCCATCAACCCGCCCGGCCAGGCAACCATCACCCGCCAACCCGCCCGGCCAGGCCAGCCATGCTAATCGCCACCCGTCAACCCGCCGGGCCGGATCACGGAGCCACGACCCCGCCAACCCGCCCAGCCGGACTGCACGACCAGGCCGGGCGGTCATTGGCGGTCGATCTGGGTAGCCAGGGCCGACGTGACCGGCAGGTCAGCCTGGTTTCTTCGCCGACCCGATAGCGACGACCGCCGCCGGCGGCGCCTGCCACAGCGCGCACCTAACGCCGCGCCGACGTTATCACCCCTGCCGAAACCGGCTGAGGCACGAGGAATCGGGATGTCCGCCGACTCGCGCCTTGCGGGTTATCTCCCCCGACCGAGGCAAGCCAGGGACGCACCGATCAGCCCCGGACAAGGTCTTTCCCTTCGATGCGATTTTCTCGCCCCTCACGTGCCTCACGTGACTCACAGACGGAAACCACCTCTCACCAGGGGTTTCTCTTCGGCCACGGGAGATAACACCTGGGTGCGGAGCCTACGGCGCCGGCATTCCTAGGCCCTGCCGGTGCGCGATGGCGGCAGCCTCGGTCCGGCTGCCCGCATTCAGCTTGGCCAGGATGTTCGAGACGTGCACGCTCGCGGTCTTGGGGGAGATGAACAGCTCGGTGCCGATCTCCTTGTTGCTGTGGCCGGCGGCCAGCAGCTTCAGGACCTCGAGCTCGCGCCCGGTCAGCCCGGCGAGCGGACCACGGCCTTCGGGCCCGGACCAGGACGGCAGGTCTGACTGCCCGGCAGCCCCCGGCGACCCGCCGGGCCCCGGTGCCGGGATGCCGAGCCTGGCCCGGCGACCGAGGTCGGCCAGCACCGCTTGCAGCGGAGCGGCCTTGAGCTCGTCCGCGGCCTGCACGGCGAGCAGCCACTCCCGCCTGGCCTGCTCGCGATCGCTGGCCTCGGCCAGCGCCTCGGCCAGCCGCCAGCGTGACCTGGCGGCCTCATAGACGAATCCGGCGCCGAACGTATCGACCACCGCCTGCCAGGCCGCCGGATCGTTATCTCCGATCGCACGGCGCCAGTCCGCCTCGGCGCGGGCCAGCCAGCCCCGGCCGTCAACTCCGAGCGTGAACTCGGGGTTGCGCGGGTTGGCCGCGCCCTCGCGGGCGACCGCGAGCAGCGAACGAGCCGCTTCGACGGCATCGGCCGCCCGCCCTGGCTCCCCGGAGGCTCGGGCCGCCGCAGCGGTGTCGGCGAGTGCGCCCAGCCCCACGGCGGCGACCCGGATCACCGGCGGTCCGCGGTACCCGTCGTCCATGTCCTCCGCGGCCAGGAGCGTGGCCTGCGTCAGGGCGACGGCGGTCGCGGTGTCGCCCTGCCAGAGCGCGTGCTCGGCAAGCAACCCGCGCGCGATGTACTCGGTGAACCGGTCACGGGCGTACATCGGCTCGAGCCAGCCGCGCCGCTCGTCGACGCTCGAGTGTCCCCTGGCAACGGCCACGAACAGCGCCATCGCCGAGAGCCTGGCCTCCGCGATGCTGGTCACGCGGACAGCGAAACCGTCGGCGATCTGCTGAGCGTGATCCCAGGCCCCGTCGGCGAAATGCGCGAGATAGTGCAGGTACTGCAGGTCGAAGCCGTACTGAGCGAGCCCGAGCCCGGCTACCTGCGCCCGGCGCGTGCCCTCGTGCGCGGTGCTCGCCGCGCTTGCCAGGTCCCCCTGCTCCAGCTGGACTCTGGCCAGCTGGAAGGCGGCCCGGAGCTCGACCCCGAGCACCTTCGCCTCGGCCGCCTGGCGGTGGGCCGTCGTGAACAGGCCGATGGCGTCGGTGATCTTCCCGGCCCGCTCGCTGATCAGGCCGAGCGTCACCTGCGCGTCTGCCTCGACCCAGGGGGCGCCCGCGGCCCTGGCCGCGGCCAGGGCCTGCTCCGCACGGGCACGTGCTGGCTCACGATCGGAGAGGTACAGCAGCGTCCTGGCGTGGGTGGCCAGCGCCCGCGCCTGCTCCCACCTGGGCGGGTGCTGCGGCAGTGCGTCGACAGCGGCCTGTGCCGCGGCAAGGGCCGCCTCCGACTCGTCGAGGTCGCCAAGAAAGTATGCCAGCCGCTCATTCACCCGGCAGAGCAGCGCCGGGTCGGCATCCGCGCCAAGGTATCCGAGTAGCCGGCGCAGCTGGGCGGCGGCATGCGCCAGCTCGCCGCCGTCGGCCGCGCTCAGCGCGGAGCGCAGCGCCAGCTTGCCCCGAGCGATTCCGCCGAGCTTCTCGGGGTCGGATACCCGCTCCCACAGCGATAGCGCCTGATCGTAATGCTGGTGCGCCTCCGCGGGCGCGGCCAGCCGCTCAGCCTCCTGCCCGGCGAGTATCGAGGCCGCGAAGGCGCCGGGCACGTCATGACTGGCCAGGTAGTGGTGCGCGAGCTCCGCCGCGGTGCCGGGGACCTCGGCGATCCTGCGCTCGTCGGCCAGCAGCTCGGCTAGCCGGGCGTGCAGCCTGGTGCGCTCGCCGGGAAGCAGGTCAGCGTAGACGGCCTCGCGCAGCAGCGCGTGCCTGAACGAGTATCCCTGGTCGCCATCGGGAACCAGCAGCTGATGCGCGACCGCCTCCCTGACCGCCTCGTCGTAGCCGGGCTCATCTAGCCCCGAAGCGCGCCTGACCAGCTCGTCGCTGACCCGGCGGCCGGTGACGGCCGCGGTCCTCAGCACCTGCTGGGCGTTGGCCGACAGCCGCTCCATCCGGGCCAGGAGCAGGTCAGCGAGGCCAGCGGGCAGGACGGTCCCGGCCGAGGACGCGGCGAGCAGTTCCTCCGCGTAGTAGGCATTGCCCTCGGCCCGCGTGATCATCTGACTCACGGCCGCCGCGTCGAGCGGCCGCCTGGACAGGGTGGTCAGATGCTCGGACATGGCCGACGCGGCCAGCGGGCCAAGTTCGACCAGGTCGACGCTCGGCAGCCTGAGCAGCTCGGCGACCAGCGGCCGGAGCGGGTGCCTGCGGTGCATGTCGTCACTGCGGTAGGTGGCCACCATGGCCAGCCGCTCTGAGTGCAGCACCCGGCTGAGGAAGGTCAGCAGATCACGGGTGGACCTGTCGGCCCAGTGCAGGTCCTCAAGGATCAGCAGCACCGGGCTGTCACCGGCCAGCTCCGCGAGCATTCCGAGCACGGCGCCGAACAGCTGCTGCTGCACCAGCCCTGGCAGGTCCCCGCCGGCCGGCTGACCCTCGTTCCGGTCTGGCAGCAGCCGGGAGAGCACCGGCCGCGCGGCGAGCGCGTCGAGCAGCGCGTCGTCAGGTGACGAGCCGCTCGTGGCGTCCCTGAGCGCATCGGCCAGCGGCAGGTAGGGAACAGCGTCGCCGAGCTCCGCGCACCGGCCGGACAGCACGGTGAAGCCTCGCTGGCGCGCCCTGGCCGCGAGTTCCGTCACCAGGCGCGTCTTGCCGACTCCCGCGTCGCCGCTGACCAGCGTGACGACCGGCTGGCCCGCCGCCGCCGAGTCGAGCATGCCGAGCAGGCGGCTGAGCTCGGCATCCCTGCCGACCAGCATCCCGCGCGATACCTCGAGCACTCGTTCAGTATCCCAGCAAGCTCGGACAACTCGGCTCAGCGGCAAGGCGCAGGCCCGCCAGATCGGATATGCATCAGATATGACGAACGAGCCAGCGGCGGTCGCCGCCTATGTGCCGCCGGGGCGCATCCTCGTCGCCGGGGACTGGCATGGCAACCTGGACTGGGCGCTCAATGTGACCAGGCGCGTTCCGCAGCTGCTGGCGGGGGAGCAGTCGCGCGTGATCCTGCACCTGGGTGACTTCGGAATCTGGCCGGGCGCCGAGGGCCAGCGCTACCTCACCGCGCTCGGCGCGATGCTCCGCCAGGTGGGCGCGGAACTGTGGTTCATCGACGGAAATCACGAGGACTTCAGGCAGCTTGCCGAGATCGACGGCGGCTACGGCCCGGGCGAGCGGGCGATCGTTCGACCGAACATCTACCACCTGCCACGCGGGCTTCGGTGGGCATGGCACGGCCGCACCTGGCTCGCCTGCGGCGGCGGCGTGAGCCTGGACAGGGCAGCGCGGACCGAGGGCCTTGACTGGTGGCCGCAGGAAGAGATCACGCCCAGGCAGGAGGCGGCGGTCATCGCAGGCGGTCACGCGGACGTGCTGGTGAGCCACGACTGCCCGGCCGGCGTGGCCCACGCGTTCGGCCGGCCGCCCAGCTGGTGGTCCCCCGCCGACCTGGCCAGAAACGAGGCGCACCGGGAGCGACTGCGGCGCATCGTCGACGCGGTCCGGCCCGCCCATCTGATGCACGGTCACCTGCACCGCGCCTACCAGCGCTCGTGTGACTTCGGTTACGGCCCGGTGAAGGTGACCGGGCTGGCCGCGGATGGCGTGCTGCGGAACTTCGCGGTGCTCGACGTGGTGTCGATGACCTGGGCGCCGCGCGGCCGGGCGGTACCGAGCCTCAGCAGGAGCAGGTGAGCCGGGCGCGATTCCATGCCCGGTCCGCGCCGCAGGGGCACCACATCGGCCAGGACGACCGCGGCGGCGCATGCCGCGAGCCGGCAGCACCGGCGGAGGTCCGGCACCCGGCGCGAAGCACCCCCACCGCCACGGCACCCCCACCGCCACGCACCCCCACCGCCACGCACCCCCACGCCGGGGTGGCAGCAGCGGGAACGGTGGCAGGATGAGGTCATGACGAGCGAGCGGCTCGAGGTCCAGCGAACGATCGCGGCGGACCCGGCGAGCATCTTCCGGCTGCTATCCGACCCGCAGGGGCACGTGGCAATCGACAGCTCAGGGATGCTGATGGCGGCGACGGGCGAGCCCGTGGCGGCCGTCGGCGACAGTTTCGTGGTGCACATGGACCGAGAGGCGCTGAACGACTATCCGCTCGGCCGGTATGACGTGACCGTCACGATCACGACGCTGGTGCCGGACCGCGAGATCGCCTGGACGATCCTCGGCGTGATCCGCCCGCCCATCGGCCACGTCTACGGCTACCTGCTCGAACCGGTCGATGACGGCACCCTCGTCACCTCGTACTGCGACTGGTCGTCGATTGACCCGGTCTGGCAGCAGGCCGGGATCTTCCCGGTCATATCCGAGGGGGCGCTCCGGGCCACGCTCGGGATCCTCGCCAGGACGCTGGCACGGGGCGGATCCGGCTACCCGGCCTGAGGATCCCGGGCGGGCGCGGCTCAGTTCGGGGTGGCCGGGGTCAGCCCGCGGCGGCTGATCGCCTGGCGCAGCATCGTCTTCCTCGGCGGCTGCGGCGCCGTCAGCACCGCGATGGCAACGAGTTCGGTGTAGCCGTCCTGACGCAGCCGTTTCAGCATGGCCTGGGCTGAGTTCTTGATCGTCCCCGTGATGCCGGCGAGCGAGAGGCCGACGGCGCGCCGGATCTGCCGGTGCAGGGCGTGGCCGGCCTCCTGATCGTCGCCTCGCCAGCTGGACGTGGCCGCGACATCCTTCCAGACCTCGACCGATCCCGCGATGGCAGGCGCCGTGTACTCGGCCATATAGGCGGCCAGCCGGCCGACCGGGGTCGCGGCAATCGAACCACGAGCGCTTGCCGGTCAGCCGCCGCCACGCGGAATCGCCCGCGTTCGCTGCGGTGGGTTAGCTTCTGTCTTCATGACGTGGCAACCGGAACTTGATGACGTGCGCCGCCGGCGGGAGCTTGCCGAGCGGATGGGCGGGCCGGACAAGATCCGGCGGCAGCATGACGCCGGCCGGCTGACGGTGCGCGAGCGCCTGGCCGAACTGCTGGACGGCGGCTCGTTCCACGAGATCGGCGCGCTCGCCGGGGTGACCGCCTATTCCGCCGACGGTGAGCTGTCCGGCTTCACTCCGGCCAATTTCGTCACGGGAACCGGCCGCGTCGACGGGCGCAAGATCGTAGTGGGCGCCGACGACTTCACCATCCGCGGCGGCGCCGCCGATGCCGCCATCGCCGGCAAGCAGATCTACGCCGAGCAGCTCGCGAACCAGATGAGGCTGCCGCTCGTGCGGCTCGTCGAAGGGACCGGCGGGGGCGGCAGCGTGAAGATGCTCGAGCAGATGGGCTATACCTACGTTCCGGTCAATCCGGGCTGGGACTACGTGGTCGACAACCTGTCGGTCGTGCCGGTCGTCGCGGCTGGCCTCGGCCCGGTGGCCGGCCTCGGCGCCGCCAGGCTGTGCGCGGCCCACCTGTCGATCCTGGTCGAGGGCACGGCCCAGCTCTTCGTCGCCGGGCCGCCGGTGGTGCGGAGCGGCGCCGGGGAGGACGTGAGCAAGGAGGAGCTTGGCGGGTCGCGAGTGCACAGCCGTAACGGCGCGGTGGACCTGGTGGCGCCCTCGGAGCGGGCGGCGTTCGCGATGATCAGGCGATTCCTCTGCTACCTGCCGCCCAGCGCGTACCAGCGACCTCCGGTGCTCCGTGGCACGGATCCGGCCGGCCGCCGGGACGACATGCTGCTGTCCGCCGTGCCGCGCGACCGGCGGCAGCCGTACCAGATCAGGGAGATCCTGCGCGCCGTGTTCGATGTCGGCACCGTGATGGAGGTGCAGCGTTACGGTGGATCGGTCGTTACCGCTCTTGCTCGTCTTGACGGTCATCCGGTCGGGGTAGTGGCCGGTGACCCGTATGCCGCCGGAGGCTGCCTGACGGTCGAGGGCGCCGAGGCGATGACCCGGCTGGCCGACCTGTGCACCACGTTCCACCTGCCGATCGTGACCTTCACCGACACCCCAGGGCTGCTGATCGGCACCCGAGCCGAGCAGCGAGCCACCATCAGGCACGGGGTGCGGGCGATCAGCGCGGTCTACCAGGCGGCCGTGCCAGGCGCCGAGATCATCGTGCGCCGCGTGTTCGGGGTGGGCGGAGCGGGCATGACCAACCGGCACCGCCTGATCCGCCGGTGGGCCTGGCCATCGGCAGACTGGGGCTCGCTGCCGGTCGAAGGCGGGATCGAGGCCGCCTACCGGGCCGAGCTGGAACGCGCGGAGGATCCGGCCGCGCTGCTCGCCGCCATCCGGGCCCGGCTCGACGCCGTGCGCAGCCCGCTGCGCACGGCGGAGCGGTTCGGCGTCGAGGAGATTATCGACCCCCGCGAGACCAGGCCGCTGCTGTGTGACTGGGTCCGCGACGCCTACGCCGCCCTCCCGGCCAGCCCGGGCAGGCCCGCGTTCGGCACCCGTCCCTGACCGATGCCCACCCGCCGAGCCAGGAACGCCGTCTACGCCGTCTTCTTCGTGGCTGGTTTCGCCTTCGCCAGCTGGGCTTCCCGGATCCCCCAGGTCCGCGGCGAACTGCGGGTCACCCCCGGCGTGCTCGGGCTCGTCCTGCTCTGCACGGCGATCGGCTCGACCTTCGCGACACCGCTTTCCGGGCTGATCGTCGCCTGGCTCGGGGAGTCCCGCACCGTGATCGCGATGTCGCTGGTCTCGGCCGCCGGGCTGACCACCGTGGCCGTCGGCTACACCCACGGCATCCCGCCGGTCGCGGCCGGGCTGTTCATGTTCGGCTTCGGCGGAAGCACCTGGGACGTCGCCATGAACGTGCAGGGCGCCGCCGTCGAGCAGGCGCTCGGCCGGGCGATCATGCCCAGGTTCCATGCCGGGTGGAGCATCGGCACCGTGGCCGGCGCCGGGGTCGGAGCGGTCATGGTCGCGCTCGGCGTGCCGGTCACCGCGCACCTGCTGGCGGTCGCGCTCGCCGTGGCGATCACCGCGCCCGCCGCTGCCCGGAGGTTCCTGCCCAGCACGGGCACCCGCCCTCGCGCCCGCACCCGCACCCGCGACCGCGCTGGCGCGGGCCCCGGCGCCGGCCCGCGCGCCAGCGGCCCGGCGGAACAGGAGGCGGTGACGCTCAGGCGCAGCCCGCTGAAGGCGTGGACCGAGCCGAGGACCCTGCTGATCGGCGTGTTCGTGCTGTGCATGACCTTCTCGGAGGGAACCGGCAACGACTGGCTCAGCCTCGGGATCATCGGCGGTTACCACACGTCCGCTGTTCTCGGCACGCTCACGTTCGCCGCCTTCCTGGCCGCGATGACGGCCGGCCGGTGGTTCGGCCCCAGGCTGATCGACCGTCACGGCCGGGTCAGGGTCCTGCGTGCCTGCGCCGCGACCGCCCTGGCCGGCCTGGTTCTGATCGAGATCGGCGCGGACTGGCCGGTCGCTCTCGGCGGGGCCGTGCTGATGGGGCTCGGGACGTCGCTGGGCTTCCCGGTCGGCATCAGCGCGGCCGCCGACGACCCCGTGCACGCGCCAGGCCGGGTGAGCACGGCCGCCTCGATCGGCTACGCGGCCTTCCTCGCCGGGCCGCCGGTCATCGGGTTCCTGGCCGACCGGATCGGCGTCCTGCACAGCCTGTCCGTCGCTGGCCTGCTGCTCGCCTGCGCGTTCGTCCTCGCCCGCTACACAGCGCCGATCGGCACGGCCGGCCAGCTCAGTCGGGCCTCCGCTCGAGGAGAGTGAGCTGACCGTCGTCCGCGCGGCCCGGACGGCGGCGGCCAGCGCCCGGCTCAGGCGGGTCGCACCGGCGGCAGCTGCGCGAAGGCATACTTGGGCCGGTGAGCCTACCGCAGACCGATCCCGCTTCGTCCCCGGGTGATGGCGGCGACCCGGGCGGAGTGCTCGGCAGCCGTCTGTCCTCGGGCAGGACCTTCCGCGGCCGGGATCCCGACACCGTGGCCGGCGCCGCCATCTGTCTCAGCACGCCGACCAAGTGCCAGGCCCGCACCCGGCTGTACCGGGACGGGAGACTGGTCTCCGAGGGCTTCCCGGTCGCCGAGATCAGCGATCACCTGGCCGATCGTGCGGTCACCGTCTGGCTCGACCTGCGTGACCCGGACCGCGAGGACCTCGCCGTGCTGAGCGAGGAGTTCGGCCTGCACCCGCTGGCGGTCGAGGACGCCGTGCACGAGCGCGAACGGCCCAAGCTCGACCGGTACCGCAGCCATCTGTTCCTGACCGCCTACAGCGCGCGCCTCGATGACGACAGCGGCGAGCTGGCCACCAGCGAGCTCGCCGCCTTCATCACCGACCGCGCGCTGATCACCGTGCGGAAGGATGACGGGCTTGACATCGGCGCGGTCGTCGAACGCTGGGACGCCAGCCCGGACCTGGCCAGCTACGGCGTCGGCTATCTGCTGCACGGCCTGCTCGACTACGTCGTGGACGGGCATTTCGAGGCGGTGCAGAGCCTGGACGAATCCATCGAGACCCTTGAGGACCAGCTGTTCGCCAGCGTTCCGATGGATCGCGAGGTGCAGCGGCGCAGTTTCGAGCTCCGCAAGAGCCTGGTGCTGCTCCGCCGGATCGTGATCCCGATGCGCGAGGTGGTGAACGCCCTGATGCGCCGCGACCTGCATATCGTCGGTGACAATCTGATGCCGTACTACCAGGACGTCTACGACCACGTGCTGCGGGCGACCGAGTGGACCGAGAGCCTGCGGGATCTTGTGACCACGATCCTGGAGACGAATCTGACTATCCAGGGCAATCGGATGAACGTGATTACCAAGAAGGTCACCAGCTGGGCGGCGATCATCGCGGTCCCGACCTTCATCACCGGCTTCTACGGCATGAACGTGCCCTACCCGGGGTTCAGCCGCCAGGTCGGCCTGGCCAGCTCGGTCGGCATCATGATCGTCGCCGGGCTCGTCCTCTACGTGATCTTCAAGCGCAAGGACTGGCTCTAGCCGGAGGGCACGACAGCAGCCAGCCGGACGAGATGACCGGACGGCGCCGCCGCCCTGGCCCGGCCGCCCTGGCCCGGCCGCCCTGGCCCGGTAGATTCAGGACAATGAAGAAGCTTCTTGAGCTCGTGGTCTGCCTGCTGCATCCCATCGCCGTCATCCTGATGTGGATCGACCTGGCGACGCGCCGGGATCTGGCGGCCGGCCCGAAGGTGGCGTGGGCAGTATTCGGGCTGATCCCGCTCGTTCCGTTCATCTACGTGCTTACCGGCGGCGACCTGTGGTGAGAGCTGCCCGACAGCCATAGCCGGGCCAGGTCAGCCACGGCAGCGGGTCGGTGGCCCGCTGCATGCGCAGCATCGACCTGCCCGGCGAGCCGCTCGC
>DATNIU010000087.1:0-22877 GCA_035604275.1 Streptosporangiaceae bacterium | reverse complement strand
CACCGCGGCCAGATCCGGCTCGCCATCCAGATCGGCATCGAGATCAGCTACCGCCGCCAGATCCGGCTCGGCATCCAGGTCGGTCACTTCCGCCAGGTTCACGTTACCTTCCAGATCAGCGAGCCCGGGGAGATCATTCTCTGCGCTGTTGGTCGGCGCTGAAGCAGCTCGCTTGGCACCGCCCATCTCGCTGAGCCCGTGCCTTCCGGGAGTTCGTGTAACTTCAGGCGGCAGCCCGGCATGGTCTTCGACTGTCTGCTCATCAGCCGTAGAACCATGGGCTTGCTGCGGAATGTCAGCAGCAGTCTCAGATGGCGTAGTCCGCCTCCGCGCCGTAGTCTTCGCAGCACTAGCCACGGCGGTCACCTCTTCCTCTGGGAGTAGGTCCAAGACTTTCGCGATCGATCTAGTGCTGACAGCGCTGGCAAGTAAGACAGAACCCCTCCCGTGGCACACCAGATGAGGTAGGTGCCGCTAGGTCCCCGTCATCATCATGGCTGGCCAGGGTGATGGACGTGTAACACAGCGGCTATCCCTGTTCTTCCTCACACAGTAGGCGCTGTGTGAGAGTGGCTCGAACCGCAACTGACGTGAGCGGTCGTCGGGCAAGAAGCTTTGACGCCGATCGAGTGCGACGCGGAGGCGTCTCTGAGCTAGTCGCAAGCAGGCGAACTTGTCCAGGTGATCGAGGAGTCGGATGGATCGCGCGCTCATGGTCGGCCATGCTGCAGTCGGCGCGCCCGCGTCGGGCGGGCCTCGAAGAGGCAGAGCCCGGCGGCGGGTAGCGCCGTGCGGCGGCGCGCAGCGGTGCCGCCTTGATCTGGTACGGGGCTAATTCGGCAGTGGGTGGGCTCGGAGCGGGAGCACGAGGTCGGCCAGGCTGGTGATGATGGCGGTGGCTCCGGCTGCGGTGAGGCTGCCTGGCTTGCCGGCGCGGTTGGCGTAGCCGATGGTGGCGATGCCTGCATCGGCTCCGGCGTGGATGTCAGTGGTGGAGTCGCCTACGAGGACGCATTCGGAGGATATGGCTGCGAGCCGGGCTATGGCCTGCTGGACGAGGTGGGGGCTGGGCTTGAGCAGTGCGGGGTCGGGGCTGGTGCGGGCGGCGATGAGGTCGATGCGGTCGGCCAGGCCGTGGCGGTGCAGGTAGGCGCGGACGGCGCGCTGGGAGTTGTTGCTGACCACGGCGATGGTGCGGCCGGATTCGCGGGCGCTGGTGACGACATCGTGCACGTAGGGTCCGGGCCTGGCGGTGGGGACCGCGGCTAGCTCTTGCCCGGTCATCTCGGCTTCGACCTGGGCGGCCAGCTCGGCGCTGATGGTGGCCGAGTAGATGAACACCGCGAGAGGGTCGGGAGTCTCGGCGACGCCGGGGGGCGGGGTGTGGCCGTGGCCGGTGATGAGCTCGCGGAGGCGGTCGGCGACGGTACGGTCGGTGAGCCCGGCGAAGATGTCGCAGACGGGGCCGTCGAAGTCGAGCAGCAGGTACCGGGTGCGGGCGATGATCGCTTCTGCGCCGCCACCTGGCGGTGGGCTTCCGGTCATGCGGGGTACTCGTAGCTGATGGTGTCCCACATGGTGGCGAACCAGGTGCGGGCGTGCTCGACGTAAGGGATGTCGGTGGGCTGGCCGCTGTGCACGGAGTGGTGGAAGACCATGGCGTCCTTGCCCATGAAGTCGTAGATGTCGCGGTCGCCGCCAGGCAGCGGGATGGTGTGCCGCAGGATCGGGTACAGGCCGAAGAACATGTCCTCGCCGTTGAGGATGTAGAGCTTGAACAGCGGCGAGCACGAGTGGGCACGGATCTCGGCCTTCGCGTGGGTCAGGATGCCGGGCTGGGCCAGCTCGTGCACGCTATCGATGATCGCGTGGGCGTGCCGGGCGGTCAGCCGCGTCGCACGCTGCCGGTATTCGGGGTCGTCGGACAGGTCGTCTGCGCGGCAGGGCAGGGTCATGGGCCGGGTCGTGTCCGGCAGCAGGAGGCGGACAGTGACGCTGGCGGGCCTGATCCGGCCGATCCTGATCTTGTCGAGCGGCTCCTGGATCACGCCGTGCAGGGTCTCGCCGGAGAATCCGGCGAAGTCCACGGACACGTGCTCGCGGGCGAACGCCTGCTCGATGAACGGCCGGATACCGACCGACGGGGCGGCGAACACGGGCGGCCCGGCTGGATGGGCCTGCGCCTGGGTGCTTTGGCCGCTGGCGTGCGGGCCTGCGTAGAGCAGGTCGGGGGTCGCGGGCTGAAAGAGCTGCTCGGCGTTCCAGCCGGTGAGCATTTCCTCAAGGACGCGGCAGTGATCAGCGTAGGGCAGGCCGCGCAGGCTGCCGTTGAGCCAGCGGTGCAGCTGGGCGCGGCTGGGGAAGGTCCCGGCGAGTTCGGGATCGAGCTTGCGGGCGGCCTTGTCATACTCCGCGCAGAACGTGGCGTAGTTCTGCCAGTGACGCTGGCCTAACAGGACCTTGAGCATGATGGGCTGACTGGCCACCACGGTGCCCTCCCGGCGCGAGTTGTCGGGTTAAGGCTAGCGACAGCTGCCGCCGGACGTGCGACAAGACGAGACAGCGCGGGACGTGGCGTCGCAGACGCGGCTAGAGACGGGACGCGTCTCCTGGCCAGCATCGGCATCGTGAACGCATTAGATCGATACCTCGGGATCTTCACCCGCCTGCCAGGTTCGGAGCGGTGCACGGCGTGCGGCGGGCGGGGCTCGAAGTTCCGCAGCTTCCGCCGCTCTGTGGCCAGCTCAGGTGACGCGGGCGAGCACGCGCTGCTGACCCGGACCCGCGTCCGCTGCCTCGCCTGCACCATTCCGGCTGGTGAGGACGGCGGCGATGACTGAGCTGGCGGTGCAGTGGAGCCGGGCGGATGAGCGGGTCGTGGTGGCAGACGGCAGGCGGCTGCGGCAGGTGCGCTATGAATCGGGCCTGTCACAGGAAAGGCTGGCGTGGCAGTCCGAGCTGGGCCTGACTACCGTGGGCCGGCTGGAACGGCAGCTACGGTCGCCGTGCCGGGCATGGACCCTCGGCCGCCTGGCAGCCGTGCTTGGCCAGGCGCCGGAGAAGCTACTGGCCGTGACCGAGCCTGACAATGGCTGAATACCCGGCCGCTGCCCTCACAGGCTCGTCCTCGTGGACGTGCAGCCGGACCTTCCCGGCCTGCCGCGATCAGGTCAGGCAGGCGCGGGCGTTCCTGCGCCCGGTGCTGGCGGGCTGCCCGAAGGCCGATGATGCGATCCTGGTCTGCTCCGAGCTGGCCGCCAACGCCGTGGTGCACAGCGCCTCGGCCAGGCCAGGCGGCAGGTTCACGATCCGGGCCGAGGTCCGCGAGGGTGATTACCTGTGGGTTGAGGTCGAGGACGAAGGCGGCCGGTGGGCCGGGGGCGGCGGCTCGGCCGAGCGCGGCCGGGGGCTGGAGGTCATCGCCGCGCTGGCCGACTACTGGGACATCCGAGGCGATGATACCGGGCGTACGGTGTGTGCCCGGCTGGACTGGCCGGGGCCAGTCGCTGACGGTGCGTGACTTTCTGGGTCGCTGCCAGTAGCCTGACCTGACAAGCTGACAGTCCACTAGATGGGCGGGATGACATGCCATTCGACTACGCCCCGGCCAAGTACGCGCAGGTGGTCACTGAGATCAAGCGGCGGATCGAGCGCGGCGACTACCCGCCCGGAACCCTGCTGCCCTCGGAGCATCAGCTTGTCAGGGACTTCGGGGTGTCCCGGCCGACGATCGTCAAGTCCCTGTCGGTGCTCCGGCAGGACGGCTGGATCGACACCCAGCAGGGCCGGGGCTCATTCGTGCGCGGCGTCCCGGCGCTGGCTCACGCCGAGCGCACCAGGCCCGCGCAGGATGTGCTGGAGCTGCCGGAGACCGAGCTGGCCGGGGACCTGGTGCAGGCCGGGGTGAAGGCCGCGCCGCCAGTGGTGGTCAGCCTGCTCGGCCTCAAGCCCGGTGCCAAGGCATTCCTGCGGCAGCGGCTGCTCAGCCATGACGGCGAGCCGGTCGAGCTGGCCTCGCTGTGGCTGCCGCTGGAGCTGGCCAGCGGCACCGACCTGGCGTCCCCCGAGCTGCTGAACGAGAGCATCCGCACCCACCTGCGCGCCCGCAAGAAGATCCGGCTGGATCACGCGACCGAGCGGATCACCGCCAGGCACCCGACTGCCGAGGAGTCCGCGCTGCTCCAGGTCGCGGCCGACACGCCGGTCCTGGGCGTGACCGTGACGTCCTACGACGCGACGAAGACCCCGATCCACGTCGTTGACCTGGTGCTGCCCGGCGTGCGGCACGAGCTGCACGACGCTTACCAGTTCGCGTAGCCGAGCCGAGGTTTGGGAGCCGCGATCCTGCGGTAAGCTAGTTGACAAGTCATGCAGCGTTCTGTATCTTCTGCGTGAACCTAGATATTCAGGTGTTCGATGGCAGTGGAGGAAACCAAGATGGCACTTCAGGGTCCGATCCCGGTGGAGTTCGGCAACGTGTTCGCGCACGGGGCGTACGCGGCCGGGGGGTTCGAGCCGATGCGGGATTTCGACGCGTCCAGTGGTGACCGGTTCGTGCAGGCGAAGGACAAGGTGACGGGTCTGCCGGTGTGGGTGGTCGAGGTGATCGACGCCGACCCGGCGGCGCGGGACAAGACGGTGAAGGTGAAGGTCGCGGCCCAGGTGCAGCCGGTCCTCCCCGCTGGATCAGCGGGGATGCCGTTCGTGGCGGTGGAGTTCACCGGACTGACGGTGACCCCGTACGTGAACCAGGCCGGGCGGTTGGCCTACTCGCTCAAGGCGGCCGGGGTTCGCGCTCCCGGCCGGTCCGGTCGCGCGGCTGCCGAGGGCAAGGAGCACGCGGCATGAGCGAGAAGGGATACACATACACGACGCTCAGTGGCGGGCCGGGGGAGCCGGTGCGGGTCACGGTGTCGTTCTATCTCGACGACCGGGCCTGGATCAGGGTGCCGGGGATCGAGGCCGGACAGCCGGTGCTGAGCATCGAGCACGGTGATGTGCTGGTCCGGTTCGGCCCGGCTGCCGGGCAGGTGACCGGCCAGGATGCGCGGATCGCCCGCACCCTGGCCGGGCAGGCAGCGATCTACGCCGCTGAGATCGAGCGGCTGAGCGCAGCGGGCGGGGCCGGGGCCGATGCGGCGTGACATGCGGGGCGGGGCGGCAGGAACGGGCATTCCTGCCGCCTCCGGAGTCTCCCAGGTCAGCAACCCAGAGAGGTCTTGATCGTATGCGGTATGTGACGGGCGAGCAGCTCGCCCAGGTCGACAACGCCGATCCGTTCGCGTCCCCGGTCTGGCGGTCCCCGGTCTACCGGACCCCCGAGGGCGCGATCTGGCTCGTGCAGCTCGTCCGGTCGGTCCGGCGGCTGGCCTGGTTCCTGCTGCGGCATCCGCTGGTAGACCTGTCGGCCGCGTTCATCTTCTGGCTGTGGCGGGCGGTGCGGACGGTCATGATTCCGGACATCGCGATGCCTGCCGTGCTGCGTCTCCTAGACCGCGGCGCGGCAGGTCGCGAGCACAGCGACGGCAGGCTGTTACGCCCGCCTGATCAATGGCGACCGGGGCGGCTACCTCGGTTACGCGACCTGGCGGAAGTACCTCAGCCTCGCGCACGGCTACACGGCCGCGCAGCCGGACGGACCAGTCAGGTACACGGCGCACGAGCTGCGCCACGTGTGCGCGTCCCTGCTCATCGCATCTGGAGCGACGGACATGCAGGTGGCACACCAGATGGGACACAGCAAGGTAGAGACGACCAAGAACATCTACGGGCACCTGTTCGCACAGGACCGCGCGTCGGTCTTGGAAGCCATGAACGAGGCGGTCAGCCGTCTCTACGCCTACGAGGCCACCGAGTCCGGAGACGAGGGCACAGAAGGACGGGCTGCCTGAGCAGCGGGCCGCTGAGCGACGCAGACGCCCTGGGAGATTGGGCCTCCTCGGGGGTCTGCTGTGGGCGGCACCGGGATCGAACCAGGGATACGCTCTCCCGTCGAGCTACTCGCCCCCAGGCTCTGGCCCTACGAACTGTAGGGCCAGCTCTAGGGCCAGGCAATGGCCACTAGGGCTGTGAGCTGGGTGGGCCTGCGAGGACTTGAACCTCGGACCTCTTCCTTATCAGGGAAGCGCTCTAACCGCCTGAGCTACAGGCCCAGCTCTTCTGCTCTGACCAGCAGAGACTCCGCTCGTTTCGTACCACGAACGCCAGGTGGCACGAGTGCTTCCCGGCATTTGCGCACGCACGCTACCGAGCGTGCCGAGATAGGTTACCGCATCCGGGCACCAGTCGGCGCGCGGGTTCGCGCTGGGTCAGTCCGCTTCCTTGAGCGTGATCTCGATGCCGCCCGAAAGAGTCGTGACCAGGTTGTAGATCACCGCGCCTACCGTGGCGAGCGCAGTGATCAGCACTACGTCGATCGCGCCAGCCAGCATCGTGTATCCGAGAACGGTCGATGCCGAGAACCAGCCGGCGGCGTTGCTCCCCGGGCTTCCCTTGGACGACGTCACCAGGCCGATGGTCTGCTCGATCTGGTGGAAGACACCGAGGGAGGAGAACAGGAAGAAGATCGCGGCGACGACGACGAACAGCACGACCCAGCCGACCAGGGAGACCATGAAGCTGAACTTCATCACCGACCAAGGCTCGATCCTGGACACCACGAGCTGGGCGTCACGCGACTGCGCCCCGTCCTGGCTGGCTTTCCTGGGAGCTACCTGGGCCGGCGGGCGTCGTTGCGCGCCTGCCTGGACAGTCGCTGTCTTACCTGTCACGATCGTGTTACCTGGTCTTCCGGGCTTACTGGGCCGTGACTTCTTCTTGGTTCCTGGCGCGAACGGTGCCCCGATCCTAGACCGCAAGCCGTTCGATCGTACCGGGCCAGGGTAAGACGGACCCGGTCGGGGAGTGGGCGGAAACTCTGTGACCTGCGCGGCAGCCGCCGCGCCCGGGGATGCCAGGCCCGATATGCCGGGCATTCCGCTGATGCCGGCGGCCGGGCCGACGGGCCTTGCCTGGGCCGGGTCGGCCGTCTGGGTGCCGCCCGGCCGGGCAGCACCCGCCGTTCCGGCGCCAGCACCAGCTGCCGCCGCGTCCGGCAGGTGACCTACCGGGCTGGGCGGCGACGGTGCCGAGGCGGCGTCCTCCTGCGCCGGGCTCGCTGACCCGCCTGGCCCGGGCTTAGGCGTGCGCCACGGCGCCGTGGCCGCGTTCGCCGCCGAGGTCACCGAGCCGACCGGAGGGCTGGCCTGGGCAGGCTGCGCGGTGCCTGACGGCGACGCGTAGACCGAGGTAGTCGGCGAGGCCGCGGACGGGCTTCCTGACTCGCCGGCCGAGGCGGCTGACGAGGGCTTGGCCGCGCCTGACGAAGACGCCGGGGGCGCGGTCTCGGTCGCGGCGGCCGGCTTCTTGCTCGCCCGGTCGCCATTGCTTCCGCCCCCGGCCTTAGCCGTGCCTGGCTGCCGGACTGCGGCGTCCGCGTCGGGGACGGCCGCGGTGCTCGCCTCATCGGCCAGCCGCGCTCCTCGGTCCACCCGGTCGTCCACCCGTCCTCCTGCGCAATGTCCTACGACGAGACTAGCTGCATGCGACGGCACAGTATCCACGGATGCCCGATCGTCACCGTCGTGACACCTGTTCAGACGCCGCAAATAGCCGAAAAGTTGCCGTTGACGGCCAGGTTACTGCCCAGCCTGCGGTGCTTCGATCATTGCCGGGCACCTGCGCCGCGCAGGCGCGGCCGGGCGGCACCGGCCGTGCGCGCGGCCGTTCAGCCATCGGCACCGGCATCGTCGCCGACGTCCTCACCAGCAGGAACTTCAGTGCCGTCGGTTGCAGAGTCCACTGCGGAGTCCACTGCGGAGTCCACTGCCGACTCTCCGTCCTCCTCTGGTTCCTCCGCGTTACGCGCGATCGCGACCAGCGTCTGCCCGGCGGCGAGGTTGACCAGCCGGACCCCCATCGTCTGCCGTCCCGACTGCTTGATCTCGGCCGCGGTCGTCCTGATCACCCCGCCGGCCGAGGTGATCGCGAAGACCTCGTCGTCGGGCCCGACCATCAGCGCCCCGATCAGCTCGCCGCGGGCCTCGACGATCCGCGCGGTGACCACGCCAAGGCCGCCCCGGCCCTGGACCGGGTAGAGCGCGGCGGGCGTCCGCTTCGCGAAACCGCCCTCGGTGGCTACCAGCACGTCCGCGTGCGCCTCGCCGTTGACGACGTGCATGCCGAGCAGCTGATCTCCGTTGGAGAAGCGCATGCCGATCACCCCGGATGTGGCACGTCCCATCGGGCGGAGCGCGTCATCGCTGGCGTGGAACCTGATCGCCTGCGCGTGCCTGCTGATCAGCAGCAGGTCCTGATCCGGCGAGACCAGCCGGGCGGCGATGACCTCGTCGTCCTCGCGCAGGTTGATCGCGATGATCCCGCCCGCCCTGGCCGAGTCGAAGTCCGTCAGCCGTGACTTCTTCACCAGGCCCGACGCGGTCGCCAGCACCAGGTACGGTTCGACGTCGTAGTCCGCCAGCGCGAGCACCTCGGCGATCCGCTCGTCCGGCTGGAACGCCAGCAGGTTCGCCACGTGCTGGCCGCGGGCGTCCCTGGCGGCCTCGGGCAGCTCGTAGGCCTTGGCCCGGTAGACCCGGCCCTTGTTCGTGAAGAACAGGATCCAATGGTGGGTCGAGGTGACGAAGAAGTGATCGACGATGTCGTCGGTGCGCAGCTGGGCTCCGCGGACACCCTTGCCGCCGCGCCGCTGCGCGCGGTACAGGTCGGTCTTGGTGCGCTTGGCATAGCCGCCCCTGGTGATCGTGACGACCACGTCCTCCTCGGCGATGAGGTCTTCCATGGCCATCTCGCCGTCGTAGGCGACCAGCTCGGTCCGCCGGTCGTCCCCGTACTTGGCCGTGATCTCGCCGAGCTCCGTGCTGACGATCTGGCGCTGCCGCTCGGGCGAGGCCAGGATCGCCTCGTACTCGGCGATCTGCGCCATCAGCTCCTCGTACTCGTCGATCAGCTGCTGCCGCTCAAGCGCGGCCAGCTTGCGAAGCTGCATGTCCAGGATGGCCCGCGCCTGGATCTCGTCGATATCCAGGAGGTCCATCAGGCCGACCTGTGCCGCCGCCGCCGACGCGCTAGCCCTGATCAGGGCGATCACGGCGTCGATCTGATCGATCGCCTTGATCAGCGCGCGCAGGATGTGCGCCCGTTCCTGCGCCTTGCGCAGCAGGTACTGGGTCCGCCTGACGATCACCTCGATCTGGTGCTTGACCCAGTACCTGATCATCTGGTCCAGCCGCAGCGTCCGCGGCACCCCGTCGACCAGCGCCAGCATGTTCGCGCCGAACGTCTCCTGCAGCTGGGTGTGCTTGTAGAGGTTGTTCAGCACCACCTTGGCCACGGCGTCGCGCTTGAGCACGAGGACAAGCCGCAGGATGATCTGGCCGGTCCGGCCGCTGCTCTCATCCCGGACGTCGGCGATGCCGCTGATCCGCCCGTCCTTAACAAGCTCGGCGATCTTCAGCACCAGGTTGTCGGGGTTGACCTGGTAGGGCAGCTCGCTGACGACCAGGCAGGGACGGCCCCTGCGATCCTCCTCGACCTCTACGACCGCGCGCATGATGATGGAGCCCCGGCCGGTGCGGTAGGCCTCCTGGATGCCGCGGCGCCCGACGATCTGGCCACGGGTCGGGAAGTCCGGTCCCTTGATCCGCTGGATCAGCGCCTCGAGCAGCTCCTCATCGGTCGCCTCGAAGTTCTGCAGGTACCACTGCACGCCGTCGGTGACCTCGCGCAGATTGTGCGGCGGGATCTTCGTGGCCATCCCGACCGCGATCCCCTCCGACCCGTTGACCAGCAGGTTCGGGAACCTCGCCGGGAGCACCACCGGCTCGGACGAGCGCCCGTCGTAGTTCGGCCGGAAATCGACGGTCTCCTTGTCGATGTCCCGCAGCATCTCCATCGCCAGCGGCGCAAGGCGGCACTCGGTGTACCGCATCGCGGCCGCCGAGTCGTTGCCTGGCGAGCCGAAGTTTCCCTGCCCGTCGATCAGCGGCATCCGCATCGACCACGGCTGGGCAAGCCGAACGAGGGCGTCATAGATGGCCGAGTCGCCGTGCGGGTGGTACTGGCCCATCACGTCGCCGACGACCCGCGAGCACTTCGAGGTGCCACGGTCCGGCCGGTAGCCGCCGTCGTACATCGCGTACAGGACGCGGGTGTGCACCGGCTTCAGGCCGTCCCTGACGTCAGGCAGCGCCCGGCCCACGATGACGGACATCGCATAGTCGATGTAGCTCCGCTGCATCTCGACCTGGATGTCGACCGGCTCCAGCCGGCCTCCGGGCCCCTCGGGCGGGGCCTGCGGCGTGTCCACGCTCACGCAGTTCTCTCCTTCACCATGCTCGCGGGCTCCTGCCGGTCATGGCGACTGGCAGGCGACCGCGAGCACGAACAGCCGGCGGCTGCGCGGTCAGTGACGTCTCACGGCGTCTGCGGCCCGCGCCGGCCGGCCTGGCAGCTAGATATCCAGGAACCTGACATCCTTGGCGTTGCGCTGGATGAAGGCCCGTCGGGCCTCCACGTCTTCGCCCATCAGCACGGTGAACAACTCGTCCGCCTGGGCGGCATCGTCCACCGTGATCAGCTTGAGCACCCGTCTGGCCGGGTCCATCGTCGTGTCCCACAGCTCTTTGGCGTTCATCTCGCCAAGGCCTTTGTAGCGCTGAATCCCGTCCCGTGGCCTGGGGTCCTTGCGGCCCTCGGCGATGCCCGCCTCGATCACCGCGTCCCGCTCCTTGTCGGAGTAGGCGTAACCGGGATCGTAGCCCCGGCCTTCCCACTTGATCTTGTAGAGCGGCGGCTGGGCCAGGTACACGTGCCCGGCCTCGATCAGCGGCTTCATGAACCTGAACAGCAGGGTGAGCAGCAGGGTGGCGATGTGCTGGCCGTCCACGTCGGCGTCGGCCATCAAGATGATCTTGTAGTACCGCAGCTTGTCGATGTCGAACTCGTCGTGGACGCCGGTACCGAGCGCGGTGATCAGCGCGTGCACCTCGTTGTTCTTCAGCACCCGGTCGATCCGGGCCTTCTCCACGTTCAGGATCTTGCCGCGAATCGGCAGGATGGCCTGGAACATCGGATCCCGGCCGGCCTTGGCCGAACCGCCGGCCGAGTCACCCTCGACCACGTAGACCTCGCACTGCTCGGGGTCGCCGGACTGGCAGTCGGACAGCTTGCCGGGCAGCCCCGCGCCGCCCATCGCGCTCTTGCGGGTCAGGTCCCTGGCCTGCCTGGCCGCGATCCTCGCCCGGGCCGCCTGGGTAGCCTTGATCACGATCGACTTGGCTTCGCCGGGATTGCGCTCGAACCAGTCCCGCAGGTGATCATTGCAGACCCGCTGGACGAACGACTTGGCCTCGGTATTGCCGAGCTTGGTCTTGGTCTGCCCCTCGAACTGCGGCTCTGCGAGCTTGACGTGGATGATCGCGGTGAGGCCCTCGCGGACGTCATCGCCGGTCAGGTTCTCGTCCTTGTCCCGCAGCAGCTTCTGCTCCCGCGCGTGCCGGTTGACGATCGTGGTCAGCGCGGCCCGGAAGCCCTCCTCGTGGGTACCGCCCTCAGCCGTGTTGATCGTGTTGGCGAAGGTGTGCACCGACTCGGCGTAGGAGCCGCTCCACTGCATCGCGACCTCGGCCGAGATGCCAGGCTCCTCGTCGCCGAACTCGATCACCGAGGCATGCACCGGCTCCTTAGACGCGTTCAGGTACCGCACGAAGTCCGCGATGCCGCCGTCGTAGCAGTAGCTGGCGACGTGCGGCTCGCCGTTCATGTGATCGGGCCGCTCGTCGGTCAGCGTGATGGCCAGGCCCCGGTTCAGGAACGCCATCTCCTGCAGTCGGCGCGACAGCATCTCGAAGGACCAGGCCGTCGTCTCGAAGATGTCCTCGTCCGGCCAGAACGTCACGATCGTGCCGTGGGCGTCGCTCGGCTCGCCCCGCACCAGCGGGGCAACCGGATCGCCGACCTTGTAGGACTGCCGCCACGCGTAGCCGTCCCTGCGGATCTCCACGTCCAGCCGGGACGACAGCGCGTTCACCACCGAGACGCCGACTCCGTGCAGGCCGCCGGAGACCGCGTACGACACCCCGTCGAACTTGCCGCCCGAGTGCAGCGTGGTCAGCACGACCTCGACCGCCGGCCGGTTCTCGACCGGGTGATTGTCCACCGGGATGCCGCGGCCGTTGTCGGCCACCCGCACGCCGCCGTCGGCGAGCAGGGTCACGTCGATCTGGTCGCATTCGCCTGCGAGCGCCTCGTCGACCGCGTTGTCGACAACCTCCTGGACCAGGTGATGCAGTCCGCGCTCGCCCGTCGATCCGATGTACATGCCAGGGCGCTTGCGCACCGCCTCGAGGCCCTCGAGGACCTTAATTGAGCGCGCGTCGTAAGACAACGGTCAGCTCCTCCAGAAAAGCGAGACACGGCACACGGCCGGGCGCCGCTCTTCCCCCACCGCAGCTGTCCCGGTACGCTTACCTATTTTACCTGGCCGCAACGTCCGTCTCAGCCGTACGGCGCAGGGCATTAGCCGTATGTGTCCCTTGGCCCCCGGCCGCCGCGCACCCGCCACTCGCCTGGTCGGCGCGACGGCCCGGCCGGCCCGCGCACCTTCACCCGCCGGACCGCGCCCTCGCCAAGCTCGGCGTTAAGCCTGCGGACCAGGTCGGCCGCGAGCAGCCGCAGCTGGGTCGCCCACGCGGTCGAGTCGGCGGTCACGGTCAGCTCGCCATCGGCCAGGCCGTCCGGCGCGGTGTGAGCGGCCAGGTCGGCGCCGACGATCTGCGCCCAGCGGCCGAACACAGACCCGGCCGCGACGGCGAGTTCCCAGCCGGTGTCGGTGATCAGGCCGTCGATGGCGGCGGCGAGCGGTGCCGGGTCTTCACGGCGCTCGCGCCTAGAGCGCGGCTTAGCCGCGGGCGATGAGGAACTGCTATTTTGTTTCGAAAAATTGCCCTCAGCCGGTGCCGGACGGCTCCCTCTGGCGATCGCATCGGCCTTCGCCCTGGCCAGAGCCGAGGTAGCCAGCGCCACCCGGTCGGCCTCAGCCGGCTGTCCGGTCAGTTCAGCGGGCATGACCGATCACCCCCTCCCGGTGTGGCTCATCCTGGTCCGACGCGTCGGCCGCGGCCCGCGCCGACGCTTCCCGGACGGCCGTCGCGCGCAAACCACTCAGCTCAGCCGGCACGGTCGATCACCCCGCTCGCGACCGTGTAGCTGACCCCGGCCAGCCGGGCCGGCACGTCGGCGGCGACCGCGGCGGTCACGAGTACCTGCTCGGCGGCCGACGCCAGCTCGGCGAGCCGTTCCCGGCGGCCTGCATCAAGCTCGGCGAAGACGTCATCGAGCATCAGGACCGGGTCCTCGCCGTCCGCCCTGAGCAGCTCGAAGGCCGCCAGCCGCAGCGCGAGCGCCATCGACCAGGACTCGCCGTGGCTGGCGTAGCCGCGGGTCGGCAGCTCGCCGATCCGCAGCTCGAGCTCGTCCCGGTGCGGGCCGACCAGGCAGACGGCCCGCTCAAGCTCGGCCCGCCTGACCCGCTCAAGCCCGGCCCGCATCGACTCGGCCAGCTCGGCAACTCCCGGTACCGCCGCAGTTTCGGGTGGCGCCACGGCGCCAGTCGGTGCGGCCTGTCCCGACGGCGGGCCTGCTTCAACCAGCCTGCCTGCGGCATCTGCAGGTGAGGCGGCGGCATTCGGCGATGTGGTACCTGAGCCGACCCGGACAGCTCCAGCGGCAGATAGCACCGTGGCATCGCGCGACTCTGTCGCGCCGCCCGACGGCACTGCTCTGGCGGGCCGCGCGGTTCCGGCTGACGTCGCCGTCAGCGGCGCAGCGGCACTGGCAGCGGCACTGTCAGACTGCGCCGTCGCGATCGGGGACGCGGCGAGCGGCGCGGTCGCGGCCGACGTAGCGGCTGCGGCCGAGGTAGCGGTCGCGGCCGAGGTAGCGGCTGCGGCCCCCGGCGTGGCCGCGGCGCCGGACTCCGTGGTCGCGCCCGGGGCCGCGCCGGGGACGTCGGTCTGATCGGAGTCGGGCACGGCCTGGCCGGTTTGGCGACCCGGGGGCTGACCTGGCCGTCGTGCGGGAGCGGCAGGCTGCGGCGGCCTGGCATGGTAGTGCGGGCTGGTTCCGGTATCCGAGTCGACCGGCTGACTGCTCCTGCTGCCCGAGCCCTGGCGGTAGGTCATCGAGACGCCGCGCGGGTCGGCGGAGACGTCGGCGTACGCGGAGGTCATCAGCGGGAGCAGGGCAGCGACCAGGCGGAGCCGGCCGGCGGTCAGCTCGGCGCCCGTGATGACCAGCTGCTCGTCCCAGATCTCAAGGCCAGCTGGCAGCCCGCGGCCGGCCGCGCGGGCGGACTTGAGCAGCGCGGTCCGCTGTTTAAGCACGCGCTCGTAGTCGGCCCTGACCGCGGCGTAGCGCGGTCGGCTGGCGACCAGCAGGTCGTCCAGGTATCTGCGGCGCTGATCGGGATCGCCCTTGACGATCGCGAGATCCTCCGGCGCGAACAGGACGCAGCGGAGCGTTCCGAGTGCGTCCCTGGGCCGGGGTACCGGGGCCCGGTTGAGCCTGACCCGGTTCGCCCGGCCCGGGTTGAGCTCGATCTCGACCAGGCTGTCCCTGGCAGCGCCGCTGATCGCGGCCCGCAGAATCGCCCGGTCGGCGCCGGCCCTGACCATGGCGCTGTCCGCGGACACCCGGTGGCTGCCGAAGGTGGCCACGTACCCGGCCGCTTCGATCAGGTTGGTCTTGCCCGCGCCGTTAGGGCCGGTGAACGTGGTGACTCCCGGCTCGAATGCGACATCCGCCGCCTGGTAGCAGCGGAAGTCGGTGAGCGCGAGCCTGGTCAGGTGCACATCTGCGGAGACTAGCCGTTGCCGGTGACGGTCAGCTCGCGACGCGGATCGGCATCAGCAGGTACCGGTAGTCCTGGCTGCCGTCCGGCCCTGGCTTTCCGGTGAGCAGGGCAGGCTTGCCCGGTTCCGTGAACGCGATCCTGGCGGTGTCTGAGTCGAGCGCGGCGAGTCCGTCGAGCAGATACTGCGGGTTGAACGCGATCGAGAGTTCGTCTCCGTCGAATCCGGCCTCGATCACCTCGTCGGCCTGCGCTTCGTCGCCGGTGCCTGCCTCCAGCGTCAGCTGGCCGGAGCTGAAGGTAAGCCGGACCGGCGTGTTGCGCTCGGCAACCAGCGCGACCCGGCGAACCGCTTCGACCAGCGTGCTGACGGTCAGCTCGGCAACGACGCTCACGGACGTCGGCATCAGCGCCTGCGTTCTGGGGAACTCGCCGCCGAGAAGCCTGGTGGTGGTGCGGCGGCCTGACCCCTCGAAGCCGATCATCCCGTCTCCGCCAGCACCCTGCTCGCCCGGCAGGGCCAGCGCGATCGAGACCTCGGCGGAGCTGGTCAGCGAGCGTGCCGTATCGGTCAGCGCCCTGGCAGGCACGAGCACCGCGGCCGTGAGGTCAGCCCTGGCCGGGTTCCAACGCAGCTCGCGAACGGCGAGCCGGTACCGGTCGGTCGAGATCATGGTCAGGTTGTCGCCATCGATCTCGATCCGCACCCCGGTCAGCGACGGCAGCGTGTCGTCGCGGCCGGCCGCTATGGCGGTCTGGCTGACGGCTGTGGCGAAGGCATCGCTGCCCACCGTGCCCGCCGCCGGCGGCATCTCTGGCAGCGACGGGTACTCTTCCTCGGGCATCGTGAGCAGGTTGAAGGTCGCGCTGCCGCAGGTCAGCACCGCCCGCCCGCCGTCCGAGACGATCTGCACCGGTCGGCCTGGCAGGCTGCGGCTGATCTCGGCGAGAAGGCGCCCGGAGACCAGCGCGCTGCCCGGGGCCTGCGTGACGACAGGAAGCCTCGCCTGAGCGGAGACGTCATAGTCAAAGCTTGAGAGGGTCAGTTCCTCATCCGAGGCATGCAGCCGCATGCCGGCCAGCACCGGCACGGTAGGCCTGGCCGGCAGTGCCCTGGCGGTCCATGCCACCGCATCGGCGAAGGCATCGCGTTCGATGAGGATCTGCACGGCAAGCCGCCTTTCGTTCTCGAGCCCCGGCGGAGCGGGCCGGCCCGGGCACCGCTGGCAGGCAGAGGTCAATTCGCAAGCCTAGCCGCCCGCGGGCTTGCTGGCCTGGCTTCGCGGTGGCCTGTGCGGTGCGGTAACCGGCCGTCGGCACCTCACGCGAAGCCGCGCGTGACCGGGGACGCTACTTGGCTCTTGGTCTGAGTGAAGAAGAAAGAAGTAGTCGTCATAGGCACGGTGGACGCTGGGGACAGGCTCGTTGGGGCAGGTCAGCCGGGAGATTCTGTGCACAGCCCGAGTGGACGAAGCCAGTGGCGCCGCTGCCGGGCTGTGGACGAGCGAGCCGGCCCGGCCCTGCTCGCGGGCAGTTACCCCCTGGGTAACCCCAGGATCGCCGGGGCTGTCCCGAGGTAATCCACAAGGTCATCCACAGCCTGTGTGTACGGAAAGTGATGCCGGGCAGCGTTGTGTGAGTGCTTGGCTACGCTATGTGTCCAAACGGTTATGCCGACGGCACCTGCCGCGTTGCTGCCTGTGGTCGCGTCGGCAGTGGTCAGGTCGGCAGCGCTTGCTGCTTGATCCTGTTGGTCAGCTCGGTGACCTGGTTGTAGATCGAGCGGCGTTCGGCCATCAGGGACCTGATCTTGCGATCAGCGTGCATGACCGTGGTGTGATCCCGGCCGCCGAACTGCTGGCCGATCTTGGGCAGCGACAGGTCGGTCAGCTCCCGGCAGAGGTACATCGCGATCTGGCGGGCGGTGACCAGGACCCGTGAGCGGGATGTGCCGCACAGGTCGTCGATAGATAGCCCGAAGTAAGACGCGGTCTGGCCCATGATCGTGGCGGCGGTGATCTCCGGGCCCTGTGCCTCGGGGATGAGATCCTTCAGCACGAACTCGGCGAGCTGGAGGTCGACCGTCTGCCGGTTCAGGCTGGCGAACGCGCTGACCCGGATCAGCGCGCCCTCAAGCTCCCTGATGTTGGTGGAGATGCGGCTGGCGATGTACTCCAGTGCCTCCGGCGGCGCGTTGAGGCGGTCCTGCACGGCCTTCTTGCGCAAGATGGCGATCCTGGTCTCGAGCTCGGGCGGCTGGATGTCGGTCAGCAGGCCCCACTCGAACCTGCTGCGCAGCCGGTCTTCGAGCGTCACCAGCCGTTTCGGTGCCCGGTCGCTGGAGATGACGATCTGCTTGCTGGCGTTGTGCAGCGTGTTGAAGGTGTGGAAGAACTCCTCCTGCGTGCCTTCCTTGTTCTCCAGGAACTGGATGTCGTCGACCAGCAGGATGTCGACGTCACGGTAGCGGCGGCGGAAGCCGTCCTGCTTGCCGTCCCTGATCATGTTGATGAAGTCGTTGGTGAACTCTTCCGAGCTGACGTAGCGGACGCGGACGCCCTGATAAAGGCTCTGCGCGTAATGCCCGATGGCATGCAGCAGATGGGTCTTGCCGAGGCCGGAGTCGCCGTAGATGAAGAGCGGGTTGTACGCCTTGGCCGGTGCCTCGGCGACCGCGACCGCGGCCGCGTGCGCGAACCTGTTGCTCGACCCGATGACGAACGTCTCGAAGGTGTACTTCGGGTTGAGCCTGGTCTGGGTCGGCCGGGCGGTGCCGTGACCTGGCAGGTGGGCGGTGCCAGCAGCGCCCAGGGCCGCGCCGGAGGCCGGCCGGCCGATGCCCAGCGGAGTTCCTGGGTCGGCGCCGTTGGCCGCGGATGCTCCGACCGCGTGGCCGTCCTGCGCTGGAAGCGTGGGCGGCAGGTGCGGAAGGCCCGCGGGGCCCGGCTGGAGCGGAAGCTGTCCGGGCGATCCGGGCAGTCCCTGCCTGGCCGGGTGGCCCGGTCCGCCGTCGAACTGTCCGTCGGGGTGCGCCATCTGCCCTAGATGGCCGGACGGGGGCAGCATCGAGGCAGGGCGGCCGTCTGGGCCGTCGGGGGTGGCGCCGAACGGCATCCTGATGCCTAGCGGCTCGGGAGCGCCCTGCGGCTCGTCGGCTGACGGCAGCGTCGCGGTGACCGCCGGATCGATGATCACGGCAAGCGAGATGCTGCGGCCGAGCTCGCGAGAGAGGGCGTTGGTGATCAGCGCCCTCAGCCGGTTCTCAAGCTGGTCTTTGGCGAACTCGTTGGGGGTTGCGATCAGTGCCGTGTTCTCGACCAGGCCGAGCGGCCTGGTCAGCTGGAGCCAGGCCCGCTGGTAGGGCTCGATCTGCGTCTCGGCGAGGTCGTTCAGCGACCGGGCCCAGATTTCGGTGAGGTCTGGTTCACTCATCGGCCGATCACCTCGGGCCCCCCACATCGTGTTCAACAGGTTTTTCCACAGCATGTGCAACGCTGCACCGCGCCACGGCGAGCTACGTCGCGGCCAGCGGTGCCGCTGAATCCGCACAGACCGGCAGAGCTTTCCACAGCCTAGGGGTGGTGCCGCGGGCCTGTTCGGCAAACGGGGAGGGTCGGGCCGCGGCTGGCCCCGCCGGTTTGACCCGGGACGGTCAGTACGCGTAGCGTTCGTTAGTCGGGCCACTCCGGCGGCGTTGAACGCTGCGCGCTAGTCTCGCCGGTTGATGGAGGCCCGAGATCTCCGACCCGTTACCTGGAGTTTTCTGTGAGCAAGCGCACGTTCCAGCCGAATAATCGCCGTCGCGCGAAGACGCACGGGTTCCGGCTGCGCATGCGCACCCGGGCCGGGCGCGCAGTGCTGGCCGCGCGGCGCCGCAAGGGCCGTGCGCGGGTCAGCGTCTGAGCGGCGCGGGCTCGGCCGAAGCGGCTGTCGCAGTGCTTGCCGCCCGGCGGTGACGGGCCATGCTGCCGGCAGCCGCGCGGATGCGCCGTCGGCTGGAGTTCAAGGCGGCGGTCCGCGATGGCAGCCGGGTCGGCCGAGCGCTGCTGGTCGGGCACCTGCTGGTGCGGCAGGGTACCGGTGAGCCCGCCAGGGTCGGCTTCGTCGTGAGCCGTGCTGTAGGCCCTGCGGTGGTGCGTAACCGGGTCCGCCGACGGCTCCGGCACCTGGTCTTGGGGTATCTGCATTCACTGCCTGGGGGTAGCCTGCTTGTGTTGCGCGCTAATCCCCGGGCCGCGACGGCAAGCCAGGCGGACTTGGCCGCTGAGCTGGACCTGATACTAGGTGCACTGCTTCGGCGGCAGGGTGGTGCGGTGTGACAGAACCGAGCGAGGCAGGTACGTGCCAGGCCAGGCGGCAATCTGCCCTGACACGGCTGCTTGTCATACTGATCTCAGGCTACCGGCGTTTCGTCAGCCCGTTGCTCGGTCCGCGCTGCCGGTTCTACCCGTCCTGCAGCGCCTATGCGCTGGAGGCGGTCCAGTTGTTCGGCGCGGGCCGTGGCAGCTGGCTGGCGCTCCGGCGGCTAGCCCGCTGCCATCCGTTCCACCCAGGAGGGCTCGACCCGGTCCCTGCCGTGCGGCCGGAAGGCGGCGGGCAGGCACCGGCGGAGGCCAACGCCGCTGATCGACGAGCAAGGGAACTGGCAAGTGGGTAGCATCTTCAACCCGATCGACGACGCTGTCGCCTGGATCATCACGCACATTTACAACGTGCTCGGGCCTATTTTCGGGCCCGCCAGCGGCCTGACCTGGGTCCTGTCGATCGTGTTCCTCGTCGTGCTGATGCGGCTGATCATGGTGCCGCTCTTCATCAAGCAGATGCACACCCAGCGGGCCATGACCGCGCTGACTCCGAAGATCACCGAGCTTCGCAAGAAGTACAAGGGTGACAAGGAGACGCTCAACGCCGAGACGATGAAGCTCTACCAGGAGGCCGGCGTCAATCCGCTGATGGGCTGCCTGCCCGTCGTGCTCCAAATGCCGATCTTCTTCGCCCTGTTCAGCGTGCTGCGGCAGATCGCTGACTGGACACCCAAGCAGCCGGGCGGCCTGAAGTATCACCTGACCATCCCGATGGTGAACAACGCTCATCACGCTTACATCTTCGGTGCCACCATCGCCGACAAGTTCTTCGCGTCGTCGGTGAGCGTCAAGGTCGTGATCGGCGCCGCTGTCCTGCTCAGCATGGGGACTACCTACCTGACCATGCGGCAGAGCATGAAGCGCGGCATGATGCCGACTGGCTCGGACAGCCCGATGGGCCAGTCGCAGAAGATGATGGTCTACATCATGCCGCTGTTCGCCCTGACCGGTCTGATCTGGCCGTTCGGCCTGGTCCTGTACTGGGTGACGACGAACCTGTGGACGCTCGGCCAGCAGTACGTGCTGCTGCGCAGGTATCCGATCGGCGCGGCAGCCATGGGTCCCGATGGCAACAAGCCGATCGGTGGCACCGCAGGCACGGCCAGGCCGTCCAGCGGAGCCGGCGGGACGACCGGGAGCAAGGCGGCTGGCGGCGGCGGAAAGACGGGCGACGCCCGGACGGCCGGCGGCAAGCCTGGCTCGGCTGGCTCGGGCGGCCGTGCGGCGAACTCGAACGGAAGGCCTGCCTCGGCCGGCTCGGGCAAGCCGGCTGGCACCGGGGGTGGCAAGGCCAGGCCGGGCAGCCCGGCAGCAGGTCGCCCGGCGGCGGACGGCATCGCGGGCGCGGGTTCAGCGAACGGGCATGGATCGGCGGCGTCGAACGGCGGAGTGCTCCGAAGATTCGGCAAGGGCCGTTCTGAGCCGGAGGCGCCTGCGCCGGTCGAGCCCGAGGTTAAGCTCGTCAGGCAGCAGCGTCAGCGGCAGTCACGCAGCAAGCGTTCCGGCAAGCGCTGAGGAGTCCGGGTGCCGGCCTGCGGGCCGGGTGCCGTGCTGATCGATGGCGTGTACCGACGTAGGAGGATCTTGTCGTGAGCCAAGGGGAAAATGTGCTCGCTGAGCCGCAGCAGGACGTGCCGGGCGAGCTGGCCGATTCGGACCGCGCCGAGGTTCCGGCCGATGTTGCGGCCGACGTCGCCGAGAGCGCCGAGCCGGATGACGCGGCCGAGCCGGATGACGCGGCCGAGCCGGGTGTGGCGGATCTTGAGCTTGAGGGCGAGATAGCGGCCGACTACATCGAGGGACTGCTCGATGTAGCTGACCTCGATGGCGATATCGACATGGACGTCGAAGGTGACCGGGCCGTCGTGTCCGTGGTCGGGGCCACGCTGGATGAGCTTGTCGGCCCGAGGGGTGCCGTCCTTGAGGCGCTACAGGAGCTGACCAGGCTCGCGGTGCACCGGCAGACCGGCGGCCGGACGCGGCTGATGCTGGACATCGGAGGGTACCGCGCGCAGCGGCGGCTCGAGCTCACCGAACTCGGCACCGAGGCCGCCGAGGAGGTCAAGCGGACCGGTGACGCCAAGGCGCTAGGCGCGATGAACGCGTTCGAGCGCAAGATCGTGCACGACGCGATCGCGGCAAGCGGGTTGCGCAGCGAGTCGGAGGGCGTCGATCCGAACCGCCGGGTGGTCGTTCTTCCGGCCGGTTGAGGCAGAAGCTTTCAGCGTGCTGGCTGAGGCGGGAGCCGGCAACGTGCCGGGTGCGGCGGGAGCCGGCCGTGTGCCGCCAGCGCCACCGGCGGCGCGTGAGATCTTCGGCCCGGCGCTCTGGCAGGCCGAGGCGTACGCCAGGCTCCTGGCGGGGCCCGGCGTGGAGCGCGGCCTGATCGGACCCAGCGAGACGGCGCGGATCTGGGATCGACATCTGCTGAATTGCGCGGTCGTAGCAGAACTGGTTCCGACCCCATGCGCGCTGCTCGATCTTGGGTCCGGTGCTGGCCTGCCGGGAATCGTGCTGGCAATGCTGCTGCCGCGAGCGGACGTGATCCTGCTGGAGCCGATGGCCCGGAGAACCGTCTTCCTTGAGGAATGCGTTCGGGAACTAGGGCTGACGAATGCGCGGGTCGTGAGAGGCCGCGCGGAAGAGCTTGCCGGCCAGATCGAGGCCGATGTAGTGACGGTCCGGGCCGTCGCGGCGCTTGACCGGCTGGCGGTCCTGGCGTCCGGCCTCAGCCGGCCGGGTGGGCTGGTACTGGCGATCAAGGGCGCCAAGGTCGCTGAGGAACTCGACCGAGCCAGGCCGGTGCTGCGGCGTCTCGGGGTCACCGGTGTCGAGGTGGTTGCCGTGGGTGGCGGGCGGATCGATCCTCCGGCGACGGTCGTGCGGTTCGTCGCGGGGAGGGCGGATCGCGAGACCCGGCGGTCATCCGCACGGCGCCGGGCGGGTGAGCGCCAGGAGTTCGGCCGGGCATGACCGGGCGGATTTCGTCAGTCGCATCCGCTGGGGCATCGGCCCGATCACGGTTCGCGACTCGGACGGTGTCGGGAAGCCACGGGAAGGGCGCGCTGACCGCGGGTGATTAATTGGAGCCGGTCCTCGTTGGTAGCTGCCAGACTAGGGACCTGTCGGCTTAGGCTGTGCGTGATGTGCTCGACATCGCAACCAGAGCTGACCTCGGTGGCTGGCTGCCGGTTGCGGCGGCAGGCCGCGACGGGAGCTGACTTCTGCGCGGGCCGTGGTTCGGTGCGGCGGTCTGCGGTGGCTGCTTCTTGGTCCCGGCCAGCAAGGGGACGGTCGGCGCCGTGGGCCTGCCCGGGCGAGCATGCCAGGTCTGGCAGATACCCGATGTGTGGCTGCGGACGGACCGCGGGGCGGGATGTGCGGAGATGACAACCGCCGGAGCTGGCCTTGGGTGGCCAGGTGACGATGGTGCGCTATCGGCTGGCCGCCTGACCGGTAGTGGAGGCGGGGTGGGCTGGGCCGAGCGCGATGTCCGGCATATCGTGCATGCGGGACCGGACGGCGACGCGGCTGGTCAAGCCGATAGCGCACCATCGTCACCTGGCCACCCAAGGCCAGCTCCGGCGGTTGTCATCTCCGCACAT
>DATNIU010000086.1:0-19157 GCA_035604275.1 Streptosporangiaceae bacterium | reverse complement strand
CCCGCGAGGCAGGCGTCCGCTCCCTGGAACGCTCCATCGCCAGAGTCCTCCGCAAAATCGCCGCCACCCTAGCGCAAGACCCGCCCGAGGCAACCGATTCACCAGCACTGAGCTCCCAGCCGACAACCGCGGGTGGCTCGTCGCCAATCAGCGGACCTTCCGAGCCGGTCGAGCCGCACATCGAGCCTGCGGACGGCATGGACCCGGCGCAACGCGTTGCGCAGCCAGCCGGCGCCGGGATCCATCCGCCCGCTGGCCCCGCGCAAGGTCTTAACCCGGAAACCCTCATCACCGTCGGCGCCGACGACCTGACGACCTACCTAGGCCACCCGAAGCACACCCCGGAATCGGCCGAGCGCACAGCCGTGCCGGGCGTCGCGGCCGGTCTGGCTGTGACCGGGGCCGGCGGTGACCTGCTGTTCATCGAGGCATCGCTGGCCGACCCGGCCAGCGGCAGCACCGGCGTGACGCTCACCGGGCAGCTCGGCGACGTGATGAAGGAGTCCGCCCAGATCGCGCTCTCCTATCTGCGCTCGAACGGCCCGCGCCTCGGGCTGCCGGTCAGCGAGCTGGCCGAGCGCAGCGTGCACGTGCACGTGCCGGCCGGGGCGGTGCCGAAGGACGGGCCGAGCGCCGGCATCACGATGACCACCGCGCTTGCCTCGCTGCTGTCCGGGCGGCTGGTCCGCTCGGACGTAGCGATGACCGGCGAGGTCTCGCTGACCGGCCGGGTGCTGCCGATCGGCGGTCTGAAGCAGAAGCTGCTCGCGGCGCACCGGGCCGGGATCAAGGTCGTCCTGATCCCGGCGCGCAACGAGCCGGACCTGGACGAGGTGCCGGAAAAGGTCCGTTCGGCGCTGGACATCCGTCCGGTCAGCGACGTCCGCGAGGTGCTCGAGCTGGCGCTCGAGCCCGCCACGGTGCCAGAGCGGGCGCTCGCCGAGCCGGACGTGCCAGCGCTGGCCGCTTGACCGGCCCATCTCGCCTCATGATCGCGGTCGATTCTCAGTCACTACGACTGAGAATCGACCGCGTACGGTTCCGGCTGTCTGGGCTGACGACGCTGCGCCGACTCTGAGTAGTCGCTACTCAGGCGACCGAGGGTCATTCGGGCTACAACTGGGCGAAGCGCGGTCCGATTCGCGGCCTGCCCTCTCAGGGAGTGACGAGCCATGTCTGCCCAGCCTTACTGCCATCACGACAGCCGGGAGGCGGCCGGCGGCCGCCCGCGGCTGGATGTCGCCCCGGCACTGAAGCCCGCCGCCTGGGCACCCACGCCGCCGTCCCGCCAGCCACGGGTGAAGACCAGCGGACTTGCACGGGCAGCGCGGTCGGTCACCGCACCGCTGGCTGTCCTCGTCACCAGCATGGCCGCGCTCGGCTGCACTCTCGGCGCGGCGACCGCATCGGCGGCCACCACGTCGGCGGCCCCTGCGGTCGCGGCGACCGGGGTGACGTGGCACAAGCTGGCCCTCAGCAACGGCTGGCAGTCCAGCCAGGCCAGGTATAACACGGGTGATCCTGCCTGGGCCGTCAGGAGCGGAATCGTGTACCTGTCCGGGTCTATGCATCAGGCAGCGGGCAGCAATCCCACGTTCGCCGTGCTCCCGAAGGCCGCCCGGCCCGCCCGCGCGCTCTACATCACCGTCTACACCTTCGACGGCACGACCGGGCACCTGTACATCACCCCCGACGGCCAGATGTTCGTCTACAGCACGCCGGCTGGCAACGCCCGTGACTACACCTCGCTCGCCGCTGTCTCCTTCCCCGCAGCCGGGACCGCCGGGCACAAGCTGAGCCTGATCAATGGCTGGAAGTCCAGCCAGAGCGCCTGGGACACCGGGGATCCGGCTTACTCCGTGCGCGGCGGCGTCGTGTACCTGTCCGGAGCGATGCACCAGGCGGCCGGCACCAATAAGAAAGTCGGCTCGCTTCCGAAGGCAGCCAGGCCGGCCAGCGTGGAGTACCTGACCGTCTACACCGACGCCGGCACGACTGGCCAGCTGCTGGTCTACCCGAAAGGCCCGATCTACGCCGTCGGCGCCGCCACCCGGTCCTTCACCTCGCTGGCCGGCATCTCGTTCCCCGCGGCGGCCGCGGCCCGGCACCCGATGACGCTGGTCAACGGCTGGCATTCCGCCCAGGTCGGCTGGAGCGCGGGCGACCCGGCCTACTCGGTGTCCGGCGGTGTCGTATACCTGTCCGGGTCGCTGGCCGAGACCGGCACGAGCAGCGAGATAGCCGCCGTGCTCCCGAAGGCGGCCCGCCCGTCGCACTACCTGTACATCAAGACGACCACCGTGTACGGCACCGTCGGCACCATCGAGATCACTCCGGGCGGCCAGCTCTGGGCCTACAGCCAGCCGCCCATCGAGGCCCGCGTCCTCACCTCGCTCGCCGCTATCTCCTACCCGCTCACCTCGTAGCCGCCGGCACGGCCCGCCGGGGGCCGCGTCAGGTGATCGCGGTCGATTCTCAGTCACTACGGCTGAGAATCGACCGCGATCGCCGTCAACGGGTAATGATGCGGGATGAGCCATGGCGAGGGCGACCAGCGGCAGCCCGCCAGGGGTGGCTGGCGCGGCTGGTTCCGGTTGCCGGGGCTGACGGAGCTGCGCCGCTACCAGCGGTCGTGGCTCCGGGGTGACCTGCTGGCCGGCCTGACTGTCGCGGCGTACCTGATCCCCCAGGTGATGGCCTACGCCGGGGTCGCGGGGCTGCCGCCGGTGACGGGCCTGTGGGCGGCGGCGCCACCGCTGGTGATCTATGCGGTGCTCGGCTCGTCCAGGTCCTTGTCGATGGGACCGGAGTCGACCACGGCGCTGATGACGGCGGTGGCGATCGGGCCGCTGGCGGCGGGCGACTCCAGCCGTTACCTGGCACTGGCCAGCACGCTTGCCCTGCTCGTCGGGCTGCTGGCGGTGATCGCTGGGCTGGCCAGGCTAGGTTTCGTCGCCGATCTGCTCTCCCGGCCGGTGCTCGTCGGCTACCTGGCCGGCCTGGCCGTCATCATGATCGCCGGGCAGCTCGGCCGGGTTACCGGGGTCCCGGTCAGCGGGAGAACCTTTATCGCGCAGATTGTCTCGTTCGTTCGTGGCATCGGGAGCATTCAGTGGGCCACCGTGGCCGTGGCCGCCGCCGTGCTCGCGTTCCTGGCGATCGTTCGCTCCCGGTGGCCGAGGGTCCCGGGGCCGCTGATCGCGGTGGCGGCGGCCAGCGCCGCCGTCTGGGTCTTCGGGCTGGCCAGCCACGGGATCGCCGTGGTCGGGCCGATCCCGGCTGGCCTGCCTGCGGTGCACCTGCCCGGGCTGAGCCCGCGTGACCTGCGTGAGCTGGTCGGGCCGGCGCTCAGCGTGCTGATCGTGGCCTTCAGCGACGACGTGCTGACCGCCCGGTCATTCGCCCGGCGCGGCGAGCGTATCGACCCGAGCCAGGAGCTGCTCGCGCTCGGCGTCGCCAACTCGGCCGCGGCCCTGGTTCACGGCTTCCCGGTCAGCAGCAGCGCGAGCCGGACAGCCCTCGGCCAGGCCGCGGGAAGCCGGACTCAGCTCTACTCGGTCACCGCGGCGGCCGTCCTGCTCGCCGTTCTCGGGTTCGGGCACTCGCTGCTCGCCCAGTTCCCGGTCGCGGCGCTCGGCGCGATCGTGATCTACGCGGCGATCCGGCTGATCGACGTGACCGCCTTCCGCCGCCTGATCGCCTTCCGGCGCAGCGAGCTCCTGATCGCCGTCGCTGCCTGCCTGGGCGTGCTGATCGTCAACATCCTCTACGGCGTCCTGATCGCGATCGGGATCTCGGTCGCCGAGCTGCTGATCAGGGTGGCCAGGCCGCACGACGCGATCCAGGGCCAGGTGCCCGGCCTGGCCGGGATGCACGACGTGGACGACTACCCGCAGGCACGCACGATCCCGGGCCTGGTCGTCTACCGGTATGACGCCCCGCTGTTCTTCGCCAACGCCGAGGACTTCCGGCGCCGGGCACTGGCCGCGGCCGGGCAGCAGCCGCTCCTGCGGTGGTTCGTGCTCAACGTCGAGGCCAACGTCGAGGTTGACTTCACCGCGCTTGAGGCGGTCGATGCGGTCCGCGAGGAGCTGACCGCGGCGGGTGCCGTCTTCGCCCTGGCCCGGGTGAAACAGGATCTGCTGGCCAGGCTGGAGTCCTTCGGGCTGGTCGGCAAGATCGGGAAGGACCTGCTCTTCCCGACCCTGCCCACGGCTGTCGAGGCGTACCAGAGCTGGGCCGGGGAGCACCCGGCCTAGTGCACCCGGCGGTCATAGCCCTCCCAGTAGGGGCCGCGCAGCTTGAACTTCTGCAGCTTGCCGGTCGCCGTGCGGGCCAGCGTATCCCGCATCTCGACCGAGGTCGGGCACTTGTAATGAGCCAGCTTGGACCGGCAGAACTCGATCAGCTCGGCCTCGGTCGCCTGGTGACCCCCGCGCAGCACGACGAGCGCCTTGACGGTCTCGCCCCAGCGCTCATCGGGAGTCCCGATCACGGCCGCCTCGGCGACCGCGGGGTGCTGGTACAGGCAGTCCTCCACCTCCACCGAGCTGACGTTCTCGCCGCCGGAAATGATCACGTCCTTCTTGCGGTCCGAGATCGCCAGGTACTCGTCGGCGTCGAGGTAGCCCTCGTCACCGGTGCGGAACCAGCCGTCGACGAGCACCTTCGCTGACTCCTCCGGCTGCTGCCAGTAGCCGGCGAAGACGTGGTTCGACCTGGCCAGGATCTCGCCGCTGGCATCGGTGGCGACCTGCACGCCCATCGCCGGAGCGCCGGCCCGGGACTGGAGCCTGGCCCGCTCGGCGGCCGGCAGCCCGTCCCATTCGGCGGGCCGCCGGTTCATGGTGAGCAGCGGAGCGGTCTCGGTGAGCCCGTAGATCTGGATGAACTCCCAGCCGAGCTCGGCCTCTACCCGCTCGATCGTCTTCGACGGCGGCGGCGCGCCCGCCACGATGATCCGGACCCGGTCCCGGCCGGGCACGTCCTGGCCGGCCGCCCGCCTGGCGCTGGCGGCGTCCAGGATCGCAGCGACCACGGCCGGGGCGCCGCACATCAGCGTGACGCCGTGGGAGTCGATCCGGCGCAGCAGTTCCTCGCCGTCGATCTTGCGCACCACGACCTGCGGAACGCCCATCGCGGTCACCGCGTACGGCATCCCCCAGCCGTTGCAGTGGAACATCGGCAGCGTGTGCAGGTACACGTCACGGTCGGTGACAGTCGCCTGCCAGCCGAACGCCACCGCGTTGAGCCAGCAGTTGCGGTGGGTGAGCTGGACTCCCTTGGGCCGTGCCGTGGTCCCGCTGGTGTAGTTGATGCTGGCGGTGGCATCCTCGTCGGGCTCCCAGGCGGCCGGCTCGGCGTCGTCCGGCGCCTCGGCGAACAGCTGCTCGTCGGCCATGCCGTCGAGCACGATCCGGTGCTTGGCCGCGACATCGCGCAGCGCCTCGTCCGACTCGGGGTCGACCAGCAGCACCGACGCGGCCGAATGCCCGACGATGTAGCTGACCTCCTCGGCGTTCAGCCGGTAGTTGATCGGCACGAGCACGCGCCCGTAAGCGCTGACACCGTAGAACAGCACCCCGAACCTGGCCGCGTTGGGGCTGACGACCGCGACTCGCTCGCCGTGCCCGACTCCCATCTGGTCCAGCGCGATCGCCACGCCGCGGGCCCGGCGATCCAGTGAGCGGTAGGTGATGGTGCCGAGCGTCCCGGCCGTGCCCGGCTCATCGATCAGCGCCGGGCGATCGCCGTACACGAGAGCACCCCGGCGCAGGAAGTCGTCGATAGTCAGCGGTACCTTCATGGACAGCTCCCGGGGTCGGACCGATCCCCTGATCTTGCGTCAGCCGGCGCGTCGCAGGCAACCTGACTGGCCGGCCTGACTGGTCGGCCTGCCGGGCCAGATCCGCTGGCCTGCGCCGACGTGGACAGCCTGGCACACCGTGGCGGCGGGCGCCCCATTCGGCCCGCGCCGCCTGGCTCGTTGTGCCAGCATGTGGCGGATGCAGCGGATAATCCCTACTGCCTTCCGCCGGATGATCGCGATCGTGCCCGTGGTGGCGCTCGCGGCCTGCGGCGCCGCCGCCGCTCCTGCGGCCGGGCACGCGGGCCAGGCGGCGAGCCAGCACGCGGGCCGACAGCCGGTCCGGCACGCGATCGCCGATCGGGCCCCGGCCAGCATCCGGCCGCGCCAGCCAGCGGCCACGCCGACCGCGGCTCGCACGGCGGGCGGGAGGAACCCGGCCGGCCAGGCAGCCGGTCCGACCGTGCCCGGAACCTCGAACTGCCCGCTGTTCCCGGCCAATAACATCTGGAATACCGACATCTCGAAGCTCCCGGTGGCCGCGCACAGCGCGGCCTGGCTGCGGAGCATGAACTCGGCCGGGACGTACCTGCACCCGGACTTCGGTCCTGACCCGGGCGGCTACCCGTACGGAATCCCGTTCATCTACGTGACCAATGCTCACCCCAAGGTGCGGATTGCCTTCCAGTACGCGAGCGAGAGCAATAAGGGGCCGTACCCGTTCGGCGCGGATACGCCGATCGAAGGCGGCCCGAAGGCCGGCGGTGACCGGCACGCCCTGATGGTCGACTCGAGCACCTGCACCCTGTACGAGCTCTGGAACGCGCACTACTCGCCGCGGCGGTCCACCGCGGGCTCGGGAGCCATCTGGAACCTGCGGTCCAACGCGCTGCGGCCGGCCGGCTGGACCTCGGCCGACGCGGCCGGCCTGCCGATCATGCCCGGGCTGCTGAACTTCGGCCAGATCAAGTGGGCGGTCAGGACCGGCACCCCGATCAGGCACGCCATCCGGTTCACCGCCGAGCGCACCCGGTCCGCCTACATCTGGCCCGCCAGGCACGAGGCAGGCTCCGGCGGCAGCCTGAGCCTGCCGCCGATGGGCGCTCGTTTCCGGCTGAAGGCCAGCTTCAACGTGGCAGGCTTCTGCCGCCGCTCGACGCCCTACTGCGCGGACGCCAAGGTCGTGCTCGTCGAGATGCAGCACTACGGCCTGATCCTCGCCGATAACGGCAGCAACTGGTACTTCCAGGGCAGCGCCTTCCCGAAATGGCCGGACGCGCTCGTCGAACTGCTGAAGCAGATCCCGGCTCGCGCGTTCGAGGCGGTCAGCACGTCCTGCCTGATGGTCAGCCGCAACTCAGGCGAGGCGCGGGCCCGGCCGGGCTGCCCGATCGGATGACGCCGCCTTGTACTAGCTCACCCGATGATTTAACATCACAAAATACCCTCCTGATCTGCGGGTAAGGCTGATAGCGGCACGGGGCATGCCGCATCGGCTGTGGTCCTGACAAGGGGGACCATGGAGCGCTCCGGCGGCAGCGAGCGGCGTGGTCGGGATGTATCGGCCGGTCAGCGGGCCGGGGCTGACCGGCCCAGGACCTACGCGGCCCAGGCAGCCAGTCCCAGGGGGCTGGCCGAGCGCGTGCTCGTGACCCTGTCGGGCGCCCGCCAGCCGATCGTCCTGATCCTGATGGCGATCACCTTCATGACCGTGATCTCAGGTAAGCCGCTCGACGGCCTGCTGATGCTCGTCGTCGCGACCGCGCTCTGCTGGGACGCTGGGATGCGCGCCAGATCGGCCGCCGTGGCGCGGCAGGTCGCGCTCGCCGGGCTGTCAGGGACCGCGCCAGCCGTCCCGGCCGATCCGGCGGATCCGCCCGCCGAGGTCGGCGGTCCGGACGGCACGGGATCCCGCGGCCCGGGTGAAACCGCGTATTCATCTCGAAAAACCATGATGAATACGCGGTTTGACCAGGCCGCCGGAGGGCTGGCGGATGTGACGAATGCGCCCGGTGCGGCTAGCGGAGCGAGTGCGGCTAGCGGAGCGAGTGCGACTAGCGGGACTAGTGGGGTAGGTGCGGGTGGGGCCAGCGGGGCGGGAGATGTTGCTGGCCCGGAGCCGGCCTGGCCGCCGAGGACGACGCGGCCCCCAGTCCGCGCGATCGGCGCCGGACTGGCCGGCAGCGGTGTCTTTGCCCTGGTCGTGGGCTCGTTCATGCGTTACTCCTGGCCAGCCACCGCCGGTGTTGTCGGCCTCGGCTCGGCGGTCGTGCTCGTCGGCTGGGGCGGGCCGGTCAGGCAGCGTGACGCTCCGCCCAGATTCTCCCGGACCGGGGTGACCGCCTGGACATCGCTGCTGGTCTTCGGCGGCCTGTGGGAGCTAGCGGCGCTGCTCGGCCAGCCCGACATCACCACGTCGTCGTACGCGCACCCGACAATCAGCACCCTGACCGACCCCCTGCTCGCCTTCCCGCTCGGGCGGGCGACCGCGCTGGTGATCTGGATCGCCGCCGGCTGGTGGCTGTTGGAGCGATGAGCTCGCACAACATCACCGTCGCCGGTTTCTGCGCCCTGGCACTCGGGATTGTCGGCGCCGAAGTAGCCGGAAGGTCCGCGCGGACGTCAATTCCCGCGCTTTCACAGGTCTTCACCCGAATCATGCGGACGAGGACGGGCCGGGTCGGCGTGCTGGTCGCCTGGGCATGGGTTGGCCTGCATTTCTTCGCCAAATGAGCCCGGTGCTTGTCCGGTCGGCCGCGCCCTGCCGGGTTCCTTGACTGTCCGGCCGCGGCCAGCCAGTGTAGGTGCCTGGCCGGCAACCAGCGGGGGGCAGGGATATGGCACATCCCAATGTGGACATCGTCAGAGACGGATACGCGGCATTCGGACGGGGGGATCTGGATACGCTTCAGAACCACTTCTTCGCCCCCGACATAGTCTGGCATTACGCCGGCAGATCCCCGCTGAGCGGCGATTACCACGGGATCGGGCAGGTCGTCGAATGGCTTGGCCGCAGTTTCGAACTCTCCGAGGGCACCCTCTCGATCGAGCTGCATGATGTCGTCGGCAACGAAGATCATGTCGTCGCGCTGACGACGGTCCGGGCCGCCAGGGGCGGCAGGCAGCTGTCGGACGATACCGCCCAGGTCTTTCACATGCGGGACGGCCGGGCCACCGCGGTCTGGACGCTACCTGGCGACCAGTACGCCTCGGACGAGTTCTGGTCCTGACCGCGCCCGCGCTGCTCGGGCAGCGCCGGGCAGGGCCGGGGTCAGGGCCAGGCCAGGGCCAGGGCCGTTAGGACCGGGAGCAGGCCCGGCAGGACCGGGACCAGAGCGGGGCGGGCCAGGCCGGGACCAGAGCCGGGCGGGCCAGGCCAGGGGGCCTGGCGGCCGCTGGCCGATCAGGCTGGCTCGCGGACGACCTCGGCCGGATCCTTGTCGGTCCGCAGCCCCTGGTAGGTCGCGGCACGCAGTCGGCCCGCGCTGGTCCACTCAGCGAAGGTCACCTCGATGACGACGACCGGCCGCACCCACACGGCCGCCCCCGCGTGCTCGGCCGGAACCGGAGTCGCGAACGGTGACGCGTCGCTGACCAGCGGGGTCAGGCGCTGACCAAGCAGCCGGAGCGTCTGCTGGCTGAAGCCGGTGCCGACATGCCCGGCGTAGACCAGGCCGGCGGGTTCCTGCACGCCGACCAGCAGGGAGCCGATCTGACCGGATCTGGCGCCCGTGCCTGGCTTCCACCCGCCCACGACAACTTCCTGACGCCGCACGTTCTTGATCTTGATCCAGCTCGTTGAGCGGCGCCCTGGCTCGTAGCGGGACTCCAGCCGCTTGGCCATGACGCCCTCCAGACTGTGCTGCCTGGACAGCACCTGCACGTCCGCGCCGGGAAGGCCGGTGAAGGCCGGCGGGGTCTGCCAGTACTGGCCGTCAAGAGCGAGCTGCTCCAGCCGCTCGCGGCGCTGCCGGTAAGGCTGACCGAACAGCGGCTCGCCGTCCAGGACCAGCAGATCGAACGCCAGATAGCTGACCGAGATCTCAGCGGCGACGAGCCGCACCTGATCCAGTGGCGAGTTCATCCGCTGCTGGAGTACCTCGAAGCTCGGCCAGCCGTTCTCCCCGAACGCCACGATCTCGCCGTCCAGCACGGCTTCGGCGTGACCGGTAGCTGCCGCGATTCCCTGAAGCTCGGGATATCCGCTGGTGATGTCGCGGTCTGAGCGGGAGCGCAGGGTGACTGAGTCATGAGCGACATAGCCGATCGCCCGCAGCCCGTCCCACTTCATCTCGTACGCCCATCCGGCGTCGTCAGCAGGCAGCTCGCCGGCCGTGGCGAGCATCGGGCGGATGTGCCTGCGGGCACCAGGTGAATCGCGGTCGATCATCTACCATCCATACCCTGGGCCGTTCCGGACCGGCGACGCGGGGCGGCGGGTGAGCGGCGCGAACGACGCGGGGCGGCGGGTGAGCGGCGCGAACGGCGCTAGGCGGCCGTGACGCCGTCAGCCGGGCCGGGCGGACGCGACTGAGCGGGCGGCGCTGGGCAGGCTGGCCGGCTGAGGCAGGAGCGAGTCATCGAGATCTCGGACAGTCCAGGCATGCTGCGTGAACGGACCGGACCGCAGCGGGTCACCAATGTCGAGCTCTTCTTCGACCTAGTCTACGTTTTCGCCGTCACGCAGCTCTCGCACTACCTGCTCACCAACCACTCCGTCGGCGGCGCGCTTCGGGCGGCGCTGCTGCTCACCATCGTCTGGCTGCTCTGGGTCTACACGACCTGGGTGACCAACAGGCCGCGGCGGCCGACGGCGGCTCAGCCGCCCCCTGGGCGGCCTGGATGATCCTGGGCGGCCCGGCGCTCTTCCTGGCTGGGCAGGCCGCGTTCAAGGCGACCGTCTGGCGCCGGATCTCCTGGCCGAGGATCGACGCCATCGCGGTGCTCGCGCTGCTCGGGCTTCTCGCACCGCACGTCGCCGCGCTCGTGCTGTCCGCCGCCGCTGCCGCCGTCGTCATCGCGGTCGCGATCGCCGACCAGCTATGCTGCCACCGGCCGACCGGGCACCAGCCGACTCGGAATAGACCAGACCAGCCGTCCGTCAGCGCCGGACCGCGGGTCGTGAGCTGAGCCCGCGAGCGCAGGCCGGGCATCCGCATGCTGAGCCCGGAGCATGAACCGGGCATCCGCTCCCTGCCGACCGCACCGTCAGCCGCGCCGGATCGCCGCCGCGCACCGTACGCTGAGCCCGGAGCGTGAGCCGGGCATCCGCTCCCTGCCAACCGGACCGTCAGCCGCGCCGGATCGCAGCCGTGAGCGTCCGCATGCTGAGCCCGGGAGCGTAGCGGGTCATCCGCCAGGCGAGTCGCGCCGTGGCCGGGGCGACGATCACGGCCCGGTTCCGCGCGATACCGCGCAGCACGTCCTGGGCCAGCGAGTCGGCGTTGTAGAGCCGGCCGGTCAGCCGCGCCAGGTCGACGGCGTTCGCCCCGGTCTCGGTCTGCGGCAGGTCCGGGTTCACCCGGCCGAGCAAGGGCGTGTCGACGAAGCCCGGACAGACGACGCTCACCCGGACGCCACGGCCGGCCGCCTCGGCGCGCAGCGCGAGGCTGAGCCCGACCACCGCGTGCTTGGCCGCCGCGTACGGCGCCAGCATCGGCCCAGGGACCAGGCCGGCCAGCGAGGCGGTGTTGACGATGTGCCCGGAGCCCTGGCCGAGCATCAGCGGATACGCCGCATGCACTCCGTGCACGACGCCACGCAAATTGATGTCGATGACCCGGTCCCAGTGGTCGAGAGCGAGTTCCTCGACCATCCCGCCGACAGCGATCCCCGCGTTGTTGAACATCAGATCGAGCCGGCCGTGCTCGGCAGCGGTCCTGCGGACCAGCTCGCCGACCGCCTCAGCATCCCTGACGTCCAGCACGGCAGTGCTGACCAGCCCCGGCCCGGTGACGCCCGCCCGGCCGGACCGGCCCGCGCTGCCATGACCCGATTCGATCCCGCTGGCCGGATCGGATCCGGCGGCGCTGACCCGGCCTGACACGCCGGCGTTGACCTGCTCGGCGACGGTCTTCGCGCCCGCCTCGTCGACATCCGCGATCACGACCGCGGCACCGCGGGCAGCCAGGGCGCGGACCAGCGCCGCGCCGATGCCAGATGCCCCTCCGGTGACGATCGCTACCCGGTGGCGCGGGCCGGCGGAGGATGCGCCGCCGCTCATCCTTCAACCCTGACGGATTCGCTCGCGGCACGGCCGCTGGCTCTGGCAGCGATGACCGGCTCGAAATGGCCCGCCGCGACCCGCCGGGTCATCCGCCAGTACCGCACGGTCGAGCCCGGCCAGATCGCCCGGTTCACCCCGGCCGAGTCCAGGTACCAGCTCTTGCAGCCGCCAGCCGACCAGACCGCTCGCTTCAGCCGCCGCTGCAGGTCGACGTTGAAGTCACGCTGCGCTTGCTCGGTGACCGCGATAGCCCCGCGCTTGTCGATCAGGTCCAGGCACTTGAGCACGTAGTGCACCTGGGACTCGATCATGAAGATCATCGAGTTGTGACCGAGCCCGGAGTTGGGGCCGAGCAGCACGAACAGGTTCGGGAAGCCGGCCACGGTCAGCCCGAGATAGGCCTCGGCGCCCTCCCGCCAGGCATCGGTGATCCGCAGCCCGCGCGCTCCGGTAATGTCGGCGTGATCGAACGCGTCGGTGACGTGGAACCCGGTGCCGTAGACGATCACGTCGGCCGGGTACTCGGTGCCGTCCGCGCTGATCACACCGGACGGGGTGATTTCCGAGACGGCCTCGGTGACCAGCCGCACATGCGGGCTGGCGAGCGCCGGGTAGTAGTCGTTGGCAAGCAGCACCCGCTTGCAGCCCATCCGGTAGCTCGGCGTTACCTTGCGGCGAAGCTCGGGGTCCGGTATCTGCCTGGCGACGAACGACGCGGCCATCCGCTCCCCGAGCCCGGCCAGCTTAGGCTTGGTGAACGTCACGATCGTGGCCTCGGCCTCCCAGTAGATGAGCCAGCGGTAGGCCCGCTGGAAGCCGGGCACCGTGGCGAACAGCCGTTGCAGCCGGTGCCCGATCGGCCGGTCAGGCTTGGGCAGCACCCACGGCGGAGTCCGCTGGAAGACCGTGACCTCCGCCGCCTGCCTGGCGATCTGCGGGACGAACTGGATGGCGCTCGCTCCGGTACCGACCACGGCGACCCGCTGGCCGGCCAGGTCGGTGCTGTGGTCCCATTGCGCGGAGTGAAACGCCGGCCCGGTGAACTCGGCCGCCCCCTTGATCTGCGGGATGTTCGGCTGGTGCAGTGGCCCCATCGCCGTCATCAGGACCCGGCAGTCGACCATCCGGCCATCCGCCAGCCGGACCGTCCAGCGCCCGGCCGCGTCATCGTAAGCCATCGAGACCGCCTCGGCGCCGAACTCGATATGCCTGGCAAGGTCATACTTGTCCACGCACTGCCGCAGGTAGCCTAGGATCTCCGGCTGCCGAGGGAACTGCCTGGACCAGTCGCGCTTCGGCTCGAACGAGAACGAGTAGAGCAGCGACCGGATGTCGCAGGCACAGCCCGGATAGGTATTCTCCCGCCAGGTCCCGCCGATCTCGGAAGCCTTCTCCAGGATCACATAGTCATTGCGACCGGCCTTGTCGAGCGCGATCCCCATCCCAAGCCCGGCGAACCCGGCCCCGATGATCGCGATGTCAGTCCTGATCTGCCCGCCGGGAGCATCAGCCCTCATTACCGGACGGTAACGCAGATCACGACAAACCATCAACCCAGCGATATGGAAGCTGCCGGGCGCCGGCCTAGGCCGGCGCCCGGCAGCAGCGGGCCCGCGGCCCGCCTGGCATGCTAGCCCGAGAAGGCGGTCAGGCCGTCCGGCGTTCCCCAGCCGGTCGGGCCGTCGTAGCCAACCTCAGCCGTGCACAGGTAGGCAGGTGAACAGGTCGCGGTTGATCCGGTCGTGACGTCGAACAGCGACGAGGTGTGCGCGTAAATGTCCGAGGCCGGATAGGTGCTCGGGCCAGGGGTGCCGGCGTCGGCAAACACCGATGCGATCAGCGGGGAGGCAACGCTCGTGCCGCCGTACACTACCCAGCCGCTCGCGCCATATGTCTGGTAGACGGCGACGCCGGTAGCCGGGTCGGCGACAGCAGCGACATCGGCGATCGTCCGCCGGGAGCAGCCGGTGTCGGTCTGCCAGGTCGGCTTGGCGTCAACGGTGGAACAGCCCGAGCCAGCACCCTCTGACCTGCTGGTGGACCAGACTGATTCGGTCCATCCCCGACTGTTTGACGCGCGGGTCAGCGACGTGCCGCCAACTGCGGTGACATAGCGGGATGCCGCCGGGTACTCGGTAACGAAGCCGCTGTCGCCTGAGCTGGCCGTGACCGCCACGCCTGGGTGGTTGTAGTACCTGGTGTCGTAGCTGGTGTCAGAGGAGGACTCCGAGCCGCCGTAGCTGTTCGAGACGAACTTCGCGCCCAGACTTACCGCCTCGTTGACCGAGGTACCGAGGTTGGCAATGGTCGAACTCGTCGCCTCGACGAGGATGATGTGCGCGTCGGGTGCTATCGCCGAGACCATGTCCAGGTCGAGCGAGATCTCACCGGCCCAGCCGGTGTTGTTCCGCGGGTAACTGGTGCCGCCGGTCTGGTTGACCTTACGGAAGCAGCCATTAGCCGTGGTGCAGGCGGGCAGGCCGAACTGGGAGCGGTATATTCCCATGTCCGCCTCGGCGTTCGGGTCGTTGTAGGCATCGACGATGGCGACGGTCTCACCTGCGCCGCCGTTGGCAGGAAGGTTGTAGGCACTCAGCAGGTCGCTCGGCCCGTAGCCGGACGGGGTCGCATCAGGGGTGACGCCCCTGGCGTTGACGCGCTCGGTCACATTCAGGACGCGCAACGCGCCGCAGGCCATCTGTCCGACGTGAGTCGGCAGAGCACAAGCGCGATGCCACGATACGGCGGGCCGCAGACCGGCGCTCGCGGACGCCGCAGAGGCTAACCCTGTGGTAGCCAGCGCTGCGGCACCAACCAGCGAGATAGCCGCAGTGCGTGCAGCTTTGTTCAGGCGCATGGACAAGTGAATCCTCCTCGTAACACCGACCCGGTCTGGCTATGTACTGGATTGTGCCCTGACCGTAACCTTACGGATATCCGAGATCAATATGACTGCATAACAGAGACCGATTCGTTATTTGATCACCTTGGCGGCCGCCCGGGCCGGAGTCTGCTTGCGGCGTCCCCGTTGGACCTGCCGCAGGGCAGTTGTCACCGCACCAGTCGCAGCACCCGCTGTGCCAGGCCGACGCTGACACGCTGGCCCCAGGACAGGGTGATCGCGTCGGATTCGATGCCGTCGCTGAACGCGACCAGGCGGTCGGACTCGATGCTGACGCTGATGAACTGGCCGACGGAAAGGGCGCCGTCGGTGCGGTCGGTGCCGGTGATCGGGGAGGGCCAGGCTTCGCGGACGAACCAGGTTAGGCGCCGGTCGGAGGGGCCGGGGAGGTTGAGGGTGCTGCGACGTTCCAGCCAGGCGGATCTGGCCCAGCCGGTCGCGCCGGTGCCGGTGCAGACGATCAGGCCGGAGGAGGCCTGGCGCTCGGAGTGGCCACCGGGGATGGCCAGCGTATAGCGAGCGGTCTGGTGCGTTGGCTGGCCGATGTAGACCTCGTTGAGACCGACCAGCCGCTGGCCGTCGTCGACGATTGCCTCGACCATCGACCGGACCTCGATGCTCTGACCGGCCGCCCGGCCGGCCGCGGCGACCAACAGCGGGCCGGCATCGGCGGCCACCCGGGTGCCCTCGGCCCGGGCCTGCGCCAGCCGCAGCTCGCGCACCGCCAGCGCCTCGACCTCGATCCGGCTGGCCCCGGCCGCCTCCTCGGCTTGCAGCCGGGCGTTCGCGCCGCGCTGAGCGACCAGCTGCTCCTCGCGCCTGGCCAGCTCGATCTGGTTCTGAAGCTCGTTCTCGGCGATCGCGCGCTCCCGCTCGACGGCGAGCGCGCGACGCTCGTCGGTGGCCCGGTCGGCCTCCTGCTGGAGCAGCTCGCGGGCCGGGGTCTGGAGCGCCTTCTCCACCTCAGGCTCGGGGCGCAGCGCTACTACCCGGGCTCCGATCACCGCGATTCCAGTCTCGGCAAGCCTGGAGTCGGCCGTCAGTCCCTGAAGGATCCGGTCGCGGATCTGCCCGATCCCCTCGGCGAGCAGCCGCTCCATCGGGCTGGCCGCGATCAGGCCGAGGACCTGCTGCTGTGCGGTCTCGGCCAGCAGCCCGGCCAGCTGCTCGAGCGGCGTGCCCAGCCACCGGCCGGTGCGCGGATCGATCGAGAAATCGAGCCTGGCACAGGCCGTGGCCGGGTCGGTCACCCGGAACGTGACGCTGGCCTGGACGGTCAGGTCGTGGAAATCGGCGGTCCGGGCGTGGAACAGCAGCGGCAGCTCCCGGTCATCGACCGGGACCTCTGACAGCACGGCGGACAGCGGCCGGAAGAAGAACGCCAGGCCGGTCCCGTCGTGCACGAGCTGACCCCGCCGCAGGTGCCGTACGTGCATGGTCGGCGTGCCCCGCAGGTGCCGCATCAGCGGGTAGGTGGTGATGTCTGTCATCCCGGCCCCTTATTATCGTCGTTATGACGATAATATCTCACTCCGCTTTTTTCGTCGAATCGACGATTAACCGTGTAGGCTAGTGCTCATGCGAGCGTCAGGCGATCTCTCCTACCCGCCAGCCGCGGTCACCGTTGACCTGGTGATTCTGACCATCCGCGACGACGATCTCGCCGTCCTGCTCGTCCGCCGCAGCATTCCGCCCTTCCCGGGCAAGCTGGCACTGCCCGGCGGCTTCGTCGGCCCGGATGAGAGCCTGGCCGAGGCAGCGGCCCGCGAGCTGACCGAGGAGACCGGCCTGATCGCGAACCTGGAGCCGGATGCCGACGATGGCACGCCCGGCAGCCAGGTGCACCTGGAGCAGCTGGCCAGCTACGGCGATCCGGGCAGGGACTCGCGGCTGCGGGTGGTCACGGTGGCCTACCTGGCCCTGGCGCCCGGGCTGCCGGTGCCGCACGCCGGCAGCGACGCCGCCGACGCCTCCTGGCAGTCAGCGACGGCGCTGCTGGCCGGGCCGCCGGATGAGCTAGCGTTCGACCACAACAAGATCCTGGCCGACGGAATCGAGCGGGCCCGGTCGAAGCTGGAGTACACACCGCTCGCCACCGCGTTCTGCCCGCCGGAGTTCACGGTAGGGCAGTTGCGCCGGGTCTATGAGATCGTGTGGGGCACCAGCCTCGATCCGCGTAATTTCCACCGCAAGGTCACCGGAACCCCCGGCTTCCTGATCGAGGTCGGCGACAGCACCGTCGGTGACCGGGGCCGCCCGGCCCGCCTCTACCGGACCGGCGACGCGACCCAGCTGCACCCGCCGCTCCTGCGCACCACCAGCGACCCCGCCGAGGCCGAAGGCGGCTGACGCGCTACGGCGCCTTCGCCGGGCCTAGCCGCCGGTCAAGCTCCGGGATCACGATATCGACGTCGTCTTGCGTGTAAGCCGAGACATAGACCTCTCGCAGCGCCTCGACCAGGATCTCGTTCCCGCTCTCGGACAGGAAGTTGATCAGGCCGTCGAGCATCGGGCCGACGACGTCGGCGGTATCCGCGCCGCTCTGACCTGTGCCTAGCAGCGGGAAGATCACGCTCCTCAGCTGTCCCTGGCCGGCCGCAGCGAGCCGTTCCTGCTCGGCGTGCTGGTCGGAGCCGGGCGGAGAGAACACCCCGTTGAGCTGGTTCAGGACCGTCATCCCGGAGAGCACGGCACGCACCGAGTCCTCTATCTCATTGGGGTGCGTATACGGGATGAGCAGGCTTCTGGCGTCGACGGCCTGCACCGCCGCGACGTGCATGATCACCCGCGCTCTGTTCACGCGGGCCAGCTGACTGTCCGGGCCGCCAGCACTCGTGGCAAATGCCTCCGAGGCCAGCACGGGACGGCCGCGCGCCCGCAGCTGCCAGTCGAGTTCCTGCTGGATGGTGTCCTCGTACCGGCCGTCCTTGATCCGTGCGCCGCGACGGCGAAGTACCGAAGACAGGGTGTGGCTCTCGAAGAAGCGGGCCATCTGCATGTAGTCGTTCTCGGAGTTCACGATGATGTCGATGTCGCGGATCTTGCTGATATCCCCGCTCGCGACATGAAACGCCACCTGCTCGCCATCGGATCGCCAGTGAAACGTGGCTGCCCGCTGCCTGTCCTGTGCCTTCTGCCGTACCGGAGCGCGCCGGCGCCAGAGCGGATCCAGTGTGACGCGCTGCCGCTCCCGGGTAGCGGCGCAAGCCTTGCGCAGTGCATCGTCAAGCTCGGCTAGCAGCGCCGCGCCGCGGCCGATCCGGATATTCCTGGTGATAATTGCCTGCACATGGCTGATCGACAGCTCCTTGAGCTCATCTAGCAGCTGCTGATCATTGAGGTCGAAACCAACCGGTACCACAGAAATCCCTAGTGCGTGCGCGAGGGCGATCTCCCGTTTCACCCACTCCGACTCCGACGTGCCCGGGCCCACCAGCACCACGAGGACATCACTGACCAGCACCTGGCGGTATATCTCTGTTTCCCATTCCACCCCGGCGGCGACGCCCGCGTCATCGACCCAGGGCTCGTACCCCGCGTGCTGAGATAGCAAATGGTGGAAGATCTCGGCCTCGGTGTTCTTCTGGACGATCTGCTGCCCTCCCTCCTGGCGCAACAGCTTCTTCTTGTAGCAAACGAACACGCGTATCTGGTAAGTCATGAGTCCAATCCCGTCGGCGCCCCGGCTATCCGACAGGTTAGTGCCACGAAGCACCGGCGCGAGAAGGCTATCCCGGTCTGGCCTATTGGCCGGCCCGGCCTTGACAGCCGCCAGGAGCCAGCCGCCAGGAGCCAGGAGCCAAGAGCCAAGTCCGGCAGACACCGCCGATCTCGCTCAGGCGAGCAGGCAGGCGACCTGGTGGCGGCCGGGCTCGCCGACGGCTCGCGGTACGGCGTCGGCACCCAGCCTGCCCAGGGTCAGAGTCCCGAAGGTGTCACCGAGCTCCCGGTGAAGCCGTGCCCGCGCAGCACGGCGCCCAGGTCGATGCCGAGCGGCCTCGCCGGCTACTTAGCACGGCTTTCAGTCAAAATACTGCCCGATTTGTGAGAAATATGACCACGTAATCCGTGCTATGTCGTCGGCCGGCGGCGGAGATTTCCGCTAAACCTATGCAAAGTGTATTGAGTATGCACAGTATACAGGGTACGGTGACTGACCAGCGGGCCACAGGCGGCGGGCCGGCGGCCACAGGCGGCGGGCCGGCGGCCACAGGCGGCGGGCC
>DATNIU010000085.1:0-36751 GCA_035604275.1 Streptosporangiaceae bacterium | reverse complement strand
TCGTGCGGCTCGGCGGGCAACTGCAGCGCCGGCGGGTTCTACGAAGTCGGCTCCGGCCTCCACTGGCAGGCGTTCGTCGTCAGCCAGAAGAACGGCACCTGGGGCAAGGCGGTTGAGGTCCCCGGCACCGCGGCCCTCAACACCGGCGTGCGCGCCCAGATCAACTCGGTGTCGTGCGGCTCGGCGGGCAACTGCAGCGCCGGCGGGTACTACACCGGCCGCTCCGGACAGCAGGCGTTCGTCGTCAGCCAGGCAAGATGACCTCGTGACCCCGCCGCGCCCCGGCTAATCCAGGAACCGGGACGTGCGCCCGGGGAAGCCCCGGTTCCGCGCTAGTTCGCGCCGAGAGGCAGCCGGCTTCGCATACTCCAACCGTGATCATGAAACAGGGCACGCCGGGTGGCAGGTCTGACTGCGGTCCGGCCTCATCCGGCCTCGTCCACCGACGTGCGCCCTGTCGCTTGCCAGCGCGCGGCCCCGCCGCGCGTCACCGCCCGCAGCGCCTCGATCGCCTCAGCCTCCGAGTCGTCAGCGATCCGCTCAGCCCGCCACCCAGCACCCCGCATCCGATCGCCAGCACGAAAGAACTAGCCGCCGCGCTCAGCTCGCGGGCCCGCGCCGACCTCATCACCCTCGGCATCATCCGGCCCGGCGGCGTCACCCTCGCCGACGGCAACACCGCCGGGGTCGCTGACCTGGTCCAGGCCCGGCACAACGACCGCCGCATCCGCGACGCCGATGGCCGCCCGGTCGCCAACCGCGATGTCTGGAAGATCGAAGCTATCGAACGAGGCTCGGTGCCGGCGCGGACGGCGGTGATCATGCGCAGGGATCTCGGCCCCGACCCAGACTCCGGTATGCGGCGGTGGGGCGCCCCGATGAGGGTTCCGGCGAGGTACCTGAACGAGCACGCTGTCCTGGCCTACGCCACCACGGTGCACGCCGCCGAGGGGCGGACCGTCGACACCTGCCACGCCCTCGTCGGCGGATCGCTCTCCAGGGCGCTGCTGTACGTCGCGATGAGCCGCGGCCGGGAAGCGAATCACGCTTATGTCAGCACCGAGCCCGCGGCTGCCGATCTTCGGCCCGGCACGACGCCCGTCCGGTCGATGGCCGCACCTGGTCTTGAGCCGAGCGCCAAGACGGAGCAGGACGGCCCATGGGCACCGCCCGCAGACCGGTTCAGCGTCCTCGCCGACGCCCTGGAGCGGGACGAGGCCGACCGGCCCGCCCTGGAGGTGCTTCGCGCCGAGCTTGCCCGGGCTGGTCACCTGGCGCACCTCGGCGCGATCTGGACCGACCTGGTCGGCCAGGACGTCGCGACCCAGTACGACACCATCGTCAGCCGGGAACTCGGCACCGCTGACTACGACCGGTACATAAAGGCCGACGCCCGCGCCACCTTGCACCGCCAGGTCCGCGCCGCCGAATTGGCCGGCCACGACCCAGCCGAGCTACTGGCACGGGCCGTCCGCATGCTCCCGCTCGATGACACCTCTGGCCGGGGCCGGGCCGAGGACATCGCCAAGGTGCTGCACTGGCGCGTCCGCGAGCTGGCCGGCCCGGACGCACCCCGGGCCGCCAGCTACGCCGACCGCACGCCCGAGACCGGCGACCCGCAGACCGACCGGTACCTGCGTGAACTCGCCGCGCTCATGGACCAGCGGACAGCTGACCTCGGCGAGCGCGCCGCCGCCGATCCGCCGGCCTGGGCGGTGGAGCACCTCGGCCCGGTCCCCAATGACCCGCTGCGGCGCCTGGACTGGGCCGGGCGCGCCGGGACAGCTGCCGCGTACCGCGAACGCTACGGCCGCACCGACCCGCGCGACGTGCTCGGACGCGAGCCGGCCGCGCCCGAGGCCCGCGCTGACTGGCGCGCAGCCCGCGCCGCTCTAGGCCTCACCCGAGGGCAAGCCGATCTGGCCGCCGCCAGCACCGGCGAGCTGTGGGCCCGCCGGGCCCGCTACGAACGCGAACTGGCCTGGGCGCCACCCCACGTCGGCAATGACTTGCGCGCGGCCGCGCTGGCACGGCGCGAGCACGCCACCGAAGCACGGCTCATCCGTGCCCAGGCCAGAACCGCCAGCCCGCGCCAGCGCGCCGAGCGCCTCGCCAGCGCCGACTCCCATCAGCAACTTGCCGACAGCCTCGCATTTCGTGAGGCGGCCCTATCGGAGATCGACACCCAGCGCGCCAGCTGGCATGACGCCACCGCGCAGGCACGAGCCGACGCGCGGGAGGCCACCGAAGAACTTCGCCGTCGGCTTCCCGGCGCTGACCTGCGTCCGTTCCACGATCAGCCGCGCGAACGCGCGCGGGCAGCCGAGCGGGCACAGCAGACCCAGAAGCGCAGTGCCCGCCCGGCTCAACTGGAATACACGAGCGCCGAACTGCGCCGCGCGCTCGAACTGGCCGACCGGGCGCGGCGCACGCTCGACGCGCAGCACCAAGCGCGGCGCCAGGTCGAACGTGAACGGCAGCGCGAGGCCGACGAGCCGTCGCCCGCCCGCTGGCCCCACCGCGATCCCGGCTACGACTACGACGCCATGCGTCAACGCCAGGCCGGGCGCACCCCCGCCCGCGTCGCTGCCCAGGACTTCCCCGCCGCCGTCCCCGACCTCGCGGCAGCACACAGCTGGGCGTCGCCCGGCGCCGGCCGGTCCAGCACGCAGCATCGCCAGCTAGAACGCGACGAACCCGAAGCCACGCTATGACCCGACTGCTGCACTAGTCGACCGTCGCTAGCAGGGCACCGGTCGGTGATCGTAGCGAAAGACTTCCTGGCGACTTCGACTACCTTCATGCTGCGCTATGCGTCAGATTTCGAACTTATTGACTTCTTATGACGCACAGTTCAGCATCATAGGAGGTGGATTCGCATGCTGAAGGGACCGAGGATGAGGCTGCAGCTACTTGGGACGTCATCGGGCAAGAACGGGTGCCCGGCTCTCTACGCCACCGATCGTGGCACTTATGTCGTCCAGGGTAAGGTGATCACCGACGCGGAGGCGCTGGCCTCGCTGGTGGACGTTCGTGATGATGAGTTCTACGTGGAGATACCGAAGGAGCTTCTGCGCTTCGCTGACGGAGTCGTGAGTGGCTGAACTCCTGACCGAGGAGGACTTCCGCGCGGTGTGCTTGGGCTTCGAGCACACCGCGTTCCGGCTGGAGACTCGCGAGCGGTACGCCGATGACGAGGAGCAGGAACCGCTGCGGCGGTTCCTGGCTGGCGAGCCGGCTGACGATGGCTGGTTCATGGACTGGTATGAGGCGATCCAGGCGCTCACGGCGGACGGCAGGCGGATGGAACGCGTGCGGGTTGTCACAGAGCCGGCGTCGGATTACACGCGGTTCGGCATTGACCTGGCCCGCCGTCTCAATGTCCCGGCCGGCGAGGACATCCGGTACCTGCCGCGCTGGCGGGCCGGAGAGCTGGGTCTTCCTGACGAGGACTTCTGGCTGCTGGACTCCAGCCGTGTCCTGACGCTGCGCTTCGACGGAGACGCGTTGCTCGGTGCCGAGCTGATCACAGACCCGGCCGCGGTTGTCCGGCGTGCCTTCTGGCGGGACGCGGCCTGGCATTACGCTGTCCCGGTGGGCGGCTACCCGGACGCGTAGGCTCGGGCTGACATGTCCAGCTTCCAGCGGGCGCGCGAAGCGCTCGGCATCAGGCTCCGCGAGCTGCGCCGTGACGCGCGCCTGACGGGCCGGCAGCTGGCTGAGCATACGGGATGGCATCCGAGCAAGGTCTCCAAGATCGAGGGCGGCAAGCAGACCCCGGCCGATGCCGACCTGGAGGCCTGGGCCCGGGCGTGCGGGCAGCCCGGCCTGGCAGCTGAGCTGATCGCGAGCCTGCGCACTCTCGAATCGCACTACGTCGAGCACCGGCGGCTGTTCCACGCCGGGATGAGCCCGCAGCAGCGCGCCTTCGGTGAGCTTGAGGACCAGACCGCCGAGGTGCGGAACTTCGAGAACGTGTTCGTGCCCGGCCTGCTGCAGACCCCGGACTACGCGCGGTACCGCCTCGCCGAGGGAATCGAGTATGACGGTGCTCCCGATGACCTAGACGAAGCTGTCGGCGTCCGGATGCAGCGGCAACAGATCCTCTACCGCAGCGACAAGCGATTCCATTTCGTCATCACCGAGGCAGTGCTGCGGTACCGGCTGTGCCCGGTCAACGTCATGCTCGGCCAGCTCGACCGGCTGGTCACCTTGTCAACCATGCCAACGATCCGCTTCGGGGTCATCCCGTTCGAAGCGAGCCTGCCGCTCGCTCCCGTGCACGGCTTCTGGCTGATGGACGAGCGAGTTGTGGTCGTGGAGAACTTCACCGCCTCCCAGAACCTGACGCAGGCCAGCGAGGTCGGCAGCTACGTGCGGATCTTCGACGAGTTCGCCAAGGCAGCCAGGTACGAGTCGCAGGCCCGCGCGATCATCACCCGCGTCCTGGCCGACCTGACTGCCCTGATGGCTTAGACCCGTTCGAGCGGTCGAGTGCTTCCCGCCCAGTTGCTCGCTCGTGCTTGATAATGATCTTGCAGCGGCCAGATCTGCAATCTGAAGCACATTGCTTCCAGTGGCGCGCCTGGTGGTCCTACCGTCTCGCCTGAAGCCATATCCAAGTCAGCCGATTCAAGGTTCAGGTGGGGTGACCGTCTTGAGCGTGCCTGTGCTGTCGTCAGACCAGGTCGAGACTTTGCCGGCACGGGCGCGGGAAGTTGTCGATTACCGCAAGTCTGGGCTGAGCCTGAACCATATTCAGGGCTGCCCGCTGGACTGCGCGTACTGCATCCGTCATACCTACGGCCTTTGGGACCAGCGTCAGCCGCGGGCGCTGATAAGCGACGCGGCGGCGGTCGAGCAACTCGTCGGCCATCGCTACTTCCGGCCGCATGCGACGCCGCTGCAGCTGTTCAACCGGGCCACCGATCCGTTCCTGGCCCAGGTGAAGGGTCACACGTTCGCGGTACTCGAAGACCTCGACGCCCGCGGGCTGCGTAATCACGTGCTCGTCATCACCCGGTGCCCGGTCAGCGAGAGCGACTGCGAGCGGCTGGCTGGCCTCGGCCATCTGCGGGTGACGCTGCTGCTCACCTATTCCGGCATTGATGACCAGCGGATCGAGCCGTACCCGTCGCTGGTGGCCGCCGACTCGCTCCAGGTCGCGGGCGCATACCGGCCGCGGCGGTTCAGGACGGTGCTGTACTGGCGGCCGCTGGTCCCGGGTCTGAATGACTCGCCTGGCCACCTGGCACGGGCCGCGGCGCTGTCCCGGTATGCCGACGGCACCGTGTTCACCGGGTTGTTCTTCCGCGACGAGATCGCAGCGTATTACCGGCAGAACAACCTGCCGGAACCGTACGGCGAGACGGCGCGACGGAAGATCATGCCGGAGACACTGGAGCAGCGGGTACTGGCCGCGTTCCGCGAGCACGGCGGCGGTCCGTTGTTCCGTAAGACCAGCTGCGCGGTGTCGTACGCGCACGGCCTGCCCGACTACAACGGCCACGTCGGCATCCGGGAACTTTGTGACATCTGCCCGGCCGCCCAGCTGGCACTGTGCCAGAGCGCGCACCAGGTACCCGCCGCTGAGCAGGTCCGGCAGGCCGCGAGCGCCCTGCCCGAGGCGGCTGGGCTGCAGGATGGCTGCCGTCCGAGGTCGGCCGGCGGCGGCTGGGTGCGCGGCTGCGGGAACTGCGGCTGGCCAGAGGAATGGCGCTTGAGGAGTCGGCCGCCCGGTTAGGCGTCGCGCCGAGCACCCTGTCACGGATCGAGACCGGCCGAGCGCCGACCAGGCAAAGCTACCTGGCGTTGCTCTTGAACATAGACGGCGTCGCCGATGCCGAGGACGTACGGCAGCTCACCGGCTGGGCCCAGGAAGGCAAGGCCAAGGGCTGGTGGGCCGACTACACCGACCTGCTGCAACCGCCCTCCTGCCAGTACCTCGGCCTGGAAGCCGCTGCCGCCACACTGCGCTCCTATTGTCCCGTGCTGATGCCGGACCTGCTCCAGACCAAGGACTACGCTGCGGCGGCCGTCAGAGCGATCCGGCCCGGCATCCGCCCGGAATCTGCGGGCCGGCTGGCCGCTGCCACCATGCGCCGGCAGGACATCATGCGGGACGGCGGCACGCTGCACGCCATTATCGACGAGGCCGCGCTGCGCACTGCCGTCGGCTCTGCCCAGGTCATGGCCGAGCAGGTCCGCCACCTGGCCCTGTCGGCCGATCAGCCCGGCGTGACCGTCCAGGTTCTCGCCATGGCGACGCCCCGCCCGGTCATCTGCCCGCCATTCACCGTGCTGAGCTTCCGCGCCGACCCCGACCTCGCCTTCACGGGCATCGTCGGCGGACAGGTGACCTTGAGCAAGCCCGCCGGTACAGCGGCCGCCTGCGACGCGTTCGCCAGAATCGCTAAAGCTGCCCTGTCGGCTGCGGAGTCAGCCCGCCTCCTTGCCTCCATCCCCGACCCGGTCCAGGAATGAGACCATGAATGACGCCGCTAGCACCCGTGCGGCCGACACGCCCGGGTTATCCCGCGAGCCGGCGAGGATCCCTCCCGCCGAACTCGCGCTGGAAGCCAAGACCCCGGCAAGGAACACAAAGGAACACAAAGGAGGACTGCCGTTGACGCGCGCGAACGTCGCTCCGCTGCCGCTGATGACCGTAGGTGCGCATTCCCACCGGGTCATGCTGGACTGCCCCGTCTTGTGCCTCGCCGGGCTGCTGTCCGGTCACTCGCTGAACCGGCTGCTGCCCGAGATCGGGGCACCGGACCGGGAGGGCACGGTCGGCGACATCGCGTACCTGCACCGGCCCGGCAACTCGGCCAGGTGCGCGGCCTCGGGGCGGGCGGATCGCCGAGATCGAGGAAATGCTGCTTGCCGCCGGGCTAATACGTCCCGATGACAGCCATGTCGCGGCGGCGGCAGGCCCGGCCGCGCGGGAGTCACGGATCTGGATCACCGTGATCGACGGCCCCATCATCCGGTACATGCGCGAGTCCAGCGGCCTGTCCCAGTCGCTGCTGGCGCGGCTGAGCGGAGTGGGCGTCTCGACCATCGCCCGCCTGGAAACCAGCCCGCCTCGTTCTGCCACCGCACCACGCTGAACCGGCTCGCCGAAGTACTCGGCGTGCCTTCCGGCGGGCTTGAGCACCCGGCCTACCAGGCATCCCGTAACTAATACAGCATCCGCCGCCCTAGAGATGTCACAGTCGGCGTCGGTCGCTGCTCTTAGCATCGTCTGGACGGGTCGCGCAGTGGCGCTGCCCGTCGCGCATCGAGAGCGAGAGCCATGGCAGTCGCGACATTATGGTGTCTGAGCTGACCCAGCGAAGGCTGGGTGATGACGGGCTGGCCGAGCTGGCCGCGTGCTTGTGGCCGGTGGATTGCCAGTCCTGCGGTCGGCTGCTGGGCGATGACCAGCCGTCGGTAATGCGTCGATGACCTGGGCGGCGTCGCTATAGCGTCGTTGCATCATTACGAATGCCGTCCCCCGGGCTGGAACGAGTCGATGGTCGTGGTCGCCGGGTCGGGCCAGTACACGACGTTCGTGGCCAGGATGCTCCTGCTCCCTGTCACCCTGGCTGGCGGCGCGAAGGACTCGTGGCCTCTGATGGTGATCAACCCCAGCCTGGAATGCATCCAGCTCGAGCGCGCTGATGACGGCCGGTGGCACGTCAGCCCGGACCGATCGCTGGTCCAGGCCGGGCTAGTCCGTCCTGGTCCGCGGCTGCCGCTCGGCGTGCCGGCGGACGGCCTGATCGCCCGGCTCACCGGCTCCGCCGTCGCTGTGGTTCTGCAGGCGCCGCCGTTCACCGTGTACGAGGCCCCCGCCGACGACCAGCTGCTCGGGCAGGCACGGGCTCTGGGCGGCGTGCTGTTCGCGGTCACGCCGACGCTGAACCCGGGCGACCTGGACACCGGCGAGTTGCCGCCGGCGCTGGCCGATCCGCGGACGCTGGCCGGGTGGGCGGCCCTGCACGCCCCGGCACGCCAGCGCCGTCGCCGGTTCCGGCTCCGCCCACAGATCTGGGTTCTGCACTGGAACCTCGCCCACCTGTCCATCGGCAGGCTCATCCGCCTCGCGCCCCGGAAGCTCACCGACGACCAGGCACAGTCATGGGCCGAGCGAATCCTCAGCCGGGGCGCACCGCTGGAGTGGCAGCCGGTGCAGGAACACAGCCTGGAGGAGGGCTGGCAGGTCCGCGACCTTGCGTCCGGGCTGCAGTACGTGATTCGCCGGCACGCGGACGGGTGGAAGCTGGTCGGGTCTGCGGGCAGACCACGGGGGAGTGGGCCGAGACCGACAACGAGGCCAAAGCCTGGGCCGCCGGAGTCCTGAAACTCCACGCCGGCGTCCCGGCCGTGACCTGGCGTCCCGCGCCGTCCACCCCAGGCTCAGTCACTTTGTACGGCATCACATGACGGCCCAGCAGTTCCGTCCGCCCGCCGGGGCGGTGAGCTTCGAGGCGGTCTACCGGTCCGAGCGGTCGAAGCTGGTCCGGTACCTGATATCCATGGGCGCCGGCCAGCATCAGGCCGACGATGCGGTGCAGGCGGCGTTCGCCCGTGCCTATGACCGGTGGGACACGATCCGCCAGCCCCGCGCCTGGCTGTACAAGGTCGCCCTACGCGAGTCCTATCGCGCCAACCCCAGGCGCGAGGTCCCGGCCGGCGACGCCCCCCCGACGCCGCCAGAGAACCCGATACCGGTGACCTGGTCGTGCTGAATGAGGAAGAAGAACGAGTCCGCGCCGCCCTGGCCGCGCTGCCCGGCCGGCAGCGGCAGGTGATGGCCCTGGTCATCGCCGGGTTCAGCACTGCTGAGATCGCCGCCGATCTCGGATGTGACCCGTCCGCGGTCCGGCAGAACCAGGTCCGGGCCCGCGACCACCTTGCCCGCCAGCTCGGCATCGACAGGAGATCCAGACGATGACCCGCCACCAGCCCGACCACCAGCACCCCGCCGAAGACGCCGCGCTTGACCAGGTCATCGACGCGGCCATGGGCGGAATCCTGGCCAAGCTGGAAGCCGCCTTCGACCCCGACGCCGGGCTCGCCGACATCCACGCCCGCCGCGCCGTCCCCCCGGCCCCGGGAGCATCGGGACCAGGCGGCGCTGGCAGCAGTCGGCTGGAAGAGGCGTGCGACCACATCGACCAGCTCACCGCCCGCCTCGCCGACCTCATCGAGTCCGGGCAGCGAATCCCGTTCGGCGGCTCCAGTTTTCTCGAATTCGCCCTGGACAACCTCGTCCAGCTCCGGGTCGGCCTGGCCAACCGCACCATGTTCTGCCCCGAAGCCCAACGGCTCACTGCCGACGCCCGCGACCAGCTCGCCCGGACGGACCAGATCCTGCGGACCCAGCACGAGACCACCCTCGACCAGCTCGCCAGCCAGACCAAGGGCCGCCGCGGCGCTCTCACCGACCAGGTGCAGCTCCTGAGCCAGATTGTCACCCGCCTGTACGAACCCGACGGCGACGACGTATCCCTCCAGCCGGCTCGCTGAGAGGAGGTGATCACATGCAGGCCTACACCGTCGAGCAGGTCGCCGAGATGCTCCACGTCGGCCGCGACAAGGTCTACTACCTGCTGCGCACCGGCCAGCTCGGCAGCATCAAGATCGGCAAGCTCCGCCGCATCACCAGCCAGCACCTCGCCGAGTTCATCAGCTCCCTGGAGGACGCCGAGCAGATTTTCGCACCGCGCTACCAACCGCATCCTGGCCGAACAGCACGTCATACCGCTCATCGGCGCCGTCAAGCTCAAGGAGCTGACCGCCGACGACGTGGACGACTGGCTCGACGGCCTCACCGGCAAGCTGGCCACCAGGAGCCTGGCCGGCGTGCATTCCATACTCAAACGCTCGATCCGGCAGGCTCAGGCCCGTGACAAGGTTCTTCGGAACGTGGCCGAATTGGTGACGACTCCGAGGGGCAAGCCAGGCAGGCCGAGCAAGGCGATGACCTTCGATCAGGCGATGGCCATGCTCGAAGCCGCGAAGTGCTACCGGCTCTACGGGTAGGTGGTCGTCAGCCTGCTCGTCGGCGTCAGGACCGAGGAGGCCCGAGCCTTGCTCTGGTCTCACGTCGTGGCGGGGTCGAGGACTCCCGCGAGTGGAAGCCGGTTACCGAAGTCGGCTTCGATCACGAGCGGTTTGCGATCTACGTCTGGCGCTCGGTACGCGCCGGCGGCGACACCAAAACCGAGAAATCAAGACGCACGCTAGAGCTACCTAGCCTGGCCGCTGACGCGCTCCGTGAGCACCGTGCGCGCCAGGCGAAGGAACGGCTAGCGGCCGGTCCGCTCTGGCAAGATCACGGCCTCGTGTTCGCCAGCCAGGCCGACACGCCGCTCGATGCGTCACACGTCCGCCGCGCGTTCAAGGCGATCACCAGGCGAGCCGGCCTTGGCGAGAACTGGACGCCGCGTGAGCTGCGGCATTCCTTCGTATCCATCATGAGTGACAACGGCGTGCCGATCGAGAACATCGCTGATCTCGTCGGCCATGCCAGCACCGCGGTAACCGAGGAGGTCTACCGGCACCAGCTCAAGCCGGTGATCACCAAGGGCGCCGAGACCATGAACACCATCTTCAGTCAGCACCACCAGGCGAAGTCTGCCTGAACCGAGTGGCTCCCCGTTTGGCTCCCGCAGACCATCTGAAGATCGAAAAGGGACCTCGAAGTTACCTCCGAAGCCCCTCTGAACTGGACTAACTCTGGTCGGGGTGGCCGGATTTGAACCGGCGGCCTCTTCGTCCCGAACGAAGCGCGCTGCCAAGCTGCGCTACACCCCGGCGACCGCGTCAGGAGTCTAGCCGATTTGCGGCACCAGCGTGAGCAGGGTCGCTTCCGGGCGGCAGCTGAACCGGAACGGGGCGTAGGGTGATGTGCCAAGGCCAGCCGAGACGTGCAGGAACGCTCGCCGCCCCGGGCCGACGCCGGCCGGATGCTGGCTCAGGCCGCGTGCCCGGCGGGTATCCAGGCCGCAGTTGGTCACCAGGGTCCCGTAACCAGGCAGGCACAGCTGGCCGCCGTGCGTGTGCCCGGCCAGCAGCAGGTCGAAGCCGTCGGCGACGAACTTGTCCATGACCGCTGGCTCGGGTGAGTGCATCACGCCAAGCCGCAGGTCGGCCGCGGGGTCGGCCGGACCAGCGATCTGCTCGTACCGGTCCCTGTTGATGTGCGAGTCATGCACGCCCGCCACCTCGACGTCGAAGTCGCCGACCTTGATCCGGCCGCGCTTGTTGCTCGCGTTCATCCAGCCCGCCGCTTCCAGGCTGGCGCCGAGCTCGGCCCACGGCAAATCGGGCACGTTCCGCTTGTGCTCGTCGGCGCTCGTGCGCCAGATGTAGCGAGCCGGGTTCTTCGGCGTCGGCGAGTACAGGTCGTTCGAGCCGTAGACGAACACGCCAGGCCGGTCAAGGAGCGGCCCCAGAGCGTCAAGAAGCGGCGTAACGGCTCGCTCGTGGGCGATCGAGTCACCCGTGTTGACGACCAGGTCCGGCTCAAGAGCGTCGAGCGTGCGCAGGAACGACAGCAGCCGGTGCCGCCCGGGGGTGAGATGCGTGTCGGAAATGTGCAGCACCCGCAGCGGCCTGGAGCCCGCGGGGAGGACCGGGACCTCGTAGCGGCGAAGCGCGAACCAGTTGCGCTCGACCACGGCCGCGTAGCCGAGGACGGCGGTGCCCGCGATGGCCGCGGTCCCGATCAGGGCTTGTGGACGCATCTCCATATGGTGCCATGCCCGCGGCGGTGACCGGCCCGGCCAGGACAACGCCGCGTCCGTCCGGGCAGGATGGACTCATGTCTGAGCTGAAGGAACGACTCCGTGCCGACCTGACCGCCTCGATGAAGGGCCGCGATGAGGTCAGGACCAGAACCCTGCGGATGGTGCTGACCGAGATCTCCAAGGAGGAGGTCGCTGGCCGGGCGGCCAGGGAGCTCGACGACGGCGAGGTCCAGCGGGTGCTTGTCCGCGAGGCCAAGCGGCGGCGTGAGGCCGCCGATGCGTTCGGCGAGGCGGGACGGGCCGATCAGGCCGCGGCCGAGCTGGCCGAAGGCGAGATACTGGCCGGCTACCTGCCAGCCCAGCTGGGGGACGACGAGCTCGTGGCCCTCGTTGCCCGGGCGATCGAGCAGGCGGGCGCCGCGGGCCAGGGCGCGATGGGTCAGGCAATGAAGGCCGTGACGCCAATGGTCGCAGGCCGGGCCGATGGCGCCCGGATCGCCGCAGAGGTCCGCCGCCAGCTAGCCGTGAGCTGAGCGCCGGCCGAAGTCAGTGGCCGCCGCCTCCGCCTCCTCCGCCTCCTCCGCCGCCGCCGCCTCCGCCTCCGCCTCCTCCGTTACCGCCGCCGTTGCCCGGCTTGTGCTTGGGGGGAGGTCCCGGGGAGCTGAAGCCATTGCCCAGGTTGAAGAAGGGGTTGAACGGCGGGTAGACAAACGGCACGGCGGGGAGGTGCAGGCTCAGGAACGTCATCTGCCAGGTCGCACCCGGTGCGTTGTCACCGAACATCTGGAGCGGACAGCTCGGGTACGAGCTGCCCAGCTCCCGGTAGTCAGAGTTGGGACAGCCGACCATCGCGCCGCTGGTCGTCGGGTAGTACGGGTTGAAGACCGACACATAGGCGGCCAGCCGCGGGGTATAGCCGGCGAACGCCGCGTAGTAGCCGCCGTTCGCCGTGCCGGTCTTGGCCGCGGCCGGGATTCCGATACCGCGGTTGCCGGCCGTGCCGCCACCGCCGAGCACACCCTGAAGGACGAAGTTGGCGGCGTCCGCGACTCCGGCCGACAGCACCCGATGGCACCCGGCCGACTCGACCGGGAGCTGGTGGCCGGCGCTGTCGGTGATGGCGGTAATCGCGATCGGCTTGCAGTAGATCCCGCGCGCGGCCACAGTCGCGTAGGCGCCGGCCATGTTCAGCGGCGACACGTAGATCGACCCGAGGGTGAACGACGGGTAGTTGTCGGCCGACAGGTTGTCGCTGGCCGGCAGGTGCGGGTCGCGGCGCAGCAGCGAGCTGCCGTCCGCCCTGGTCATCCCGAGGCTGGCCGCCGTCTTGACGACATTGCAGAGGCCGACCTGCTTCTCCAGCGTCGCGTAGTACGCGTTGATCGAGGCCGTGGTGCCGTTGTACAGGGTGTAGGTACGCGCGCCTTGCCTGCCCTCGGCGTTGATGACGTTGAACGGCGGGACGTACTGGCCATGGCAGTTGAAGTAAGGGCCGACGGTCGTCGGGGAGGTGACCTTCAGGAACGCGCCGAACGGGGTGCCCTGCTTCAGCGCAGTCACGAGCGTGAACAGCTTCGACGACGATCCGGTCTGCACGCCAGCCCCGCCGTCGTACGTGGAGTTCACCGCGTAGTCGATGCTGTCCTGGCCGGCGCCGAAGCCATAGGGCCGGTTGACCGCGATGGCGCGGATCAGACCAGTTCCCGGCTGGACGATGACCTCGGTGTCTACGTCACGGTTCGGGTTGTAGTAGGAGTTGTTGGCCGGCAGGACGTAGTTCACGGCGTTGTCCGCCGCCCGCTGGTCCCGAGGGCTCAGGGTCGTGTAGATGTTCAGGCCGCCCTGGTGGGTCAGCTCGTTGTACGCCTTGGCGTAGGCCGGGTCGTGCTGCATGACGGAGAGCACGTAGTCGCAGAAGAACGCGGCCTTCCTGACGCCCGGGCTGGTGCAGCCGGTCTGCAGCGGGACGGATGACACATGCAGGCCGAGCGGCTGCTGGCTCGCCCGCGCCGCGGCTGCCTGGGTGATGTACCCGTGCTGCGCCATTGTCTGCAGGACGTTGTCGCGTTGTGCAAGCGCGGCATGCGGGCTGGTCAGGGGGTCGTAGGCGGCGGGGTCCTCCACCATGCCCGCCAGCATGGCCGCCTGGGTCAAGGTGAGCTGGCTGGCCTTCTCCGAGAAGTAGAACTGGGACGCGACCTCGATGCCGTAGGCCTGGTTCTCAAAGTAAGCCGCGTTCAGGTAGGCGGTGAGAACCTGCGACTTGGTCATCTCGTGCTCGACGTTGGCGGCGATCCGCAGCTCGCGCAGCTTGCGGGCGACGGTCTCGGCGGCGCAGTCCGCAGCCTGCTGCCGGGTGCTGGCCGTCAGGATGCAGGCGTTCTTGACGTACTGCTGGGCTAGATCGGATCCGCCCTGGGTTCCGCCGCCTGACGCGGTCGTGACCAGCGCCCGCAGCGTGCCGCGGATGTCAAGCGCGCCGTGCTGGTAGAACCGTGCGTCCTCCTGCGCGATGATCGCGTTTCGCATCACCGGGGCGATCTGGTTGTAGTTCACGGGAACGCGGTAGATCGGGTGCGGGTAGCCGGGGTAGTAATAGGCGAGCAGGTGCCCGGAGGCGTCGAACAGCTCCGACCTCGAGGGCACCACCCCGAGCCCGGCCACGGGCAGGGTGTTGAAGGTCTTGGCTGCGTCGCCGGCGGCGGCCCCGCCGATTCCCACCACCGGCAGCACGGCGGCCGCGGTGAGCAGGCCGGTCCCCACCGAGATGACAGCGAGCAGGCCTACGGTCTTGACTCCGGCGTGGCGAACTGTTCTGGGCACGGGAACAGGTTACGCTGCCGGCCAGACTAGTCATGGGAGGACATCGGAACAGCGGGTATCGGCGTCCCGAAGGGGACCGCGCAGGGGGAGGTAGCCGTCGGTTGCTGAGTGACTACTTAACGCATCGCATATAGTCCATCAGGGCTATACGCGAAATGGGCCTGCCGGGGTCTAGCGCAATGAGCCCGACACCCGTAAGTTACTCTTTCGCGACCATCACGAACGGGACGGCGGCCTGCCGCCTAGCCCCAGAGGACCGCAGCGAAGCGCCACCCGGCGTGACGACCCATTCGCGGGCGTGACGATCAGGAGGAGTTGGGCCACATGTGGATCACGGATTGGACCGTACGCGCCGCGTGCAAGGGGACGGACCCTGACGAGCTATTCGTTCAGGGCGCGGCGCAGAACCGGGCCAAGCTGATCTGCCGCGGCTGCCCTGTCCGTACCGAGTGCCTCGCCGACGCGCTCGACAACCGGATCGAGTTCGGAGTCTGGGGTGGCATGACCGAGCGCGAGCGGCGTGCGCTGCTGCGCCGTCGGCCCGACGTCACCTCCTGGCGCGAGCTGCTGGAGAGCGCACGCGACAAGTACGAGCAGGTCAGCAACGAGCTAGTGGCGAGCTGACCGCAGGCCAATCCCTGATCGGCCATTACGCCATTGCGGGGCTGGGCCCGCAGGTGTCAGGCCGGCGCTGTAATTCCGGGTCGAAGGCGACGCCGATCGTGCGGAGCCCGTCCAGGTCGTGAACGTCATCTGGCTGAGCCGGGATCTGCGCGACAGGAACGAACGGATGCGCCGCGGTGAACCCCTCGGCTAGCCGTCGTTCCGATGCGGCCTGGCGCATCCGCTCTGCATGCAGCCGCAGCGCCGTGATCGCCAGCCTCGACGAGTCGCTCTCGGGAAGGCCCTGAAGCGCCTCGGCCGCGGCGAGGCTGCGAGCCACAGAAAGCCTGGCGGCCGGCGAGCGATGCACCCGGTTCACGATCAGGCCAGCCAGCGGCATGCCATCGCGTTCCAGCCGCTCCACGAAGTACGAGGCCTCGCGGAGCGCGTCCTGCTCCGGCGCCGCGATCACCAGGAACGCGGTCCCAGGCGCCCGGAGCAGCCGGTAGGTGTACTCAGCCCGCTCCCTGAACCCGCCGAACATGGTGTCCATGGCGGAGACAAAGGTCTGCACGTCACGCAGCAGCTGACTGCCGATGATCTTGGTGACCACCCCGGTAACCATGCCGAAGCCGACATTCAGCACCTTCAGGCCGGTCCGCCCGCCGAGTCTGGCCGGCGCGACCAGCAGCCGCAGCAGCCGTCCGTCGAGGAACCTGCCGAGCCGCTGCGGAGCGTCGAGGAAGTCGAGCGCGGACCGGCTCGGCGGAGTATCGACGACGATCAGGTCCCATTCGTCGGCGCGGCGCAGCTGGCCGAGCTTCTCCATCGCCATGTACTCCTGGGTGCCGGCGAAGCTGGACGACAGCGACTGGTAGAAGGGGTTGGCCAGGATCTGGGCCGCGCGGTCCGGGTCGGCATGGGCCTCGACGATCTCGTCGAAGGTCCGCTTCATGTCAAGCATCATGGCGTGCAGGCTGCCGCCCGGGCCGTCGGCCTGGACGCCAGGAACCAGCCGCGGCGTGTTGTCGAGCGACGACAGTCCCATCGACTGGGCGAGCCGCCTGGCTGGGTCGACTGTCAGCACCACCACGTGCCGCCCGCGCTCGGCGGCCCGCAGTCCTACGGCGGCGGCGATCGTGGTCTTGCCGACGCCGCCCGATCCGCAGCAGACGATGATCCTGGTCCGGCGATCGTCGATCAGCTGATCTACCGCGAGCGGCGGCGGCGATTTCGCAGTCATGCGGCACCTTGCTCGCGGAGGGCGGCGGCCAGCCGGTACAGCCCGGCCAGGTCGATCCCGTCGGGGATCAGCGGCAGCTCGTAACACGGCTGACCGGCCGCGTCGAGTTGCTCCCGCTGCTCCCGCTGGGCGCGGGCGGTTCTCGCCTCATCGGCCAGCTCGGCGGCGAGGTCGGCGGCGAGCCCTTGGTCATCGAGGCCGGCCGCTTTCAGCGCGATCGCCAGCGCATCGGCATCCCGCGCTTGCGCGGCGCCAGCCTTGTCGTCCGTCATCTTCCCCGTGGCCGATCCGCTTTGCTCAACGTCGGACAGCCCGAACGGGCGCATCATGTTGACCATGATGCCGCCGGGCTGAATCCCGCCGTCGCCGACCTCACGCAGCTCAGCGATCCCATCGAGGGTCTCCTGGACCGGCATCTCCTCGAGCAGCGTGACGAAATGCACGGCCGTCTGCGGCGACCGGATCACGCTCTGCACGGTATCGGCGTGACCGCGGATCGGGCCGACCTTGGCGAGCCCGGAGATCTCGGACGCCACGTTGAGGAAGCGGCCGATCCGTCCGGTCGGCGGGGCGTCCATGACCACCGCGCCGTAGACCGGGCGGCCCGCCTCCTTGCGCCGGACCGCCTCGGCGGCCTTGCCGGTAACCAGCACGTCGCCCAGGCCAGGCGCGATCGTCGTGGCGAAGTCGAGCACGCCCAGCCTGGTCAGCGCCTTGCCCGCCTGGCGCATGTTATAGAACATCGCCAGGTAATCGATCATCGCCGACTGCGGGTCAACCGGCAGCGCGAAGACATCTCCGCCCGGCCGGTCGTCGTCGGCCGGGGCCACGGCGACCCGCCGCTCCTCATAAGGGAGCGGGGGCACGTCGAAGAGCTGCGCGATGCCCTGACGGCCCTCCACCTCGATCAGCAGCACCCGCTTGCCGCGCGAGGCAAGCGCGAGCGCCAGCGCGCCGGCCACGGTGGTCTTGCCGGTCCCGCCCTTGCCGGTGACCACATGCAGCCGCACGCCATCCCAGTCGGTATCCCGCACGCTCACGAGCACGAGGCTATCGGCGTCATAGCCCTGAGTCCGCCGTGGCCGGCCTGTCACCCCGCCGTTAGCGAGCAGACGCCGGAAGTCGTTAGGCTGAATACCGGATACTGCGGTCAGATCCTTGAACCGGAGAACGAACCGAATAAGAAGGTGTCGGCGATGACGGCTCTGCTGGTGATCCTGGCGGTTCTCGTGCTTGGCGGTCTCATCACGGTCAGCCGGTCAGTGAGGCAGGTGCAGCAGTTCGAGGACGGCATCGTCTTCCGGTTCGGCCGGATCCTGCCGCAGACGCGCAAGCCGGGGCTGACGTTCATCCGGCCGATCGGCGACCGGCTGCAGAAGGTCAACAAGCAGATCGTCGCGATGGCGGTCCCCGCTCAGGAGGGCATCACCAGGGACAACGTCAGCGTCCGGGTGGACGCGGTGGTCTACTTCAAGGTGGTCGACCCGATCAAGGCGACCATCAACGTGCAGAACTACATGTTCGCGGTCTCGCAGCGCGCGCAGACCTCACTGCGGTCGATCATCGGCCAGTCCGAGATGCAGCAGCTGCTCGACGACCGGGTCACCGTCAACCGGGAGCTGTGCCGGATCATCGACGAGGGGACCGAGGACCCGTGGGGGGTCAAGGTCGGGAGCGTCGAGATCAAGGACGTGTCGCTGCCCGAGGGCATGAAGCGGTCGATGTCACGGCAGGCCGAGGCCGAACGTGAGCGCCGCGCCAGGATCATCGTCGCCGACGGCGAGTACCAGGCGTCCAAGCGCCTCGCGGCCGCGGCGAACGTGATGGCGCGCGACCCGGCCGCCCTTCAGCTCAGGCTGCTGCAGACGGTCGTCGAGGTGGCCGCGGAGAAGAACAGCACGCTGGTGATGCCGATCCCGGTCGAGCTGCTGCGCTTCTTCGACCGGGGATCGGGCCAGAGCTCGTCGTTCGCCGGCGACCTGCCGGTGGACACCGGAGAGGCCGAGGTGGCCGCTGCCGAAGCGGCGATCGAGCACCGTGCTCCGGCTGCGCCAGAAGCGATCGAGTCCGACGAGACCCTCGCCATCCCGCCGGTCGCCGCGATTCCCGAGCCGGCGATCGAGGAGGAAGTTGCCATCCCGCCGGTCCCGCCGGCCGCCCGCTGACGCCGGCCGCGGCTGCCTGCCGCCCGGCCAGTGTGATCACGCGACTTTCCCAGCCCGGTCCTCTCGACCGGGAAAGTCGCGTGCTCATGGGAGGGAGTCCGCGAGCAGCCCGCGGCGCTACGATGACCGGCCAGGCCACGTCCGGGCAGGCTGGCCCGGCCGTGGGCGGCTAAGGATGCGCCGGCCGCGGGCGGCTAAGGTAGCGCCCATGCAGAAGTGGGAGTACGCGACGGTGCCGTTGCTCGTTCACGCGACCAAGCAGATTCTGGACACCTGGGGGGACGACGGCTGGGAACTGGTCGCCGTCGTGCCGGGACCGAGCTCGGAGCAGCTGGTCGCGTACCTGAAACGGGCCAGGTCATGATCGGCGAGGATCACTCGCCTGAGCACCGGCTGGCCGCGCTCGGCCTCACGCTGCCGGCGGTGACCCCGCCGCTGGCCGCCTACGTCCCGGCGGTCAGGAGCGGCAGCTTCGTCTACACCGCTGGACAGCTGCCCGTGGTCGACGGCCAGCTGCTCGCGACCGGCAAGGTCGGAGCGGATGTCGGGGTCGCCGAGGCAGCCGCGCTGGCCCGGACCTGCGCGCTGAACGCCCTGGCCGCCGCCGTCTCGGTATCCGGCAGCCTGTCAAGCATCCGGCGGATCGTGAAGGTGACCGGCTTCGTGGCCAGCGCGCCCGACTTCACCGGGCAGGCGCAGGTGGTCAATGGCGCCAGCGAGCTGCTGCTCGAGGTCTTCGGTGAATCGGGCCGGCACGCCCGCAGCGCCGTCGGCATGGCCGTGCTGCCGCTCGACGCCCCGGTCGAAATCGAGCTGATCGCCGAAGTCGGCGACTGATCGGGCGCGCTGTGGACCGGGTCAGGATTCCTGAGCACCTTGCCGAGGCCGCGCGCGCCGTTGTCGAGGGCCGGGCGGCGCCGGTCACCCCGCGCGATGCCGCCACCGTCATGCTGCTCCGCCCGATCGCGGGCGCCAGCGGCGGCTTCGAGGTCTACATGCTGCGGCGCAAGCCGTCGATGGCCTTCGCCCCAGGCGCTTACGTCTTCCCTGGCGGCTCGGTCGACCAGCGGGACGCCGACGAGGAAGTGGCCTGGGCCGGTCCCGGCGTGGATCACTGGGGCCAGGTGTTCGACGCGCCGCCGCAGCTTGCCAGGGCACTTGTCTGCGCCGCGGTCAGGGAGACGTTCGAGGAGTCAGGGGTGCTGCTGGCCGGCGAGTCGGCCGGCACCGTCGTCGCGGACACCACGGCTGCCGACTGGGAGGCTGACCGGCGCGCGCTGCTCGACCGGTCGCTGTCGCTCGCCGAGATGCTGGCCAGGCGAAGCCTGATCCTGCGCTCTGACCTGCTGCGGCCATGGGCCAGGTGGATCACCCCGGCGGCCGAGCCGCGACGGTTCGACGCCAGGTTCTTCGCCGCCGCGCTGCCGCCCGGCCAGCGGACCAGGGATGTGGGCGGCGAGGCGTCGGCGGTGCAGTGGATCACGCCGGCCGCCGCGCTTGAGGCCGGCCGGGCCAGGCAGATCGACCTCTGGCTGCCCACCGCGATCACCCTCGCCGAGCTTGCCGAGCACCGCGATATCGGCGCCGTCCTGGCCGCGCACCGGGAGGTGACGGCGCTGGTGCCCGAGGTATACGCCAAGGACGGCGCGATGTTCCTCTCGGTACCCGGCGAGCGGAAGTACCCGCTGTGACAGCGGAATCCCAGGCCGGGCGTGGTCCCGGTCCCGGTCAGCCGATCGACGGTTCGGGCACCGGCCGGGCGCGCTGCGTCCTGGCGCCGAACCCCTCGCTGATGACGCTTGACGGCACCAATACCTGGCTGGTCGCCGAGCCGGGCTGGCCGGCCGTCGTGGTCGTCGATCCCGGCCCGGACGACGAGGCCCATCTGCGCCGGGTCCGCTCGCTGGCCGAGCAGGCGGGTCGGCGGATAGCCGCGATCGTCCTGACGCACGGGCATCCGGATCATTCCGGCGGCGCGCGCACGCTGGCCGGTCTCACCGGGGCACCGGTCCGCGCGGTCGACCCGGCGCACCGGCTGGGTGCCGGCGGGCTGCCGCCTGGCGCGGTGATCGACGACGGCGGCTGCGAGATCGAGGTGATCGCCACCCCGGGGCACACCTACGACTCGGTCTGCCTCTACCTGCGCGCCGACGCCGCCGTGCTGACCGGAGACACCGTGCTCGGCCGAGGCACCAGCGTGATCGCGCACGACGGCAGCCTCGCGGACTATCTGGGCTCGCTCGACCGCCTGCGCGCGCTGGCTGACAGCACCCCGCTGCGTACGCTGCTGCCAGGTCACGGTCCGCTGCTCGGCGACCCGGCAGCGGCTCTTGACTTTTATATAACGCACCGCGCCGAGCGACTCGCCGAGATCAGGGCAGCTCTGGCCGCGGGCGATCGCGCCAGGTCCGTCATCGTGGCCAGGGTCTACGCCGACGTGGACCGGGCGCTGTGGCCATACGCCGAGATCTCGGTTCAGGCCCAGCTCGCCTACCTGGCCGAACGCGGCGAGCTCCCGCCCGGGACGCAGACCGGCTAGGCCCAGGTCGCCGCGCCTTCCATGATCACGGAGAGTCTGCCGCCTATTTCGGTAGTCTGCCGCCTATTTCGCGTTCAACTCCCCGCGATTCTCCGCCACCGCTCCTGGGTCGGCGGGGCCGGGCGCCGGTTCGTGCCGGACGGAGTTACCTGGCCCGGCGGCTCAGCCGGTCGGGATCGAGCAGCAGCACCGACTTGGCCGACAGCTGGATCCAGCCTCGCGTGGCGAAGTCGGCGAGGGCCTTGTTGACCGTCTCCCGTGACGCGCCGACTAGCTGCGCAAGCTCCTCCTGCGTCAGGTCGTGATTGACCTGGAGGCCCTCCTCGGTCTGCACGCCGAACTTGCCCGCCAGCTCGAGCAGGGCCTTGGCAACCCGGCCAGGCACATCGGTGAAGACCAGGTTCGCGTTGATCTCGGTGATCCGGCGCAGCCGCTGGGCGAGGGCCTTCAGCAGGTGCATCGCCACGGCCGGCCTGGTCTCCAGGCTCTGGCGCAGATCGTCGTGCGCGAGCATGCCCAGCCGCGCGTCGGTCACCGCGGTGGCGCTCGCTGTGCGGTAGGCCGGGTCGAACATGGCCAGCTCACCGAACATGTCCCCTGGTCCGTGCACGCTGATCAGGTTCTCCCTGCCATCCGGCGCGGCCCTGGTGAGCTTGACCTTTCCCTCGATCACGAAGTACACCTGATCCCCGATATCGCCCTCGGCGAACAGCCGGTCGCCACGATGCAGGGTGAGGGTCCGCACGTGCGGGCGCAGCACATCGGCGTCGGACTCGCTGAGATCGGCTAGCAGCGGGCTCTGGCCCAGGATCCTGGCGTCGTCGTCGCTGAGAGGCGGCTGCTCGGACTGGCCGCCTGTGCCGTCGGTGTCAGCCACGCGTGCCTCCTCCGGGGTCGCCGCCGGGTGATCCCCGCGCGCCGCTAGCCATGAGAGTCTCCCGGATGGTCGCCGGCCCCGGCGAGCCGCTGCCGGCAGGCGGCGATCTCGTTGTCAGCCGTCAGCCGGTCCACCCATCTGGCCGCCTCAACCTCCTTGCCTGGCTCCAGCGCCTTGTAGACCTCGAAGAAGTGCTGGATCTCGAGCCGGTCGAACTCGGAGACGTCGTCGATGTCACGCAGATGGGCCATCCGCGGGTCGGTGGCCGCGACGCAGAGCACCTTGTCGTCGCCGCCCTTCTCGTCCCGCATCCGGAACATCCCGATCGCGCGGCAGCGGATCAGGCAGCCAGGGAAGGTTGGCTCGTCCAGGAGGACCAGCGCGTCAAGCGGGTCGCCGTCGTCGGCCAGGGTGTGCTCGATGAACCCGTAATCGGCCGGGTACCTGGTGGACGTGAAGAGCATCCGGTCCAGCCGGATCCGCCCGCTCTCGTGGTCCATCTCGTACTTGTTGCGCTGGCCCTTCGGGATCTCGATGACGACATCGAATTCCACGAGACGGCCTCCCTGGAAGTTAGACGACTGAGTCCGCTGTCTTGGTGTGTACCCCCGCTGTGGTGTATACCCTCGGTGTCTGGCGTCTGTCGAGGGGCTGGCGCGGCAAAGGAGAGCGTGCGGGTGAACCGGCTGGCGCGGATGGTGGTGCTCACGCTGGCGCTGCTGTGCGCGTTCACGATCGGGGCCGGGGCCGCCGTGGCACGCCTGTTGCCCCCTCGCCTTGCCCTGTTCCAGATGCCGGAGGTCTCCGGTGCCGGCCTGGCGGCGCCGGGCGCGACCTTGCCCGCGGCCAGCGGATCGCCGCTGACCAGCCGGTCGGCCGGCGGGCCCGCGACCGCGTCAGGGATCGCGGCCAGGATCTCCGGGATCATTGCCTCGGGCGATCTCGGTCCGCACGTCGGCGCGCTGGTGACCAACCTGGCGACCGGGCGGGTGCTCTACGCGTCCAACGCGGCCACCGGCTTCACTCCGGCGTCAACCACCAAGCTGGCGACCGCGGTCGCCGCGCTGCACGTGCTCGGCCCGGACGCCAGGTTCACCACGTCGGTGCGGGTCGGCGGCAGCGCATCGCGGATCGTCCTGGTCGGCGGCGGCGATCCGACGCTGGCAGCCGGGCGGTATCCGGTCGCTGACTACCCGCAGCCCGCGACGCTGAGATCGCTGGCCGCCGCCACGGCGCGCTCGCTGCGCACCAAGGGGGTGACAGCGGTGCGGCTCGGCTACGACGGCGCCCTCTTCAGCGGTCCTGAGCAGGCGCTCGACTGGCCGCCGATCGGCGCGAGCAACAACTACATCTCGAGCGGCAACGTCGCTCCGATCACCGGGCTGGAAGTTGACCAGGGCAGGCTGGCCAAGCCAGGCGTCCCGCAGGACGCCGACATCTCGGGAACATCGCTCCGCTCGCTGACGCCCGCCCTGGACGCGGCGCGGGAGTTCGCCCGGTTCCTGCGCCGGGACAAGATCACGGTGACTGGCACTCCGGCGCCGGCCGCCGCCGCGTCCGCCGCCGCGGTGATCGCCGCCGTGTCCTCGCCGTCGCTGGCGCAGATCGTGCAGTGGATGCTGATGGAGAGCAACAACGTGATCGCGGAGACTCTGGCCAGGCAGGTGGCGCTGACCACCGGCAGGCCGGCCACGTTCAGCGGCGCGGCCGCCGCGGTCATGTCGGTCGACCGCAAGCTCGGCGTGACCGGCATTCATATCCACGACGGCAGCGGCCTGTCGCCCGCCGACCTGATCTCGCCGCGCGCGCTGGTCGCGCTGATCGTCCTGGCCGCCAGGACCGGGCAGCCAGGACTCCGGCCGGTGATCACCGGCCTGCCGGTGGCCGGATTCTCCGGCACCCTGACGCCCTTCCCCGGTGCGTATTTCGGCGGCTTCGGCCCGGCCGCGCTCGGCACGGTGCGTGCCAAGACCGGCAACCTGTCCACCGTTGCCGCGCTGGCCGGAATCGCCTACGCGCGGAACGGGCAGCTGCTCGCCTTCGCCTTCATGGGCGACCAGCTCTCCAAGAAGGCATCCGCGCTGGCGAACGCCGGCGGGGCGCTGACCGCGCTGGCGACTGCGCTGGCGGGCTGCGGCTGCCGCTGACCTCCCGCGAGCCAGGTGCAGCTTGGCTGCACCAGCGATCGGGCAGAAGGTCGGCCCGGTTCGCCCGGTTCGCGATGGCTGGCTCAACGCATGCAACGGGCCAAAGCCTACGTAACAGCGCAGGTAACGGGGACGTTGCTTCCGTTGATAGCCGACTAGGCGGCAGCGAATCGGGCTGGACCGCGGCTCCGCGAGGTTCCGCCATGGGTGCTGACCGTGCCTTGCGGGCGGGCGGAATGGATGGGGTGGACTTGAGGGCGCGGCGGCCACGTACGGTGTAGGGGTGAGCAGCTCGCAGATGATCGACTGGAACGTCGCCGCCTCGACCGCCATCCGGTGGGTCCGTCCCGGACCCCAGGTCAGCATCGCCGAGGCGCGCAAGGTGGTGGCCGAGCTTCGCGAGCAGGCCGCGGCCGTGGCCGAGCCGGTTCGCGAGGTGACCGGCCTGCCCGGCGACGACGACGGCGGCAAGGTGACCGTGGTCGACCGGCCGGGCTGGATCCGGGCGAACGTAGACGGATTCCGGGTCGTCTTCGACCCGCTGGTCGAGCACATGCAGTCCAGTGGCAAGGCGCCGCCGGCCGGCTCGGTGCTCACCGCCGTCGGATCGCGGGTCACCGGCATGCAGGCCGGCCTGATCCTTGCCTACCTGGCCAGCCGGGTGCTCGGCCAGTACGAGCTGTTCCTGCCACCCGATCCTGACGCGCCGGCCGCCGAGGCGCCGCCCGGCCGGCTGACCCTGGTCGCCCCGAACATCGTGATGGTGGAGCGCGAGCTTGGCGTCAACCCGAGCGATTTCCGGCGCTGGGTCTGCCTGCACGAGGAGACGCACCGGACGCAGTTCACCTCGGTCCCGTGGCTGCGCCCCTACGTTCAGCAGCAGATGACCGACTTCCTGCTCGCCTCTGACCTGGATCCGGCCTCGATACTTGACCGGCTCAGGGCCGCTGCCGACGCGGTCGCCGGCGCGGTGCGCGGCAGCAACGGCGAGAGCCTGATCGAGGCCATCCAGAGCCCGCGCCAGCGCGAGATCCTGGACCGCCTCACGGCGGTCATGACCCTGGTGGAAGGTCATGGCGATTTCGTCATGGACGCCGTCGGGCCTGCCGTGGTGCCGTCGGTGCAGGAGATCAGGTCGAAGTTCAACGCGCGCCGGTCCACGGGCAACAGGGTGGAGCAGACGATCCGCAGGATCCTCGGCATCGACCTGAAGATGAAGCAGTACCAGCAGGGGTCCGCCTTCGTGCGGGCGATCGTGGCAGAGGCCGGGATGGCCTCGTTCAACCGGGTGTGGACCGCGCCCCAGACGCTTCCGACCAGAGAAGAGTTCGCCCATCCGCTCCGCTGGCTCGAGCGGGTGGATGGCGGCGCCGAAGCCGCTGGGTGACCAGCGGTGGGCCCGCATCCGGCGGTGGCGGCGGTCCGGCTCGGTGTCCGCCGCGGGCTGGCCGGCCTGCCCGCTGATGCGCTGGTACTTGCCGCCTGTTCCGGCGGCGCCGACTCGCTGGCGCTGGCCGCCGCGCTCGCCTTTGAGGCGCCCAGGCTCGGGCTGCGGGCAGGCGGCGTCACGGTCGATCACGGACTGCAAGCTGGCTCGGCGGCCCAGACCGAGCGGGTCATCACGATCCTGGCCGGCCTCGGCCTCGACCCGGTGCGCGGTGTCAAGGCCGCCGTCCCGACCCGCCCGGTCGGCCGGGCCAGCGCCGCCATGGCCGGCCGCGGCAGCGGTGCGACGGGCAAGGAGAGCGGTACCGCGGCCCGGCGGAGCGGTACCGCGGCCCGGCGGAGCGGCGCGGCGGCCGGGGAGCGCGCCGTCGTGCCAGGCCGGGGAAGCTACCCAGGCCCAGAGGCGGCGGCCAGGTCCGCGCGTTACGCGGCGCTCGGCGCAGTCGCCGACGAGCTCGGCGCGGCGGTGATCCTTCTCGGGCACACCATGGACGATCAGGCCGAGACCGTGCTGCTCGGGCTGGCCCGCGGCTCGGGCGCACGATCGCTGGCCGGGATGGCGCCGGTCGCCGGCCGCTACCGCCGGCCCCTGCTCGGGCTGCGCCGGGAGCAGACGACGGCAGCGTGCGCGGCCGCTGGCCTGCAGGCGTGGGAAGACCCGCACAACTCCGATTCCGGGTACGCCAGGGTCCGGGTCCGCACCCGGATCCTGCCGCTGCTGGAGGAGCTACTCGGTCCAGGCGTCACCGAGGCGCTGGCCAGGACCGCCGACCAGCTCAGGGCCGACGCCGACGCTCTGGACGGCATCGCCGCTGAGCGAGCCGTTTCGCTGCTGAATGCCGGGATGCAAGAGCCAGGATCCGGCCTCGTGGACGGCTGCTCGCCGGACGGCGCCGCCAGGGACGGGCGAGCGGCGGGCCACGGTACCCCTGGCGGTAGCAGCGTTGCCGCGGACGGGCCGCCGGAGACCGGCGCGTGCCGACCGGAGGATCGTGCTATCCAGACGGGCGCGATTGACTGGCGCGCGACTGACGTGCAGCCTCTGGATACCGCCGAGCTAGCGGCGCTGCCCCCGGCGATCAGGACGAGACTGCTGAGGATGGCCGCCATCGCGGCCGGATCGCCGGCCGGAGCGCTCACCGCGAAGCACGTCGCCGACATGGACGCGCTGGTGACCGGCTGGCACGGTCAGAGCTGGATCGACCTGCCCGGCGGCGTGCGGTGCCGGCGGCGGCATGACAGGCTGCACTTCAGCGCCGGAGCATGAGGAGGCCGGGTGGACGCGACGGACATGGGCTCGGACCTGCTGGAGGTGCTGATCACGCCGGAGCAACTGCAGCGCAGGATCGCGGAGCTCGCGGCGGAGATCGACGCCGATTACGCCGGCCGCGAACTCATGCTCGTCGGCGTGCTCAAGGGCGCGGTCATGGTGATGGCCGACCTGGCCCGCGCCATGCACCTGCCGGTCAGCATGGACTGGATGGCGATCTCGTCGTACGGGTCGGGCACCACGTCCTCCGGCGTCGTGCGGATACTCAAGGATCTCGACACCGATATCGGCGGCCGGCATGTGCTGGTAGTCGAGGACATCGTCGACTCCGGCCTGACGCTCTCCTACCTGATGCAGAACCTGCGGTCGCGCGAGCCGGCCTCGGTCCGGGTCTGCGTTCTGCTGCGGAAGCGCGCGGCTGCCAAGATGGAGGTGGACGTGGCCTACACGGGCTTCGAGATCGCCGACGAGTTCGTGATCGGATACGGTCTGGACTACGCCGAGCGCTACCGCAACCTGCCGTTCATCGGCACGCTCGCCCCGCACGCCTACGGCGGCTGAGGGGCATGCGGGCCGGGGGACGGCGCGCGCGCCGGGCATTGCCGGTACGTGCTTTCCTCAAGCGGGAACACATCGGAAGTTGATTCACGTTTAGATGGGGTAGAGGCGGAGCATAGGGCACGCGGCTTTGGCGAAGCGCCGCCTACGTGCTGGTGCGAGCCAGCGCGGTGTACCGTCGGTATTTCGCGCGTCATGGCGCGGAGAGAGGGAATACCGCGCATGGATGCTCGGACGCAAGGCGCTCCTGCCGGCAGGCCGGCGGGACTCAAGGCTCGGCAGGAGGGACCGGCCCCGGACCGGCGGGGCCGTTAATCGATGGACCTGAAGCGCATCTTCCGCGGCTGGATGCTCGCCATCCTGCTCGTCTTCGTCCTGCTCATCGTGGTGCTCAAGTTCGTCGGCTCCGGCCAGACGTACCAGCAGACGTCCACCTCCCAGGTCGTCAGCCTGGTCGAGAATGGCAAGATCAAATCGGCGATCCTGAACGACAACACCCAGATCATCCAGATCATCACGAAGAGCGGCCAGGCGCTCGAGGCGACCTGGGTAGGCAACCAGGGCCAGGCGCTCACCCAGTCGATGGATCGCCAGGTCGCGGCCCGCACGCTGCCGCCCGACGTCTACAAGGCCAACAACCCGCAGAGCAACTCGCTGCTCAGCGTGCTGCTCGGCTGGCTGCCGTTCATCGTGATCTTCCTGCTGTTCTTCGTGTTCATGAACCAGATGCAGGGCGGCGGCTCGCGGGTCATGAACTTCGGCAAGTCCCGGGCGAAGCTGATCACCAAGGACACTCCGAAGACCACGTTCGCCGATGTGGCCGGCGCCGACGAGGCGATCGAGGAACTCGAGGAGATCAAGGAGTTCCTCCAGACCCCGGCCAAGTTCCAGGCCATCGGCGCGAAGATCCCGAAGGGCGTGCTGCTCTACGGCCCGCCGGGGACCGGAAAGACCCTGCTGGCCCGTGCGGTCGCAGGCGAGGCGGGCGTGCCGTTCTACTCCATCTCGGGGTCGGACTTCGTCGAGATGTTCGTCGGCGTCGGCGCCTCCCGGGTGCGGGACCTGTTCGAGCAGGCCAAGGCGAACGCTCCGGCCATCGTGTTCGTGGACGAGATCGACGCTGTCGGCCGGCACCGCGGCGCCGGCTTCGGCGGCGGTCACGACGAGCGCGAGCAGACCCTGAACCAGCTGCTCGTCGAGCTTGACGGCTTCGACACCAAGGGCGGCGTGATCGTGATCGCGGCCACCAACCGGCCGGACATCCTGGACCCGGCGCTGCTCCGGCCCGGCCGGTTCGACCGCCAGATCGTCGTCGCCCAGCCGGACCTGACCGGCCGGAAGGGCATCCTGCGGGTGCACGCCCGCGGCAAGCCGTTCGCGCCCGACGTCGACTTGGACATAATCGCCCGCCGGACCCCCGGTTTCACCGGCGCGGACCTCGCCAACGTGATCAACGAGGGCGCGCTGCTGACGGCGCGCGGCAACCAGACCCAGATCACGATGTACTGCCTCGAGGAGGCCATCGACCGGGTCACCGCCGGGCCGAAGCGCAAGAGCGTGCTGCTGTCGGAGAAGGAGCGGAAGATCATCGCCTACCACGAGGGCGGTCACGCCCTGGTCGGGCACGCGATGCCGAACGCGGATCCGGTACACAAGATCACGATCATCCCGCGCGGCCGGGCGCTCGGCTACACCGCGTCAGCGCCTGCCGAGGACAAGTTCCTGGTCAGCCGGGCCGAGATGATGGACCAGCTGGCGATGCTGCTTGGCGGCCGCACCGCCGAGGAGCTCGTCTTCCACGAGCCGACGACCGGGGCGGCGAACGACATCGAGAAGGCGTCGCAGATCGCCCGCGGCATGGTGACCGAGTACGGGATGAGCGAGCGGCTCGGCGCGCGCAAGTTCGGCACCGGCGACTCGGAGCCGTTCCTCGGCCGCGAGATGTCGCACGCCCGTGACTACTCGGAAGAGATCGCCTCGGCGATCGATGACGAGGTCAGGCGGCTGATCGAGGCGGCTCACGACGAGGCGTGGGATGTCCTGGTCCAGTACCGGGACGTGCTCGACAGCCTGGTGCTGCAGCTGATGGAGCACGAGACCCTGTCCAGGGTCCAGGTGCTCGAGATCTTCGGACCGGTGCAGAAGCGGCCGTCCCGCGGTTCCTACACGGGCTACGGCAAGCGGATGCCGTCCGACCGACCGCCGGTGCTGACGCCCAAGGAGCTGGCGCTGACCGCGGCCGCTGACGGCAAGGAACTGCCGGTCGGAGGGAACGGCCAGGCGCCAGGCCGCTCCTCCGGCGGGTACCCTGGCGCCGCACCCGGGTCGATCGCGGATCCGCTCGGCATGGATCCGCTTGGCGGTCCATTCGGTTCCGACGCTCGCGGCCATGGCTCGCACGGCTGGAATTCGATCGGCGATCCATTTGGTTCGGACACCCGCGACCGGGGGTCGCCGGATGACGGCCCGCGCGGCACCTCTCATTGAGCCAGCCCATCGATCTTCAGCGGATCGAACGCGCCGTCCGCGAGATCCTGCTGGCGATCGGGGAAGATCCGGGCCGGGACGGCTTGCGGGACACGCCGCAACGGGTAGCCAGGGCATACGCCGAGCAGTTCGCCGGCCTGGGCCAGCGGGCAGCCGACGTCCTCACGACCGTATTCGACGCCAACCACGACGAGATGGTGCTGGTACGCGACATCGAGATGTTCGCTACCTGTGAGCACCACCTGATTCCTTTCTTCGGGCACGCGCACCTCGGGTACATACCGAACGCGAAGGGCCAGATCACCGGCCTGTCGAAGCTGGCCAGGCTGGTGGACCTGTATGCGCGCCGTCCGCAGGTGCAGGAACGGATGACCAGCCAAATCGCTGATTCGCTGATGGAGGTTCTCGAGCCCCGTGGAGTTATCGTTGTTGTGGAGGCAGAGCACCTGTGCATGACCATGCGAGGGGTGCGCAAACCAGGAGCCAAGACCGTCACGTCCGCGGTTCGTGGTTGCTTCCGCACTTCAGATGGGACGAGGGCAGAAGCCATGAGCCTGCTTATGGCCCGCCACTAATCGGCGGGCACTGGCATTTGCCCGCACGGCGTGCCCGCTAATGACTACGCTGATCCCCCGTGAGCCGGGGCCGAACCTACACGTCGGAGATGACAGACCGCAGCGGGCCAGGACCGGCAGAGCCCGAATCCGGAAATGTGCAGCGGCCGGCTTCGCCGCCTGCCGGGCAGGCATGCGCTGATCCGTCGCGTGATGAGCAGTCCAGGTCCCGGAAGCAGGGTGCCGAGCGCACGGAGAACCCCGCGGAGCGGCCGGCCGACCGGCCCGCGCCCCAGGATCGGAACGGCGCTGATGGGAACGGCGCCGAGCGGAACGGCGCCGAGCGGAAGGGTGACCGCCGTCTTCAGCTTCGCTGGGTGCCGCTGACGGCCAGCTGGGTGGTGCTGCTGGCCGGACTCGCGTTCATCCTCGTGAGCGTCAACGCTGACCTCTACAAGCAGCTGCACGTTCACGTTCACAGCCGGCTGCACCGGCTGTCCGGGGTGGCGCCCATCACGCTGTCGCTGACCAGCAGCCTGACCAAGACCGCTCTGGTCGTCATCGGCCTGCTGCTGCTCATGCTGTCGCACGGGCTGCGGCGGCGGAAGCACCGGTCCTGGCAGGCGGTCATGACGTTGCTGATCGTCGCCGCCGTGGTCAACCTGATCCGCTTGCTCCACCATGTCACCACCAACATCGGGATCACCACGGTCCTGATCGGATTCGGGATTACCGCCATACTGGTTGGTTTCGGATGGTATTACCGTGCAGAGTTCTACGCGGTCGGCGACCCGCGCACCCGATGGCGGGCTCTCGGCGCGTTTATCGCCCTGCTCGCGGCCGACATCGCGATCGGCCTTGCCTTCATCGCGATGCGCGGCCTGGTCACGAACTACACCATCCCCGAGCGCTTCCAGGCCGTGCTCTACGGCCTGGTCGGAGCGAGCCCGCCAGTTCCCATTCATTTCGCTCAGGACATTCGCGGTGACTTCTTCGGCATCCTGACCATCACGCTTGGCGTGCTGACGCTGGTCGTCACGGCCTACCTGTTCCTGCGCCCGGCCGAGCCGATGCAGCGGCTCGGAGCGAGCGACGCGGCCGGCGTCAGGCTGCTGCTCGACCGCCATGGCGACTCCGACTCGCTGGGGTATTTCGCGCTGCGCGACGACAAGAGCATCATCTGGTCACCGACCCAGAAGTCCTGCATCGGATATCGCGTGGTGTCGGGCGTCATGCTCGCCAGCGGCGATCCGCTCGGCGATCCCGAGGCCTGGCCAGGTGCGATCCACGCATTCCTGGACGAGGCATCCAGGCATGCGTGGGTCCCGGCCGTGGTCGGCTGCAGCGAGCTCGGCGCCGAGGTGTGGTGCAGGAGCGGGGACCTGACGGCGCTCGAGCTTGGTGACGAGGCGATCGTGCAGGCGGCCGGCTTCTCGCTCCAGGGCCGCCAGATGCGCAATGTCAGGCAGATGGTGACCAGGGTCGCCCGGGCCGGCTACGCGGCCGAGGTCCGCCGCGTCGGCGACGTGCCAGCCGAGGAGCTGACGAGGCTGACCCGGCAGGCCGACTCCTGGCGCGGGAACCCGACCGAGCGCGGCTTCTCGATGGCCCTGGGCCGGATCGGCGGCGCGGGCGACGATCGCTGCGTGATCGTGACGGCCACCCAGGACGGCGTGCTACGGGCGCTCCTGCAATTCGTGCCGTGGGGCGCCGACGGCCTGTCGCTCGACCTGATGCGCAGGGACCGGTCGGCGCAGCCCGGCCTGAACGACTTCCTGATCGTCGAGGCGATCAAGGCGGCGCCAGGACTCGGGGTCAAGCGCATCTCGCTGAACTTCGCGGCCTTCAGGGCGGCGCTTGAACGCGGCGAGCGGATCGGCGCCGGGCCGATCCTCCGTGCCTGGCGCCGGGTCCTGCTCTTCATGTCGCGGTGGTTCCAGATCGAGTCGCTCTATAAGTTCAACGCCAAGTTCTGCCCCGAGTGGGTTCCCCGCTTCATGGTCTTCCCCGGGACTCGCGACGCGGTGCGGATCGGCCTGGCCGCCCTTGAGGCGGAGGCCTTCCTGGTATGGCCGACGATCGAGCTGCGCAGGATCTGGCGGAAACTGGCCAGTCCGCTGAGGTCGCGGCGGAGGAACGCGGTGCGCCAGTCCGCTGCCGTCGACTAGGCGGCAGCGCCAGCCCGACTTCGCGATGGCCCGCGCCGGCGGCATGCTTGCGGCCGCCCGCCCCGGGCGCCTTGTAGATTGGCGGCCATGACCAGTCCGGAGATGCGCCCAGCGGGGATCCCCGTCGCGGCCAGGTGCCTGGTCATGGGCGTCGTCAACGTGACTCCCGACTCGTTCTCCGATGGCGGCAAGTGGTTCTCCGCCGACGCGGCGATCGCCCACGGGCTGACCCTGTCCGGCCAGGGCGCCGACATCGTGGATGTCGGCGGCGAGTCCACCCGGCCGGGCGCGCAGCGGATCGCCGAGGACGAGGAGCTGCGCCGGGTCGGCCCGGTGGTCGCCGCGCTGGCGCAGGCCGGGGTGCTGGTCAGCGTCGACACGATGCGAGCGCCGGTGGCCGAGCTCGCCCTGAAGCGCGGCGCCAGGATGGTCAACGACGTGAGCGGCGGCCAGTCCGACCAGAGAATGGCTGGCCTGGTCGCCGAGGCACGGGTGCCGTACGTCGTGATGCACTGGCGCGGGCAAAGCGCCGGCATGCAGCGACGAGCCGTCTACCGCGATGTCGTCAGCGAGGTCCGCGATGAGCTCGCCTGCCGGGTTGGGACGCTCACCTCGGCCGGCGTGGACCCGGCGCAGCTGATCGTCGATCCTGGCCTCGGCTTCGCCAAGCTGCCCGAGCACAACTGGGCAATCCTTGCCAGGCTGCGCGAGGTTGGCTGCCTGGCCGGTCCGGAAGCGCCCTTCCCCGTCCTGGTCGGCGCGTCGAGGAAGAGCTTCATCGGCCGGCTGCTCGCCGACGATGAGGGCACGCCGCGGCCTTTCGCCGAGTGCGACGACGCCACCGTGGCGCTCACCGCGCTAGCCGCCGCGGCCGGCGCCTGGTGCGTGCGAGTGCACGCGGTGCCCGGCAACCTCGACGCGGCCCGGATCGCGGCGCGATGGCTGCAGGAGCCGGCCAGGTGACCGGCCTCGACCGGATCAGCCTGCTCGGCCTGCGCGCCTTCGGACGGCACGGGGTCCTGCCGAGCGAGCGGGCGGATGGCCAGGAGTTCGTCGCCGATGCGGTGCTCTGGCTGGACACCAGGGCGGCGGCCGCCGCCGACGACCTGGCGCTCACGGTCGACTATGGCGAGCTCGCCTCGCGGCTGGCCGAGATCATCGCCGGCCAGCCGGTGGCGCTGATCGAGACCCTGGCGGACCGGCTGGCGGCGGCCTGCCTGGCAGACGAGCGGGTTAGCCAGGCGGAGATCACCGTGCACAAGCCGAACGCGCCAATCGGTCCGCCGTTCCTGGACGTGACCCTGACGATCAGGCGGGGCAGGACGTGACGAACGCGGCTTCCGGCGGCCGGCGGGTGGTCCTCTCGCTGGGCAGCAACCTGGGCGACCGGCTGGAGAACATGCAGCGCGGGATCGACGCGCTCGCCGCCGAGCCCGGACTGGCCGATATCGCGGTCTCCAGCGTCTATCAGACCAGCCCGATCGGCGGCCCGGAGCAGCCCGACTTCCTGAACGCGGTCATGATCGCCGTCAGTGACCTGCCCAGCTTCCTGATCCTCGGCCGGTGCCTGGCCGCCGAGCGCGCCACGGGCCGGGACCGCACGGTGCGCTGGGGGCCGCGCACGCTGGACATCGACGTGATCGCCTGCGGCGACGAGGTCAGCGACAACCCGGTGCTGACCTTGCCGCATCCTCGCGCTCACGAGCGAGCCTTCGTGCTCGCACCGTGGCATGAGGTTGACCCCGGCGGGTACCTTCCCGGCGCGGGAGCGGTCGCCGACCTGCTGGCCGGCGTCGGCATGGAAGGCGTCTGGCGGCTGGCCGGAGTGCGCCTGCGGGTCGCCCGGGCCGACGCCGGCAACCAGGGGTGAGGCGATGCAGCCGACCAGACCATGGGTCCTGCTGGCCCTAGCAGCGGTCATCGCGGTACTGACCTGGCTCCTGGTCAGGGCCACCTTCTCCGATCTGCCGCCGCTGCCGTGGACGGCGGTGCCTGCGCTCGCCCTGCTGGCCGTCGGCGAGTGGCTGACCGGCCGGAACCTGCGTGAGCGCCTGTACGGCCGGCCGGGCGGCAAGCCGGTGCAGCCGCTGGCGATCCCCAGGCTGGCCGCTTTCGCCAAGGCAAGCTCGACGGCGGCGACCATCTTCGGCGGCCTGGCCACCGGCCTCGGGGTCTACGCGATCAGCTCGCTGGACAAGCCGGCCTTCCGGCATGACGCGGTCGCGGCCGGGGCCACGCTGCTCGCGGCGATCGCGCTCGCGGGCGCCGCGCTCTACCTTGAACGGTCCTGCCGCGCACCCGAGCCGCCCGAGGACGACGACCTGCCCTCGGAAAACGGCCAGCGCGGGCGCCGGCCCTGACGCCGGCGGCGCTGACTATGCTGATCACGGCCGACCGGTACCTGCGAGGACTGGATCCCGATGCGAGATGACGACCAGCTGGCGAAGGCTGGTTCCGGGCCTGCGGAACCCCAGCGTCCGGCCGGGAGCTCGCGTCCGGCCGAGCGGCCGCATCCGGCCGAGCTAGCGGTCGGCCTGGTGGGCGCTGGCCGGGCGGGCACCGCCATGGCCGTCGCGCTGGCCCGGGCCGGGCACCGGGTGGTGGCGGCCTCCGCCGTCTCTGAGGCGTCTCTAGGCCGGGTCAGCCGCAGGCTTGCCGGGACCGCGATCGCGACGCCAGAGAACGTTCTTGCCCAGGCCGATCTGGTGCTGCTGACGGTGCCCGACGACGCGCTGCCTGGCCTGGTAGCCGGCCTGGTTTCCACCGGCGCGCCGGTGGAAGGCCGGCTGCTCGTGCATGCGAGCGGCCGGCACGGGCTTGCGGTGCTTGAGCCGGCCGCCCGCCGGGGTGCGCTTCCGCTGGCGTTGCACCCGGTGATGACCTTTACCGGCCGTGACGACGACGTCGAGAAGCTGGCAGGCATCTCCTTCGGCGTCACCGCCCCTGACCAGCTCCGGCCGGTGGCGGAGGTGCTGGTGATGGAGATGGGCGGCGAGCCGGTATTCATTGCCGAGGACCGGCGCGGCACCTACCACGCCGCGCTGTCCAGTGCCGCCAACCACCTGGTCACCCTGGTGGTTCAGGCCGCCGACATGCTGCGGGAGGCAGGTGTGGCCGAGCCGTCCCGGATGCTGGGCCCGCTGCTGGCCGCCGCGCTCGAGAATGTGCTCGCGCTCGGTGACGCGGCTCTGACCGGACCGGTCGCCCGCGGCGACGCGGAGACCATCGCGGCTCACGTGGCGGCGATCACAGCCGCGGCCCCCGAGGCACTTCCGGCCTACCTGGCCCTGGCCAGGCTGACCGCGGACCGGGCGCTCGCCGCTGGCACTCTGGCGGCCCCGGACGCGCAACGGCTGCTCGGCGTCCTGTCCGGGCCGCCGGCATGATCCCGATGCTGGCCCGCACCATGGCAGGGCTGGCCGCGGCCCGCGCCTGCCTGCCGTCGCCGGTGGTCCTGGTGCCGACCATGGGCGCGCTGCACGACGGGCACCGGGCCCTGCTGCGACGGGCCATCCAGCTCGCGCGGCCGCGCGGGTCGGTGGTGGTCTCGGTGTTCGTGAACCCGCTGCAATTCGGCGCGGGTGAGGACCTGGACCGCTACCCGCGCATGCTGGAGCGCGATCTGGCGGTCTGCGGCGAGGAGGGCGCGGCCGTGGTGTTCGCGCCCGACCCGGACCAGATGTACCCGTCCGGCCAGATGATCACGGTCAGCCCCGGCGCGATGGGGCGGGTACTCGAAGGAGCGTCGCGGCCTGGGTTCTTCGACGGCGTGCTCACGGTGGTGCTGAAGCTGTGCCATCTGGTCGGCCCGCAGACGGTGGTCTTCGGTGAGAAGGATGCCCAGCAGCTGGCACTGGTCCGCAGGATGACGGCCGAGCTGAATCTCGGCGTGGAGATCGCCGCCGTGCCGACCGTCCGCGACCCGGACGGCCTGGCGACCTCGAGCAGGAACGTCTACCTGTCGGCGGCCGAACGGGTCACGGCGCTGGCGCTGCCCAGGGCACTGCGGGCCGCGCGGCAGGCGGTCGAGCACGCGGCGGGAGCCGAGCTGACAGCGGAGGACGGATCCGGCGCGGCAGGCGGACCAGCAGCGGCGCTGGCGGCCGCACGTGCCGTCCTGGACTCGGCGGCCA